>JACQZM010000466.1 GCA_016213885.1 Candidatus Rifleibacteriota bacterium | reverse complement strand
GGCCGGTCAAGCTCGATCCCTCCCAGATCGACCAGGTGCTGGCCAACCTGTGCGTCAACGCCCGCGACAGCATCGAAGGTGTGGGCACGATCACGATCGAGACGCACAACCGCGAGCTCGATGAGGCCTGCGCGGCCGACCGTCCGGGATTCGTTCCGGGTCCGTACGTGCTGTTGTCGGTGAGCGACACCGGCGAGGGGATGGACGGGGAGACCCTCGCTCACGTCTTCGAGCCGTTCTTCACGACCAAGGACGTGGGCGAGGGGACCGGGTTGGGGCTGGCGATCGTGTACGGTATCGTCAAGCAGAACGACGGGTACATCGACGTCTACAGCGAGCCTCGAGAAGGAACGACCTTCAACCTCTGCTTTCCCCGGGCCGTGGAGGAGGTCGTCGACGTTCCGGCGGTGAGCGAGGATGCCACACCCCGGAGCGGGACGGAGACGCTCCTGCTGGTCGAAGACGAGCCGTCTGTCTTGACCCTCGGAAAGAGGATTCTCGAGGGGCTCGGGTACACGGTGCTGACCGCCGCGGCGCCGGTCGAGGCGATCCGGCTGGTGGAGAACCACGACGGCGAGATCCACCTCCTGATCACGGACGTGGTGATGCCAGGGATGAACGGGCGGCAGCTGGCGGACAGGCTCGCCGCCATGAGGCCAGGGCTCAAGCGCCTCTACATGTCCGGCTACACGGCCGACGTGATCGCCGAGCGAGGCGTCATCGACAGCGAGGTGAGCTTCATCCAGAAGCCGTACACGAAGCAGGCCCTGAGTGCCAAGGTCCGCGAGGCCCTGAAGGGCTGACGACATGCCAGGCCCTGCTCGAACCCGTTCTCATCCGGACGGAGGGGCGCGCCGGACGGGCTGGACCGCCGTCCCGACATGCCGATCGAGGACCGACTCCACCCGCGGGGAGACACCCCGGAAGAGAAGAGCTCCGCGCTCCAGGTCGGGAGCGCGGAGCCCTGGGGCCACGGTCCGAAGCCGGAAGGACTGAACGTCCGTCGGGCCCCTACAGACCGATGGCGGCGAACGACTTCTGCATGGTCAGAAGATACGCGTCGCGCTTCTCGTGCCCCTGCAAGTGCAGGTCCGCGGCGGCCATGATGGCGTCGCGGAACTCCTTGAACGTGGCCCGCTGCGAGTACAGACCGTCCTTCATCGCCCGGACGTAGATGTCGATGAGCATCTGGCGCCCCAGCCCCTCGCTGCCCATGCCGTCGCCGGTGGAGGCGAGGTACGCAAACTTGTTGAAGATCGTGCAGTTGAGGTGCACGCCGCCGCTGTCCTCGTTGTAGGTGCAGACGATCTTCTTGGTCACGTGGTCCGGGTAGATTCGCAGCCCGATCGGCCGGCCCTTGTTGAGCTCGCGCCACTTGGCGTAGGTCGTTTCCGGGAGCAGAAGGTTGCCCTCGCCCGACCCGGGATCCTGCATGTTGCGGAGCCCCTTGCCTGCCGACGGCCCCATGGTGATCTCGTCGCCGATCATCCAGTCGTCGTCGTCGACGCAGGCCCCCAGCAGGTCGGCGATGTGCTCGTTCAAGGCGCCCGATTCGCCCTGATAGGTGAGCGGCCCCTGCGCGCTGATGAACCCGTGACCGAACTCGTGGCCGGCCACGTCGAGCGCCTTGCCCAGGTAGTCGAACCCGTTGTCCGTGGCGGAGCCGTCGCCGAAGAAGAAGGCGTCGTACCACGGGTGGAAGAACGCGTTGTCGAAGTTCGGGCTGCCGTCGTTCGGGTTCGGGACGTGGGCGACCGCCTTGACCGTGCCGCTCCAGGAGTAGCCGAACCGCTGCTTGTAGTAGTCCACGATCCGCTGGAAGTTCAGGTAGAGCTCGACCTCGGCCCGCTGGTTGGAGGGGCGGTCGTTGCCGACGCGGTCCCACACGTGGTCCTCGTCGGCGGAGAAGACCTCGAGGTCTCCGTTGAAGATGGCCAGGTCACGGGCCGCGTCGTTGAGCCGGAACGTGCCCTCCGCGGAGGTGATCGGGAACTCCTTGAGCTCGTCGGTCTTCAGGCCGTAGCCCGTGCCGACGAGGTCCGATCCGTCGGCGTCGTAGATCAGGGCGAACGTGGCCAGGATCTCGCCGGTCTCGGCGTCGATGAAGTACTCGCGGGTGGTCGGCATCCCCATCGCCCTGGCAGGAAGCGTCAGATGGTGGGCGAGCCGGAGCGCTTGCTTCTGGTCGCGGAACATGACCCGTTCCGGCTGGGAGAGCCAGCTCTCCGGCACACCTCTGCCGAGGAACTCCTTGCGGGTGCGGAGGTCCTGGGTCGCGATCTGCTGGGCGCGCTCGAGGCTGAGGGAGGCCCGCTGCGGGTGCTCGGCAAGCTGGGTGAGCTCGCCCAGGTCGATCCGCACGACCGACTCGCCACGGAGCACCAGGGGACGCGCTCCGGTCTTCGGGAAGATGACCACGCTCTTCTCGCCGTACACCCGGATCTCACCGACGTACTTGGCGTAGGTGAGGATCTCGGCCCCGCCCGGGTCGACGAACTTCTTCAAAGGGCGGAGAATCTCCGAAACGGGTCTGGACGACTGGGAGAGCGTGTTCACGGCGCCCGGAGAGACGAGCTGTTCGAAGACCCTGTAACCGTCTTCGAACTGGGCGGCGTGGCTGGTAGCCGGAGTGGAAAGGGTGAGGAACCCCGAGATGAGAATGACGAGGAACCAGTGCGCGAGCGACCTCATACTTCATCCTCCAAAGAACGCCTACTAGTAACTGCCTTCGTTCTTGCCCGCCCCAGCGGTCGACGATCGACCGCACCAAGAGAGCCGGCCATGATCTCACCGCGATCGGATTCCGGGCAAGACAAATCGTGCGGTCCGCACAGTTTTTTTTTGGGCGCCAGGGAGGTTCGTCGATGACCCGGCGCCTCGCCGGGTCCGAGTCGCGCCCCCGAGCGCGACCTCAATCCGGATCCCCTCCTCTTCCCTTCCCCCGTGCGCAACTTGAAATGCCCCCCCCTCCCCCTCCTTGGTGACTCTGCAGCCAGGCCGAGACCTGATCACAGGCCCGACTCCGCGAGACAGGCGGGGGATCCTGGGTCGTCCGGTCCGAGGACGGCGGCTTTGACAGGAAGGCCGCCGTCGTATACGATAGTATCCGCTATCGTTAAAGACAGACCTATGCGCCAGCTTTCAGCCCAGACCCGGGACGCGATCGTGCAGGGGACGCTCCGGCTGCTCTCCGGCCGGGAGTTCGGTCAGGTCACCACGCGGGCGATCGCCCGGTCCGCCTCGGTCTCGGAGACCACGGTGTTCCGCTACTTCAAGACGAAGGGCGAGATCCTCGAGTCGATCCTGTTCGAGCGAGGGCAGCTGTTCTTCGCGGACATGGACGAGGTCCTCGGCCTGGTGGACGGCCCCCGGGAGAAGCTGCTGGCCCTCTGCAGGCGCCACGCCCAGTTCGCGGCGCGGAACCGCGAGCTGAAAGAGGTTCTCCGGGAGGGGATCGAGGCCGGGGTCTTCAGGGCCGCGGGCGACCTGGATGTGCTGGCGATGATGTTCCACAGCGCCGTTCCCACGGTGATGCTCGAGGAGATCATCTCCCGGAAGAGGCCTCTCTCGGAGGAGCGATTCGTCGGGCGGGCCGAGAGCTACCACCAGCTCCACCTGAGGTCGATCCTGACAGACGGAGGTCAGGCACGATGACACGCTCACTGGGCCACTCACTCGACGGGGGACCGGCCCGGGCATGGGCCTCCGGGCATTCGAGATCGGCGATCGTCACGGTCGCCGTGCTCCTGGCCGCTCACGGCGCCGCCTCCGCGGATCCGGCGGCGCAACCCGCCGGGCATCCGACCACGGCAGAGGCCCGGGTCCTCACCATGACCGGCGATCTGATGGCGCGGCAGCAGGTGAGGGTCTTCTCCCGCGCGGCGGGACTGGTCAAGCGCATCCTGTTCCGCGAAGGGTCGATCGTCAGGGCCAACGACGTGATCGCCGAGATCGACCCGGAAGAGTACGAACTGGCGGTCCGGGAGGCCACGGCCGCCGTGGCCATGGCGGAGTCGAGGCTGGCAGCCATGGATGCGGGCGGACGGCCCGAGGAGAGGGCCCGGGCGGCCGCCGAGGTGACGTCGGCCGAATCGGTGCTGAGAACCGAGAAGTCCAACTTCACCCGCCAGACTGGCCTGTTCACCAAGGGCCCGATCCCCCGGCACTCCCTGGACATCGCCGGGCGAGAGCTCGATGTGGCCGAGTCCCGGGTCATCTCGGCCCGCAAGACGCTGGCGCTGGTCAGCGAGGGACCCCGGGTCGAGGACAAGCAGATCGCCAGGGCCGAGGTCGACCGCGC
>JACQZM010000465.1 GCA_016213885.1 Candidatus Rifleibacteriota bacterium | reverse complement strand
TGGAGGGGCTGGAGTGCGTCAGGATGGAGCTGGGCGAGCCCGACGGCTCCGGTCGTCGCCGGCCCGTGCCGGTTCCCGGGTCGGAGCACACCCTGGCGACGAACGTCGTCATCAGGGCCCTCGGGCAGCGGCTCGACGAGCACCTGGCCGCCGGTCTGGGGCTGCGCGTCGAGAAGGGGCTCGTGGCGGTCGACCCGGCCACCGGCCAGACATCCCACCCCAAGGTGTTCGCCGGGGGGGACTCGATCAACGGGGGGCAGACCGTGGTCGACGCCGTGGCCCATGGCAAGAAGGCGGCGGCGGCCATCGACCGGCTGCTCAACGGATAGCGCCCCGGGAGGGTTTCGATGAGCTTCGGTTTCTTCGCCAAGGTGCTCCATGTG
The DNA here is from genome assembly GCA_016213885.1 of Candidatus Rifleibacteriota bacterium. GTDB lineage: Bacteria > Muiribacteriota > UBA6191 > JACPRK01 > JACQZM01 > JACQZM01. The sequence goes on along the minus strand of JACQZM010000465.1, from coordinate 7,091 downwards.
GACCTCACCAACCGGACGACCACCACCTCGAGCCTCGATGCAGCCGACGTGAAGAAGTACTACCTGGGGTCGGGGCTGGCCAGCGTCTTCCTCATGCGTCACTTCGACCTCGCCAGGGACCCGCTCGACGAGGCGTCGCCGCTGCTCTTCTTCTCCGGTCTCTTCACCGGAGGGCTCCTTCCCGGCACCTCGAAGCTGTCGGTCGTGGCCCGGTCGCCCCAGACCGGCATCTGGAACGAGGCCACCGTGGGCGGTCACTGGCCCGCCCAGCTCCGGAAGACGGGCCTCGACGGGATCGTTCTCCTGGGCAGGGCGAGCGAGCCGGTCTACCTGGTGATCACCACCGACGATGTGCAGATCCGGCCGGCGGCCCACCTCTGGGGCAAGGACACCTACGAGGTGGGCAGGATCCTGAAGGAGGGGAGGTCCGACCGCGCCCGGGTGGCCTGCATCGGGCCCGCCGGCGAGCAGGGCGTGCTCATCTCGAGCATCCTGTTCGATCCGCCCAACTCCCGGGTCGCGGCCCGGGGCGGGATCGGCGCCGTCATGGGCGCCAAGAACCTGAAGGCGATCGTGGTGGAGGGAGACCCCAAGCTGGCGTACCCGGTGGCCCACCCGGAAGAGCTGAAGGTCGAGCTCGAGACGGACCGCAAGGAGATCACGAAGAACACCGTGGGGCTCACCAACTTCGGCACGTCCGGCGGCGTCGAGACCGTGGAGATGTACGGGGACCTGCCGATCAAGAACTGGCAGCTCGGCTCGTGGAAGGAGGGGGCCAGGAAGGTGGCGGGCCAGGCCATGCAGCCGATGATGCTGGACCACCACTACTCCTGCTTCGCCTGTCCGATCCGGTGCGCCAAGATCTACAAGAACGAGAAGCGGGGCCTGTTCGGCCACGGCCCCGAGTACGAGACCATCGGCATGCTCGGCGCGTCGTGCCTCAATGACGACCCGGAGCTCCTCGCCGAGGGCAACGAGTGGTGCAACCGCTACGGCATCGACACGATCTCCGCCGGTTCGTGCTGCGGCTTCGCCATCGAGGCGTTCGAGCGGGGGGCGCTCACGACCGCCGACACCGGCGGCGTGACGCTCGACTGGAACGGTCAGAGCATGCTCGCCCTGATCCACCTGATGGGGCGCCAGGAGCACGTGGGCAAGGTGCTGGGCCAGGGGGTGAGGCGGGCCGCCCAGGTCCTCGGGAAGAACTCCAGCGAGTACGCGGTCCACACCAAGGGGCTCGAGTACCCGGCTCACGACCCCCGCGGCCACGTCGGGATGGCCTTGAACTACGCCACGGCGTCCAGGGGCGCCTGTCACCTGGAGGGGCTGACCTACTTCCTGGACAGGGGCATCCCGGTGGAGGACCTGGGCTACACCACCCCTCCGGACCCCCATCGATCGGACGACAAGCCGCCGATCGTGGTGAACATGCAGAACTACATGGCGGTGTTCAACCCGCTGGGCATGTGCAAGTTCCTGTTCATCGGCCGGGTGGGGCCGAAGAAGATCGCCCGGTGGCTGAACCTGGTCTGCGGCTGGGACGTCACCATGGACGACGTGCTGAAGACCGGCGAGCGGCTGTTCAACCTGAAGCGGGTGTACAACAACCGGCTGGGGATCAGCCGGAAGGACGACATCCTGCCGCCGAGGCTCTACGCCCAGGCGAAGCCCGAGGGCGCCGCCAAGGACGTCCTGCCCGACCTGGGCAGCATGCTCTACCGGTACTACCAGCTGCGCTGCTGGACCCCCGATGGAATCCCGACCAGACAGAAGCTCGAGGAGCTGGGGATCCTGGAGGGGCAGATCTGACGCACCGGGTCATCCGGCGGCTTCGGGGGGGGGCGATGAAGGTCAAGATCAAGGCGTACGCGAGCCTGAGGCACTACCTGAAGGACAAGGAGGAGGACGCGGAGCTGATCGTGGCGGCGCCGGTGCCGGTGGGGGAGATCCTGAGGCTCTTGGCCATCCCGGAGTGCGAGGTGATGGCGATCAAGATCGGAGCCGCCACGGTCGATCGGTCTCATCTGCCCGCGGACGGAGACCTCATCGAGCTCTTCCCCGTCCTGGCCGGCGGGTGAGCTCTCCCCCGGAGCTCGATGCTCGGCTCTCACCGTCATCGGAGCCTGTGGCGAAAGAGGCGACAGCCGCGCGGCACCGGCCGAGCGCGGCCTCCACGTGCCGGCCAGGCCCTCCACGAGCTCGAGTCCGCGCAACCTACAGGTAGCGCACCCCGTACTCTTCCAGGCCGGCAGGGTTGGCTTCGATGATGCGGAGGATCCCTTCCGTGATGCGCCGGATCTCGTTCCCTCGGTAGGCGCTGGAGATCAGGATGATCCCGGCATGCGGCTGCTGTTCCTGGACGGCCTGCAAGGCGAGCGCCACGAAGTCCCTGACGTTGCGTGTCACCAGGCATCGTCCTGCAGCCGCAGCGAACTCGAGCTGCGCAGCGTCCGAGGCGTGAGCGTTCCCTGCCTCGTGGGTGGTGACCACGTCGATTCGGCGGCGACGCAGGCTCTCCGCCACGGCGGCCGCAACGTCCTCGTCGAGATAGAGCTTCATCCGCGCTTGACCAGCGAGCCGAGTCGGTCCTCGACCGCCTGCCAGGTAAGACCGCGGTTCTCGGCGATGGCCTCGTCGATCTCGTCCGGGTACCTGGAGTAGTAGAGGAGACTGGCCTGGATCTGGCCCATCGAGAGCCGCGGGAAGAGCTTCCGGAGTGCAGTCCGGTCGTTGCCGCACTCGAGATAGTCGCGGACGATCTCCCATACGGCGAGTCCGGTGCCGACCACTTTGGCCACCCGCCCGGTTGGCTCGTCGGAGAAGTAGATGCCAGCACAGCTCCGCAGCCGTAGAGCCTCGTCGAGGAGGTTCTGGACCACTTCCGAGAAAGAGCGACGATGCCTTCGTGCCAGCCGGGTGATCTGCTCCCGCAGCTCCGGTCGAAGGCGCAGCGTCGTGGTCGGCGATGCCATGTCAATCCCTCCGGTCAGGCGAGCACAGTGTAGCACGGTGTGCGCGCTCGTCACACGCCGACGCGATGGGTATTTTCGGGCCTGTGGCTGGATCTTGACGGTCCTGTGGGTCGCGACAGGCTGGTCGCCGGGTCTCGAACGCCGCCAGCGCCGCCCGGAGCTCCCGGACCTCCTCGGCAGACGGCGCCCTCTCCCGCCCCGGGATCTTGGACGGCGCCGCTCCGTGGTACATTCTATCGAGTCCGAGCCCCGGACCCGTCACGCGCCGGTATCGACCTCGCGGACCATGGTCAACAGCATCTTGAAACGCTGGATCGCGTTCACGGCGTGGGGGACCTTGGCCGGCATCAGCACCCATTGCCCGGCCCGGGCCGGGACCTTCTTGCCGCCGATGACCAGCTCGGCCTCTCCCTCGAGAACCTGGACCAGTGCGTCGAACGGCGCGGAGTGCTCGGACAGGGCTTGACCACCGTCGAAGGCGAACAGCGTCACGGTGCCGCCGTTGCGCTGGACCACGACCCTGCTCACGATGGCTCCCTCCTGGTACGCCACCAGTCCCTGGAGCTCCACCGGCTCTGCCTTGGGCATCCCGGTGGCCTTGGATCCTTGATTCGCCGACATGGGGGAGACTCCTTTCATCATCTCGAGGTCTCGTCTCGATCGCTGCCTGATTCCCCTGCTCTGGCCCGGCCTCGATGCCGCCCGTCGACCGGTGGCCCACGGAGCGTCGCCTCGAGGGTCGCCCAGACTCGCCCGGCCAGCCGCTCCGTCTTGGGCTGGTCCGCGCGCCGGGCGCTCCCGTGGCCCAGCGCGAGGATGGCACCGAGCACCAGGATGGTGCCCTCCTCGACGCCGGCCAAGCCGCGGAGCGTTCCCCGGTCCCTGGCCTCGGTCAAGGTCGCCCGCACGAACTCCCAGGAGCGGCGCTTGAACGCCGCGACCCTTTCGGCGCTCGATCCGCTGCCGACGTGGGCCAGGTGATCGGCGAGCAGCAACGGAGAGAGCGCCGGGTTCTCCACTATGGCGAGCACCCGGCTGCGGAAGAAGGCGCCGAGCCGATCGAGCGGATCGGCCGCCTCGGGCGGAAACCCCGCGAACAGCAGCTCCTCGATCCGGCCGACCACGGCGTCCACGATGGCGTCCATCGTCTCGAAGTGCCGGAAGATCGCCCCCTGGGTGATCCCGATCCTGTCCGCCAGGAGCTGCGCCGTGAACCGCCGAGCCCCCAGCTCCGCGATGATCAGCATCGCTGCCTCGACGATCTCGCTCTGGCGGAGACCGGTGCTCTTGCGCTGCCGGGCCCCCGGTTCCCTGGCCCTCGCACTCGCTGTCAGAGACCGCTTCATCTTCATCGTATGCCGGTGCCCCAAAGGTCGACGCCCGACCCGGGACGGACCCGCCCGACGACCCCCGAGGCCCCCCACCCGCCGGGAAGGCCACCGACTCCTGGCTGTCGAGCATTAGCGAGTATCTACTTACTTATGTCTGAAGTATACCGGTTCGTCTGCCAGGGTGTCAATGGGTGTGAGAAGCAAGACCCGGCGCCTTGACCCGTGAGTTCCGAGCTGATAAGAAGGGGGGGCCGCGGAGCGAACGGCGGAGTCCTCCGACGCTGGCGGTGGACCTGATCCGCGATCCTCGAACGGACCGGAGCGTCGTCGATGCACACCCCGATGTGGATCCCCGGAGTCGCCATCAAGTGGCTGTCCATGACCGTCCCGGCGATCGGTCTTCTGGCCTGCCTGGGGGTCGCGCCGCTCCCGGCCCAGGACCGGACGGTCGCGCCGTCGACCGGGATCGAACGGTCCGAGTTGTCGGAGGAGCTCGTCGGAGCGGCCCGGAAGCTCTTTCCCGGAAGCGCGGGGGCGTCGCCGAAGGTGACCCACACGCATCACGTCGAACGCTTCTCCGAGGGCTTCCGTTACGACTTCTACGACGTGCGGAGCGCTGACGGAGCCACGACGGGCCAGATGATCCGGATCCGGGTCTTCTCCCATGTCTCGTCGCGGATCGACTTCGTCATCCGGCTCGACGAGAAGGGTGAGAAGATCGTGGCCGCGGCGCCGCTATGCCCGGTGGTCTTTCGCGGCAGGCCGTTCACCTCGCTGCCCGCCCTGTTCGACGCGCTGAAATCGAGGCCCATGGCCAGCTACGCAGGCGGGCTCTCGACGATCTTCCACGGGATCTCCCTGGTCGAGGAAGGGGCCAAGGGTCCTCCGCCGCCGCGACCTCCTGCGTTGCCCGGCGCCTCGGCGCCGCCGATCATCACCTTGAAGCAGGCGATGATGGAGCTCGGCGACCCTCTGCCGGCGTTCACGGGCAAGGACCTCGCCGGCGTCCCGGTGACCAGCGGCCAGTTCAAGCGCCGACCGCTGGTGGTGGTGGTCGCTTCGGTCCTCGACGGCGTCTCCCGGGAGGCGCTGGGTTTCGTGGCCAGAGAGGTCGTCCGGTACCCCAGGTTCGCCTTCCTCCCGGTGCTCGTCAACACGGGCCAGCAGGTGAGCTCTCTGCGCCTCTCGTTCAAGGACGCCCCCCAGGTGTACCCCGGTGCGTTGCTCGACCCCAGGGGTGAGCTCAAACGCCTGTTCAAGGCGCCCGACGTGCCCCGCCTCTACATCTTCGACTCCAAGGGCAAGCTCCGGGTGAACAGCTTCTGGAAGGGCGTCGAACCCATGGTGAGCGACCTGGCCGGCGTGGCGGCGAAGGAGGCGGTGGGGAGATGATCAAGGCGACCGGCCCGACCGGCTCGGTGGTCCTGCTCCTCTGGCTGGCCCTGGCGCTCCCTCTCGTCGGCGAGGCGCCGGCCCCGGAGACCCCGGCCTCCGGGGAGATCGCCCGGCCGATCCTCCGGACCGGACACATGAACCTCCAGGGCGCCCTCCAGAAGGTCGCGTACCGTCTGTTCAAGCCGCCGATGGGGTCGGTCCTGCAGCTCTCGAGGCTCCACGATCACTGGCGCGCCCACGATCTCGTGAGCTTCGAGCGGTGGGAGGCGTCGCACCGGAAGCTCGGGGTGCTGGGCACGTTCCTGAGGATGCGGTGCTTCCCCGGCGAGAGCTCCACCGTGGACCTGGCGCTCGCTCTCGACAGGGGGAAGATCGTCGACGTGGAGCCGCTGCAGCCCGTGGTGGTCCGAGGCGTGCCGTTCCTGGCGCTGCCGGAGCTGTTGGAGCTGCTCAAGGAGCACAACGCCGTCTCGTACGCCCAGGACCTGTCGCGGGTCTTCCAGAGCCTCGCCTACCTGAACGCGATCTCGAAGAAGCCGGAGCCTCCGTCGATCACGAACGAGCAGGTGCTGCTCGTCCAGCAGTGGTACAGGGCGAACCGGCCGACCCTGGCGATCGGAGATAGAAGCCCGAGATTCTATGTGAAGGACCTGCACGGCAAGGCGTTCGGCCCGGAGAGTCTCGCCGGGCAGAGCACCCTGATCCTCCTGGGAACCATCATGGACGAGAGGACCCGGGACGTCCTCGGCTGGATCCACCGGTACCTCGAGACGAGGCCGGGGCGGTTCCAGGTCGCCGAGGTGATGCAGAACGGCGAGCCGCTCCTCTTCAAGTACAGGGAGCGAGGCGGCGTCTTCGACGGCATCGTGGTGGCCGATTTCAGGCAGGTGGTCTACGGCGCCCTGAAGGCCTCGTTCACTCCCTGCATCTACGCCTTCGACGCCAGGGGCAAGCTCGTGAAGCTGATCGAGCCGGTGACGATCCGGAGCTACGAGGCGCTGGCCTCGGAGCTCGATTCGATCCGGTGACCTGGGTTCCCCCCTGCGTTTCGCGGCACGCTCTCGGGGTTCCCAGCCGTTCGCGTGGGTTTCTTCGGCGCCAGTCCGATGCGGGCCGGTCTTGCTGGCCAGAATCGGACCGTCCACAGTCTGCGATGGCGCAACTGAGCGAAGTGACAGCTGATCGGGTTTCTGAGATCCGCTTGGCAGGCTGTTCGTCCCGTCTTGGCTTTCGCGTGACCGGCTGGTCATCGTGGTCCTGACCCGACACGAGTCGCTTCCCGTGCATTACTGGTTCTTCTTCGAGGCAGTGACCTGCCTCGAGAGGGGACTTTTTGACGGGTCAGACATTCTGGTGAGCCGACGCATAAACTCCCGTTGATCGGCGGAGAAGG
>JACQZM010000464.1:5805-15410 GCA_016213885.1 Candidatus Rifleibacteriota bacterium | reverse complement strand
GTGATCCTCGATGAAGCGGACATGTTCATGGAGAAGCAGATCGAGCTTTACCAGCAAGGGGACCGGGAGCGCTGTCTGAGCTTCCAGATGCGATCGAACCTGGCATCCCTGACGGACGACCAAGGGCTGGCTCGGCTTCGATTCGTCTTCGCCGGCTATCGCGTCGCCCACGCCAGCGAAGGCGCCTGGGCCAACTGGGGCGATGTTCTGCGGCTCGATCCGCTACAGAGCGAAGAGGCGGTTTCCCTAATCGCAGGTCCGCTGGCGCGAATGGGTGTCGACTGCCTCGATCAGGCGCCTTCGATCGCCCATCGATGTGGGTACCAGCCAGCGGTCCTGCTGAAGTTCGGAGCTCAGTTGATCAGGCAACTCGTCGACCGGAGGGTTGGGGGCTTTCGAGAGCAGCTTCAAGTGACCCCGGAGGATGTGCTGGCGACGTTCGAGAGCAAGGTCGTCCAGGACGACATCCGTTCGATCGTCAAGCAGAACTTCCAGGGCAATGACGCCGGCTGGATCATCTTCTCGGCGTTGCTGCTCGAATTCAGCGATCTGGCCCCACGGGCCGGTCTGACTGACGCCGCTTCCCGCGTCCTGGACCGCCTGAAGCACGTGGACCCAGATACAGGCTGGCTCCAAACCGATGAGGGATCGTCGCTGGGCAAGATCAACGCGTACCTGCGCGACTTCGTCGAACGTCGACTGCTCGTGGAACGGGTGGAACGTGGGGCCTCGAGTCACTTTCTCCGGTTTCCGCACCACCTTCCCATCCTGGTGCAACCCGACACGGAGCCGGAGTCGGTGATCCGTCACCTGATTGCAGACCTCCGGAGCCGTCAGGGGCAACCTGGCTCCTCGACCATCCGTCGGGCCCTCCTCGCGCCGGAGCAGGCGCAGCGCATGGCCGGTGTCGTCCTCAAGCACCGGGACAAGGAGTTGCCTGTACGGGCTGCCGTGATGTGCACCCTCTGGCCTGAGGCCATCGAGCACTCGAGCGTCGGAGTCGCCGACCGGATAGGGATGATATCCGAACAGGTGATCCCTGTCGATCAACTCCACGTGAGGAAGGAACTGCTCGTTGGAGAGGCGCCCCTTGCGATCCTCCGAGTACCCGCAGAGCAACTGGAGACTGTCCTGTCGCAGAGACCGATCAGCCGGAAGCCGCCCCTTCTGACCGGCGGTGTGGACCTGCTTCGAGAGCTGATCCGGCGCGACATGCAGTCGGATGAGCTTTTCGAGTGGTGCTCCCTCGGTCGGCTGTCGGTTCCGCAGGTGGATTGGTGGTTCCGGCGAGTCCGGTGCATCGAATTCGAGTGTCGCGGGGCTCTCGATCGCATCATGAAGGGTACCGGAGGAATTCCGTTGCTGCTGCGTCGGATGGATCTCTCCATCACCCAAGCTGGCGAGGGTGTCAGTCTCACTGAACCCCAGTTCGAGCGCGCGTACGAGCTGTTCGAAAGCCAGTTTGCCGACGTGCGCGCCAGCCTGGTTTCGGGTGAATCTGCCGTGCGACTCACAACGAGGGAGCTGGAGATACTCAGGTGGGTCTGCCACGCGAGCCAGGCGAGCCCCGATCGGACTGGTCTGGTGAAGGACCTGCTCGAGGAGTTCGAAGTCTACCAGGAGGAACTGGGCTTGCCGCCCGTCACTCCGAGCGACGGCCCCTCGCTGCAGCTGCTCCAGGCTGCGGGATTCTTGCCGGTGGACCCGGATGGTTCCCCGCGACTTCCATTCGAGCGGATCGTGCCGGTACCTCAGTCGGACGCGGTGCATCAGATCGCACGCTGTCTTCAGTAGGCCGATGCAGCTGAAGGTCTCTCTCGCCCGGCAGGTTCTGCCCTGGCGTCTCCGTGGATCCGCTGATCTGGAGGGCTGGTTCGAGGGACGCCCGTGGTGCGAGTCCGGTGGGGTGCGGGTCGTGCGAGTCGCCAGTCCGGGACATGCCGCGAGACTGAGCCCGATCTTTCGGCAGACCATCCGGGCCATCGACGAGGGGGTCTCCGATCCGAGATTCCTCGAGCTCGACAGGTCGAGCGGTGAAGGGACCATCGACCGTGAGGTTGCGCGGGCCCTCGCCATTCCTGGTGACTCCTGGACGATCGACTGGATGCGTCGGCTTGCGGCGGAGATACGGATCCGGCCGGCGATCGCCCTCTGCCTTCCTGCCTCAACGGAACATCCTGTACAGCCGTGGCTGCCGGAGGCGCAGCGGCTGGTGGACCTGATTGCCAAGCACGTCCGCCAGAACGGTCTGGTGGTCCTGTTGCTGGATGCCCGCCCTGGCTTCGAGGGACCGGAGGCGGATGACTGGACCGTGGGGGCTCCGGCGGCGAGCCTGCTGGATGGACTCTGGGGCCCCCAGGAGCTCCTGTGGACCCGGTACGTTCATCATCGGCTCGCCTGGGAGGCTGGGGGTGATCTCGAGCTTGCGGAATCCTGGGACGGGGGAGCGGGCCCTCCACTTCGGTGCGGAGACGATCGAGCGCTGGAGGAACGACTCAACCGACACGCACGAGAGACTCTGAAAAGTCTCCCGCCCTCCGTCGTTGATGCAGTCCGTGAGCACCTGGACTCCGTTTCCGGTGTCCAAAGCCGGCGTTCCGCTTCCGATCCTCTTGGACGAACGGAGCTGCACTTGAGGCTGCCCGGTGAGCGCACCGGGCGCCTTGTCCCGTGGGTCGCCCGGGCAGGCCTCCTCGAAGGTTGGAGTGCCGGACGAGCGTATCTGCGCGGCTGTCTGGTGTGCGCGCCGCTGGCCAGGGAGTTGATCGGCCGGTGCCTGGACATGGAGGCGCAGGTCAGAGCCGGAAGTCAGCCGGCACCGGATGCAGTTCCTTCCATTGAGATCGACGCGCGGTTTCAGGCCTTCCGGGACCGTCAGCGTCACACGGCTGCACCGCATTACCCTGCGGGTCATCCTGCCGTGCCGGCCGACCCATGGGCCGTGGCCACGTTCGGGGAGTTCCTGCGGGTCCTCACGGTTCCGGAGCCTCTTCGGGGCACCCTGTCGGCGCTCCGGGATCTTCGAAACAGCGTGTCTCACGGTCATTACGTCAGCTGGGAGTCCGTGATCCAGCTCCGGGAGATCGAACGTCGCCTGGGAGCCTGGAGAATCCCCGGGCTGCCAGACTCGTGCTGAGAGCCTTGCCGAACAGAGCACCTCGTTGACCGGGGGCACCGGTAGACAGTGTCCAGCGTGCGGCCGAGGACCTCGATGGCCGGGGCCACCATGCGGGGACCCCGAACGGGTGGACCGGCAACGCCGCGCACCCTGCCGTGGCCGATGGCCAGAGACTCGTCGAGTCCCACGGCCTTGGCAACCCTGGGATCGATCAGGGTGTCCGCCGTTCCCGTGTCCAGCGCCAGGATCCGCTTCCAGCCGTTCCGCGCCTCCACGACTTCCTCGAGAACGGACAGGTACTCCTTGGGCTCAAGCCACGGTCTCTCGATAGCGCCGGCTCAAATGTCAGGGCATGAGCTTCTCGTGGGGAATGGCCGTCAGGACCGGCCGAAGCCGGTCCAGGTCCGAGGCCACGTCGACGTGTTGCCAGTTGAACAGGTACTGCTGGGGAAGATGGCCACAGGTGCTCCAGGGGCTGTTCTGATGGTGAGTTCGTTGTTGGGACCAGTATAACCGGTACATCTACCGGTTATCAATGAGAAACGATCGAGGAAGGGCAAGAGGTGGCCGATTTCGGGATCGCCAAGTGGGCCGACGGGACGGTCCGCACCCAGGCCGGGGTGGTCCTCGGCACGCCGGCGTACATGGCCCCCGAGGTCGTCGGCGACGGTCCCACGTTCAGGAGCGATCTCTACAGCCTCGGCATCCTCCTGTTCGAGCTGCTGACCGGGAGCGTGCCGTTCCGGTCCCCCGACGCTCTCGCTGTCCTGCGCTCCCACCCCGAGGTCCACCAGCCCGGTGCCCTTCCCTCGGCCAGCACACCCGGCGTCAGCGGTTCCTTGATGGCTTTCCTCCCCTGCGTTGAGGTACAATCCGTCGTGCGTCCCTGATGCACGCGGGTACTCGCGTGGCCCATCATCATGCCAGAGTACGACCTCACCCAGAGCACCTCGGATCATCCAGACTTGCAGGTATCGTGCTTCTGGCCGAGCCTGCTGCTCCGGCTGTCGCCCGGGGGCGTCCCTGTCCCGAGGGCTGCGAGCGTGGACGTGGACGCTCATCATGCCTGTCGGGCAGGTCAGCCGGCCCTGACCGAGTCCACGTCGACGATCAGCTGGAACGCGAAGTCGGTCGATGCCCAACGGTCCGACTGCTTCGCCGCGGCAGACGCTGTGGACCGCACTCTCAACCAGGGCGACATCACCGAGCACGCCGCCATTGGATTGGCGCTGTGTGCCCTTCCAGCGCTCTGTCCCGGCAACTCGGTCACACGTGTCTCTCAGATCGGAAGCCGCGCCGACTACTACATGAATGGACGTTCCGACGAGATGATCGAGATCGGCGGGATCAACGACCTCGGGAAGAGCATCGACGTGCTCCACCGCGACAAGGCCAAGCAGATTCTGGCAGGCGCCGCCAGGCACGCTTGGGTGTGTGTGGCGAACTTCGTACCACGCAGCCTGCGACTGGAGAAGGTCCGGTGACTGGAGATCCGACGTCAGACAAGCTCGCCGAGGACCGATGGCACCTCCTGGAGGAGTTCCGCTCGCTCGTCAGCCGCTCCTCGAATGCTGTGATCCTTGCGAAGGTAGCCCAGACGCAGATTCCGTCGGGTTCGGAGTACGACCGCCTGCAGGCGCGCTGGACTACTGCTCTGTCGTGGGCCGAGGCGGCGGAGGCCGAGGCGGAGCTTGCCCAGCGGCTGTGGTCGTCTGGCAGGCGGCCAGATGCTCTGCACACGTACCTTTACGCTACCCAGTACCGCCTCTTCTCCGGTGACCCGGTCTCCGCTTGGGCACTCCTGGCACACGTTGACCGGCTCATTGACTCCGACGGTGTGATGGACCTCTGGCGTGACGACTACCGCGCACTCTCAGCGGCCGTTCACTCGGACCAGCTTCGGTACCAGGAGTATCTGAGAAAAGGCCATGAACTGGCGATCTCTGGTGTCCCAGCGCTGGACACACGTGAGAATCTGCTGCTGGCTATTTCCAGGGAATTCCCCGGTAGCGGGCGATGCTTCTTCGACCTGTCCGTGCTGTACCAGCAACGCGGCGATGTAGAGAGCGCCCTGAAGTTCGCCAGGTACTCGCGACGCTTTCTTCCAGGCGATTCGAACAGCGCAGTGATGGAGGCCCACCTGCTGATCGACTCGAGGATGTACAGCGAAGCTGCCGGTGTGCTTCGTGGCTGTCTGGCCCTGATGCCCGATCACCCGAGCATTCGAGCGGCCCTGGCGTTGGCGCTCGCCAGGTTGTGGGAGGCTCGCAGGGGCGAGCAGGCTCTCCTCGACCAAGTGCTGGAGCTGTGCCCGGCCCACATGCCCCCACATGTCTTCGGGGGCCCGGCACGAGTCGTGGTCAGTCTGCTGCGCTGCTTTGCGCTGCATCACCTGGGTCGCGTGGGCGAGGCCGAGGCCCTTCGCATACGACTGCTGCGCTGGTGCGACTTCGAGACCTACGTCCCGGAGCTGATCGAGTACCCGGTCGAATCCTGGAGCCTGGAGACACTGTTCACGACGGTGAGAAGAGCCCTGCCCCGTGCCGCCTGACATCGCTTCCGGAGCACTGCTGCTGTCCGAACCACTGCCGGGGCGCAAGCCTGCGATGCTGCAGCCACCATCACTCACGGGTCAATGACCTGGATTGACCGAGCGCCAGGCCCGCTCGGCCAATGGCTGACCACCACTGCGGGGGCACCCCCTTCGCGGGCCTCCCGCCCCATTGGATCGTCCGTCTCGACCGGTCGCGGCGTACGTTCAACTGCCTACCGTCGTGCCCCGACAACCGGGATCAGGTACAGGGGAACCTCACCACGGTGATCCTCGTCATGGACTCGAGTGCCCTCATCGGTGGTCACGCTGGCGGTCGTGGCCTCTGTTGCCAGCCCCTGGGCGCGCGAGCGCCCCGCCTCGATCGCCCCTGTCGATTCCCGGATCGGCGTCGGGGTCCCCGGCGAGGCCCCCACTCGATCCCCACTCCGGACAGGTCGATGACATGGAGGGAGAGATTCCCTGCGGATCGCTCGGTCGAGGCGAACCACGCCTCCGGGACAGGAGTGATGGCGTTGCGTCGATGGATACTGACAGCTCTGGCGAGTCTGGTGCTCGGGAACTCGGCTCTGGCCGGCACCGGCACGATCACGGGCGACGGGAAGAACGGACCGAAGAAGCTCAACCTGACCGTGTACTACGGCTACGTCGAGACCGACATGGCAACCTGGAAGGCGACCTTCGAGCAGGTGAACACGATGCTCTACAGGGCGACCGACGGGAAGCTCGAGCTCGGAAAGCTCACCCTCACCACCTCGCTCGATGCGAAAGGGGGCGCTGACATCATCGTCCATGGGGGCACAGGGGGGGCCAAGGCCACTCCGGGTGGGCTCGGAGACAGCGGCAACGTCGACCTGTGGCAGGATGACGAACGAAAGGCGCCTCTGACGATCGTCCACGAGCTGGGGCACTACGCCTTCGACCTGTTCGACGAGTACACAGGCGTCAAGCTGATCGGCGGCGCGGGCGGTGTCCCGTTCAAGAAGGACGCCAAGAACGAAGATGCCTACGAGTACGACACCAGCCGCGAGGAGATCGATCCGGAGGCCGCGAGTTTCCCCATCTACTGCACCACGTCGCTGGCCGACAAGAAGAAGGATAGCCGCGCCAAGGCCTGCATCATGGATGCCTCGAGCGGCAGCGCCGGCGCTGACCGCGTCAACTTCTGCTGGGACGATCCCAGCCCGACTGCCAAGGGGACCGGGGTGGACGATCAAGGCCTGCCGGTCACGCACAACAAGGGGGTGCTCAAGGGGGGGTACTGGTACGCCTCGAGTCAGCACTACTGGCGTGGCGGGGCTTGCTGGAAGAAGATCGCCACGGCCCTGGGCTCGACCGTCCCGGCCGTGCGGCCCGCCAACCTGGGCAACCCGCCCGACAAGGTGACCTTCGTCGAGGCCAACCAGAGCGCCAAGGCGCTCGTGCTGGATCGATCGGCACCAGCGCTGGCCGGCACCAAGGCGGCGGCCAAGGGGGCCGTGCAGGCCGCACGATCCCAGGGCATCGTGACCGCCGCGCTCCAGGCAAGGTCGGTCGCGGGGCCGGCTCTGCTCGCCCACGACGGGGCCCGCCTGACCCTGGTCGGTCTGGGGACGACTGCCACTGTCCTCGCGCCCCTGACCGAGATGAACTCCGGCGCGAAAGGCGCCTTCACCGGCGTCATCGACGGCCTGACGGCCGGAGCATCGGCCGCGATCGGCGACGCTCTGAGGGCGGCTCTGGACGCCATCGTGGCCGCCCCGTCGGCGGACGCCCAGGCCTCCCGCACGATCCTCCTGGTTTCGGCCTCGCCGAGCGGCCCCGGCGAGGACCCGACCGGGGCGATCCTGAGCGATCTGGTCGCCAACAGGGTCAAGGTGGTGGCCGTCGCGGTCGGCCCCACGGCGGACCTCGCTCTCCTGTCGAGGATCGCGCTGGCCACCGGGGGGCAGGTGGTCGTGGTCGACGATCCCGCCGACCTGCCCGAGGTCCTGCCGGACCTGCTCGTGGAAGACAGCTCCGGCGCCACGGTCGCGGAGTTCGAGGGCAGCGTCGCCGGTGGCGCCACGGCCGTGCACGACGTCGCCCTGGAGCCTGGCGCTCGCCTGGTCTCCTTCGTCCTGACCTCGGGCAACGCGGGAGCGCCGCTCGATCTGGCGCTGGCGACGCCGGGCGGGACCCCGCTCGACCTGGTCAGCCCTGCTCCCGGCACGGAGGTGCTCCGCGACGACGAGGTCACCACCGTGAACGTCGCGACTCCGGCCAGCGGAACCTGGACCGTGACCGTCAGCGCCGCGACGAGCCCCGGCCAGGACTACCTGCTCGAGGTGCTCGAGCAGGGTGGAGAAACCGAGATCCTGGCGGAGCCGGACGAGCAGTCCACGGAGTTCCCGCGGGCGATGCGACTCGTGGTGGTCCCGTCGTCTCTCGGTGGGGATGTTGCCGGCGCGACGGTCACGGCCGTGGTCAGGCGGCCTCGTGGCTCACCGGTGTCGCTCACGCTTCTCGACGACGGGCAGGGGTCGACCAGCGGCGACACGCTGGCCGGCGACGGGGAGTACAGCGGCCTGTTCCGCGACTACCTGGACAGCGGCACGTACGTCTTCTCGGTCACGGTGGCGAACGTGACCGGCCGCCTCGCCGTCGTCGGCAGGGGCGACGAGAAGGGCCATGCGCGGCCCGCGACTTCACGTCCTACGAGGTGGAGCGGGCGTACGATGCGGCCGGCCCGTTCACCGTCATCGCGACCGTGCCGGCAGGGCAGAAGTGGTACACCGACACGTACACCGGCCTGGTGGACGTCTTCTACCGCGTCGTCGCCGTCACCCTGGCGAACCGGTCGTCACCTTCCGAGGTTCGTGGTGTCGACGTGGCGCTCCTGAGGGCCATGACGCCCCCGACCGACCAGGTGGGCGGAAGGGGTGGATGCTCCATGGGCCGGATAGCACGACCCGGCGCGATCGACGGTTCCGCCCTGTGGCTCCTGTTGCTCGCCGTGGTGCTGTTCGCTCGCCGACGGCCGACGCCCCGGCCTCGCTGAGACGGTCTCTGGCCGGGTCCTCGGGATGTCCGGCCGGTCGACCCGATCCGCGTCCGGCTCACAGACTCCCGGGTCAGACTCGCGCCAAGGGCGCGAAGCCAGGCCGGATCCCTTCCTCGGCTCCGGGTGGACGGCCTTGCCGAACAGCTCGATCGCCTCGGCGTGGTGGGAGAACGAACGATGGTGACGGTATCGAATCCGTGGCGTACCATTGTCTGATCGAGGCCGGACCAGGATCGGCCTCCCGCCGACAGCTGCCCGGTCGATGGGACCGATCCCGGAGTCAATCCCCTGATGCTCAAGCTCCCCCCCGCGTGCGCTCGCAAGTTCCGGGTCGTGCGCCATCTCGGAGACGGCACGTACGGCTCGGTCCATCTGGTCACGCAGATCGACCTGGAGCGGCCGGCGGTGGTCAAGATCCTCCGGCCCGAAGTGGCGGCCGACCCGGAGCAGCTGGGCCGGTTCGACCAGGAAGCCAGGCTCACGGCGATGCTGACCCACCCCCACATCGTGGTCGTACTGGACCACGGCGTGGAGGATGGAATCCCCTGGATCGCGTATGAGTACGTGCCCGGACGCGCCTTGAGGGAGGTCCTCCGGAACGGACCGCTGCCCTGGCCCGAGGCGCTCCGGATCGTATCCCAGATCGCGCAGGCGCTCGAGGAGGTGCACGCCCGTGGCGTCATTCACCGGGACCTCAAACCGGAGAACGTCCTCGAGGCCCGACCCGGAGTCTACAAGGTGGCCGATTTCGGGATCGCCAAGTGGGCCGACGGAACGGTCCGCACCCAGGCCGGTGTGGTCCTCGGCACGCCGGCGTACATGGCCCCCGAGGTCGTCGGCGACGGTCCCACGTTCAGGAGCGATCTCTACAGCCTCGGCATCCTCCTGTTCGAGCTGCTGACCGGGAGCGTGCC
>JACQZM010000464.1:0-5758 GCA_016213885.1 Candidatus Rifleibacteriota bacterium | reverse complement strand
CGGCGACGGTCCCACGTTCAGGAGCGATCTCTACAGCCTCGGCATCCTCCTGTTCGAGCTGCTGACCGGGAGCGTGCCGTTCCGGTCCCCCGACGCTCTCGCTGTCCTGCGCTCCCACCTCGAGGTCCCACCCCCGGATCTTTCCGCGATCCGCCCGGACATCCCGGCAGGCGTGGCCGCGATCGTCTCGAAGACGCTGGCCAAGGACCCCACGCAGCGCCACGAGTCCGCTGCGGAGCTTCGCCGGGCGCTGATCCAGGAGCTCGGAAGATCGCCCGACGCCTCGTCCAAGTTCCTGCAGGTCTCGAGAGACGGCCTGGCCGGGACGGGAACGCCCGGGGCATCGACCATCCGCGTGGAGCGACGGAACAGGCACGCCGCCACGCCGGGCACGATTGCCGTTGCCCCGTCCGCCGATCTTGGGGAGGCGCGCCCGGCGGCCCGGTTGCGATTCCGCCTCGGCCTCGCCGTCGCCGGGCTGGCGATCATCGTCGCGACGATGGGGCTCTTCCGGTGGAGAGGATCCGGGAGCGTGGCGATCCCGGCACCGGGCGAGCTTCCGGGGGAGATCGGCCGTCTTGTCGAAGAGGGCAGGAGCGATGAGGCCAAGGAGCTGCTCCGGCGGCTTCTGGAGCCGGGAGCCGGTGAGCAGGGGGCGTTCTACTTCAGGGGGGTCAACCCGGCGGAGAGGACGCGCCGCCTGACCGCCGCGGCCGCCGCGTACGAGAGCGTCGTCGCGACGCGAGGGTCCGACCCGGATGCATGGTACGGGCTGGCCGTGATCCGGAGCGCCCAGGGCGATTCGGTGAAGGCGCGGGCGGCGTGCGAGAAGGTCATGGCGCTGCAGCCGCGCCATGCGCTGGCCAGCTTCCTTCTGGGGTTCCATCGGACCGCGAGCGGCCAGCCCTCGGAGGACCTGTTCCGGGTTGCGGCCGATGCCGACCCGGGGCTCCTGGATGCGCAGTTCTACCTCGGGTCTGCCCTGTCGACGAAGGGCTTCGGGAAGGACGAGACGACGATGGCGGAGGCCGAGCGACGGTTGCGCCTCTCGCTGCCCGGATCGACCGATCCGGCCCGGGCCCGCCTCGCCCTGGCGCCGGTCCTGCGCTGCGCCTCCGGAGGCTCGCTCGCCGCGTACCGCCGGCAGAGTCAATCGAACGCCCACATCCTCCTGGCCATGCGGGCGCGCAAGAAGGGGAGGTTCGGAGAGGCCGAAGACCACCACCGCGAAGCCGTGGCGGTCGATCCGCGATCGATCGGCGCCCACCAGGACTTCGCCATCTTCCTGGAGGATCGGGGCCGACACGAGGAGGCGCTGCGCGAGTGTCGCCGGGCCCTGGAGCTTGACCCGCGGCCTGGCATCGCTCGCTCCATGCTGGGGCGACTCCTCGCAAGAACCGGGCGAACGGCCGAGGCGGAGCGGGAGTACCGCAACGCTCTCGTTCGCGACGGCAAGGACGAGCGGGCGCGGCTCGCGCTGGCGCACCTGCTCCTGCGACGCCGCGATCTGCCCGGGGCGATCAGGGAGCTGGAGTCGGGCGTCCGGTCGGCTCCGGAGAACCCGAATCTACGCCTCTTCCTGGCCGAGCGACTCAGGGACGCCGCCAGGCACCGGGAAGCCGAGGTAGAGCTCCGGCGTGTGCTCGCGGTCCGCCCGGACGACGCCGAGGCTCGCTTCAAGCTCGGGCTGACCCTGGCCGCTCTGGATCAGCCGGAACGGGCCGAGGCGGAGCTCCGCAGAGCAGTGCCCCTCGGGAGCACCGACCCGCGCCACCTCATCGAGACGGCCAAGTTCCTGGCGGACCGGATGAAGCTCACGGACGCCGAAACGTACTGCAGGCGCACCCTGAGCATCGCGCCGGAGAACGCCGATGCGGTGAAGTTGCGGGACACGCTCAAGGTGTTCAACCTCGTCAAGTGACCCAGAGGCCGCTCGAGAACCTCCCCGGGCCGTCGACCGTCCGTCCGCCCCAGGTGCGAGCCGTTCTTGAGGGGTCGAGCAGCTCGAGCTGACAACAGGGGCTGCTTCAGGTCTTGACAGGGGGACCTCCTGAGTATACCATTTGGTATATACCACTCCAGAGGAGGACTCCTCGCATGATGAGAGCCAAGGTGTTCAGAAATGGGCGGAGTCAGGCGATCCGGCTGCCCCGGGAGTTTCGTGTGGATACGGGAGAGGTGTACTTGAAGCGAACCCCTGAGGGCTTTCTGGTCATTTCACGGGATCCCTGGGAGGTGTTCTTCGAAGGCATCGAAGAGTTGTCCGAGGACTTCATGCGGAGTGGTCGCGTCCAGCCAGAGCTCGAACGTCGGGAGTGGGACAAGTGATTCACGTTCTCGACACGGACACGCTCATCCATATGATCCGCGGCCTCAAGACCGCGGGTCGTCGGAGCGCACAACGCGAACGAGCCTTGCAGCTCGTGGATAAGTGCAGGCAAGCGCAGAAGGACGGCCATCGCGTTGGTGTCTCGGCGGTTTCGGTGTCGGAGTTGGAGTTCGGGGCGCGGAGGGGCGGCCGATACGAGGACGAGATTGAAGCGGTGCGAAAGATCCTGGCACCATTCGAGACCTACGACTACGACGCCGTGACGTGCCCCGTTCACTATGGACGGATCCGGCACGAACTCGAGCGGGCTGGGCTGTCGATTGGCGCGATGGACTTGCTCATTGCAGCTCACGCTCTCAGCCTGGGCGGTACCGTGGTGACAAACAACATCGAGCACTTTCGCCGCGTGCCCGGGCTGAGTGTCGCCGATTGGCGTTGATCAGCCCCGACCGACGGGCGTGGAGCCCGAGTTCCGGGAGGGCTCGTTGTGGGGGGCCTGTGCTTGGCGCAGGTCGTGAGTGGCGGGGTGTCCGGGACGCATTTCGAACTCTGGTGCTGGCGCCGACGGCGGACGTCGTGGAGGTCATGAGGTGGGTCGAGGACCTCAAGAACGTCGGTAGCCTGGCTTCGGGCGGCAAACCAACCTTCCAGGCTGACAGGATCCCCACGAGCTCACGGGCCCGCCGGGCTCGTTCTCCCTGGCAACACGGCTCCGAATAGACCCGGCGTCCGGTGGTGAGCCCGCGGATGCTCCCCGCAAGCCCCCATTTACCGGCCGGACCGCTAGGCCTTCAGGCCGTGCTTCGCAAGGAGCTGCCGTACCTCGGGGACGAGATCTACAGGAACGTGCATCACTGTTTCGGTCGTGTCTTCGTACGCTCGCTCGTACTCCGCGGCTGCGTCCTCGTCTGTTTGCCCGTCGTAGTAGTCCAAGACCCGTCGAATCTTGGCCTCATCCCATCCACGAGGCAGTTTGGTCTGGTCGCTCATGACTTCCTCTTCAGCCTCCGTCTCACTGCCTTCAGCATCCTCGGCCCTACCGGATACGCCGTGATCACGAACGCTGAACCAGGCTCATCGTCCGGCAGGTAGATGACCCGGATGTAGCGTCCACCCCTGTTTTGCCCCACGGCAATGCGAGCTCCTTCCCTTCCCCGCGCATCGTCAATCGGCCGCTCCAGGACGTCTTGAACATCCTGACACGTCACCCCGTGTTCCAGCAGATGGGGTTCTCCGGTGACCGGGTCAAGCAGAAATCGCAGGTGCACACTCGTAGTGTACCGTGCCGCGGGCCTTGTCGTCCTCTGCTCCGAGGTCGCGGAGTGACCGTGCAGGACTCCAGAGTCGCGATGCGAGATCCGGGAGCATCCCCGATTCCTCGACAGGCAGCAGTCGGATCAACTTCCAGCGGGTGGGATTGAACGGGGACACGGAGCTGGTGGCGGAGAGGGTGGGATTCGAACTCACGCACACCGCTCGGCAACGCCCCGTTCCCAGGTACCGGCCGTGATAGGCCTGCAAGAGGCCGCCTCCTGCCGTGGCCAGGGGCCCAGGATCTGAACCTGGCCCTCCCTCCGGGGCACCCCCTTCGCGGACCCCCCGCCCCATCGGATCGTCCGTCTCGGCCGGTGACGGCCCGGTCGCGGCCTCACGGTGCAGTGCTAGGCGTGGCGTCCGCAGCCCGCCACGAGCGAGTGGGCCGGGCGGGCGCGGGGCCGGCGCTCCGCCAGGAGCTTGCCGGCCTCCACCAGCTGGATCTTCTTGAACAGCGCGGGGCTGGAGAACCGCACCGTCTCGTACCGGCTTCTGCGCCGCGTCAGGATGACGACCTGCGGATCGGGGCCGAGCTGAGAGGTCAGAAACGCCAGTAGCCGGGCCAGCTCTTCCACCCGGGCGCCCGCGAGCGGCTCCAGGAGACCGATGGGCCAGCTGGTCTGGCCGGGACCCGATCGCAGAGCCATGGCGGCCCGCACGCTCAGATGGCACAGGTGCCAGTCCACGGCCGAGAGCGCCCGGGCCTGGGCCGGCAGCCGCAGGCTCAGATCCGGGGCGAACCGCGCCTGTCCCAGCGCCGGATGTATGGAGCCCCAGTGGAGTACCGCCTCGCGATTCAAGATCTCCGCAAGCCTGCCCCGCACCTCCAGGCTGGCGCGGTCGAGCTCCTCCAGGACCAGCCGGCCCGCATCCCGGAACAGCAGCGCCCGCTCCCTCGCGGCCAGCAGCTCGTTCCGCCGCGCCATCAGGGCCGGCAGCCGTCGATGGTAGGTCAGCAGGCGCTGCTGGATCTCGGCCTTGAGCCGCCGCTCCCGTTCGGCGAGCACGATCAGACGGCGGCGGCCCCGGGCCAGCTCCCGCACCAGCCTGGGCTCGGAGAGCGCCAGCGGACCCGGCGCCGATCCGTGTCCCGCGGCCCGTTCGTAGGTGGCGACCTGCCGGGTCAGAACCCTCGCCTCCCGGTAGGCCGTCACGAACGTCGATGCCGGGAGGAGCCGGGCCAGCTCTCGTGGCAGCTCCTCGTGGCTGATGGCGCGCCACCGCTCGTGACCGGTCTCGAGCCTCCTCAGCTCCTCGATCGTGCGGGCCGGATCTTTCAGCGGGTCCCAGCCGACGCCGGCCCTGCCCAGGCGTCTCGTGACCTGGGTCTCCAGGAGGTCGAGCTCCGCCTTCAGCTTCGCCAGCGTGCTGGACCGGATCTCGAGCATCGTGTTCATCACGGCGGCGACCCGGCAGCCCAGGGTGTGGACCATCATCTCCTTCTTGATCCACCCGAGGGCAGCGATCGGATCGGCCCCGGGCACCGGGGGAAACGCCAGCAGCAGCTGTCGTACTTCACAGACCAGGGGACCCAGCTCCTGGTCGGTCAGCCGGTCGAGCTCTCCCTGGGCGAGCCGGAACACGTCCACTCCGTCGAGCGATCTCAGCCGCCCGTACCTCGACAGGTCCACGGCCAGCTCCTCGGCGGATCCGTAGCCGAATCGCCTGCACAGCTCCTCCTGCCTGAGCTGGAGCATCGAGAGCTTCAGGCCCTCCAGCTCCAGGGGCATGGCGAGACTGGTGACCTCCGCTTCGAGATTGGTCCTCTTCTGCGTCAACAGGCCGTTGGCGCTGGACCAGGCGCCCACGGCCAGCAGCAGGAGGAACACCCCGGCCCCTATCAGGTATGGCCCCTCCACGAGGTCCGGGTCGTTCCACCGGGACGCCGGCACCCCGATGGCGAGCCCGAGCCCCACCAGGCCCATGAGGCCTGCCCCGATGTGGATCCTCCACTGGAACGAGACGATTCTCCGGAGCCGTCGCTTCAGGTTCGCCAGCGCTCCGGTCAACCTGTCGAACGTGGAGAGCGACTCCAGGGACGACCGGAACGCTCCGATCATGAACTCCCGGTCCGAGTCGGAGACCTCGCTGAGCCTCCTGTCCAGCTGGGCGAAC
>JACQZM010000463.1 GCA_016213885.1 Candidatus Rifleibacteriota bacterium | reverse complement strand
CCCGGGACGATCGCGCGACTCGACCCGGACCGGTCGTGACCATGTTCTCATGGTGATGAGAAGAAAGACCGTCTCCGGGCCTCCCAGCGCCCACGACGTACCCCTTCACGGCCAGGAACCTGCGTGATACCATGAACCCCTCCAACATCCACGACGCCAACTCCGCCACCGCCCTGGAGCTGGGTCGCCGGCTCGACGACCCGTTCCAGACGAGGAGGCCATGGCCATCTTCGCCGTGGAGGTGGAGGAAACGTCACCTTCTCCGAGACCATACGGCGGGGCTCACCGCCGCCTGTCCGACCTTCTGAAACCGAGATCTTGTCCGAGGTGGAGGCCGCCCTCCAATCGCGATAACCGACCGTTCAGGCCACCGGGGGAACATGGCCGCGTCCAGTGACAGCGCCGCGGACGGGGGCACCCGTCCCCTCGGCCGCAGCTCGCTCGCTCCAGCCGACTCGACCGGCTGGGCGCTCCGGCTCGTCCGGTTCCGCTGGTGGGTACCGCCGGGCATCGTCCTGGGCGCCGCGGTCGCCGCCGGCCTGGGCCTCACCGTCCGGGCGGTCCCGATCTTCCTCGTCGCCTGTTTCGTGCTGGCGTACAACGGCCTGTTCCACCTCCGGTACCGACCGCTCGACCTCGACCCCGGGCCCGGAGCCCGGCCGGACCCGGCGGAGCCACGGTTCGACCTCCAGGTCGGCTGCGACACCCTGGCGCTGCTGGCGCTGATCCACCTCACGGGAGGCGCGTCGAGCCCGCTGCTTTTCGTGCTCGCGTTCCACGTGGTGTTCGCCGCGACCCTGCTGCCGAGGAGGGCCGCCCACGGGATCGCACTCCTCGCGGTGGGTGGGGCCGCCGCGGTGGTGGCGGCGGCGGGAGCGGAGCTCGTGACGCGATGGCCGCTGCCTCGCGGCGCACTGGCGGGCTCTCCCGGGGCTCTCGTCCATCCGGGCAGCATGATCGTCGTCTTCGGCCTGGCCGTCCTCGGCTGCACCTACCTGGCGACGGGCTTCGTCGAGGGACTCCGGCTGCGAATGGCCGACCTGACGCGATCGCGCGACGAGGCCGTGGAGCTCAACGAGAAGCTCCACACGCTCTACGTGGTGGCCCAGGCGATCGTCTCGAAGCAGCGGCTCGACCAGGTGCTCGACATCGCGAAGATCGAGCTCGCCCGGGTCATGGAGGTGGAAGCCGTCTCGGTGAAGCTCGTGAGCGACGACGGCAGATACCTTCGCTATGCGGCGACGTACGGGCTGCCGGACACGGTCGTGAACGAGGTGATCGACCTGTGGAAGAGCCCTCTCAACCGGCGGGTGGTCCAGGGCGAGATGTTCGTCACCGGAAGGGTCTCGGAGGGCGAGATGTTCCAGTTCGGCGAGGACCTCGTCGCCACCGGTCTGACCTCCGTGCTGTTCGTCCCTCTACCGGCCGAGTCCAAGGTGATCGGCGTCCTCGGAGCCTACTCCAGGGGCGCGGACCGGTTCGAGGAGCAGGACGTGCAGTTCTTCCGCCTTGCCGCCGACCTGGTGGGCATAGCGGTCTGGAACGCCCGAGCCTACGAGGCGATCGAGAGCCTCATGACCGAGCGGACGCGGTTTCTGCTCCAGATCGCGCACAACTTCCGGGCGCCGCTGGCAGCGGCCATCGCCATGCTCGAGGTGGTGCAGGGGGGCTTCCTCGGAGAGGTGGACGAAAGGCAGAGGGATTACCTCGCCCGCATCGACCGACGCGTGAAGTCGCTGTCATCGCTGCTCAACGACGTGCTGGCGCTGGCCAAGAGCCGGACCCAGAGGCGGCGGGGCGAGCGCTCCGCGGTGGATCTTTCGGCGCTGACCCGGAAGGTCCACCACACCTTCCAGGGCGAGGCGACCAGGAAGTCCCTGAGCTTCGAACTCGCTGTCCACGAGGGCGTCCTGGAGACCACCGGAGACGCGGAGATGCTGGAACAGATGCTGGAGAACCTGGTTTCCAACGCGATCAAGTACACGGGTCACGGGGTGGTGCGCCTGACCGTGGCGCAGGAGTCAGACGGCCTGATCCGGATCGAGGTCCAGGACAGCGGGATGGGGATCCCGAAGGAGGCCATGCCCCGCCTGTTCACGGAGTTCTTCAGGGCCCCGAACGCCCGATCGTCCGAGACGATCGGCACCGGACTCGGCCTGGCGTTGGTCCGGGAGACGGTGGACCAGCATGGAGGGAAGATCCACGTGGAGAGCGAGGAGGGCAGGGGGACGACGTTCACGGTCCGGCTGCCGGCCGCGAGGAGTCCGGCAGCGGGCTGACGGTCCGGGGCCGCTCGAGGACCGACCGGGCACGGATGTCGATGGCGTTCGCGCCACGGTCCACGATCGGAGTGGGAGATTTCGTGGCCGAGAGAACTGTATCATGGACCGTGAGGCCCGAGACCGGAGGCTGTCCCTTCCGGGCCACCCCGGCGGCCCGGAGCGTCCGCTCGGAACAACCAGATCGAGATCCAGCAAGGAGTCACCATGGCACGAATAATGCTTGTCGATGACGACGTCGACCTGACAGACAGCTACCGCATCACGTTGTCCGCGAAGGGTCACGAGGTGTTGACGGTCCCCTCGGAGAAGGAGGCGCGGCGCGACATCGAAGGCTTCCGCCCGGACGTGCTGGTCCTCGATGTGATGATGGACGACATGTACTCCGGGATCGACCTGGCGCAGGAGCTCCACAGCCGGTTTCCGACGCTGCCGATCCTGATGGTGTCGGGATTCAACGAGCTGTTGAAGGAGAAGCTGGATTTCACCCCCCACAAGGAGCTGTTGCCGATCGTGAAGTTCTTGAACAAGCCGGTTCTGGCGGCGGATCTCATGAAGAGCGTCTAGGACCTACTCGGTGCGCCTGGGCGGTAGCTGACGGGGTCGACATCGGCGCCGACGTCGGCCGAAAGGTCGCGCTCGGTGCGCCGGATCTTGACTCGCTCTTTTCGAGGTGCTTTAGTGGCCGATCGGGGAAGGGCGCAAGCAGCGCCCGGAGGCGATCGTGGCGAACCTCCTCTGGGTCCAGGCAGCCGGCTGTGGTGGAGAGACCGCATCGCTGTTGAACTCGGACCGTCCGCACCTTCTCGCCGCCCTGCGGGCCCTGGACGTGACCGTGCTGGGGCACACCTACCTCCAGGACCAGCCCACCCGTGACATCGACCAGGTCCTGGCCGGATGCCTGGCCGGGAGGGTCGCGGTGGATCTCCTGGTGGTCGAAGGCGCGACGTACCAGCCGGCTCCCCGGGCTTTGCCCCGGGAATCGGATCATCCCTCGATGGAGAACATCCGTGCCATCGCCAGGCTCGCGACGCATGTCGTGGCGGTGGGGACCTGCGCCTGCTTCGGTGGAGTCGTCGCCTGCGGGAGGAACCCTCTCGGCGCCGTGGGACTGCAGCACAGTCGCGACGAGAAGGGTGGCCTGCTCGAGCCGGACTACCGGTCTCGCGGCGGGTTGCCCGTGGTGAACGTCCCGGGCTGCCCGGCGCACCCCGACTGGATGATCGGGACGCTGTGGGCGCTGCGAGCGAACCGTATCGCCCAGGCGGATCTCGATCTGTTCAACCGGCCCCGGGTGTTCTACGGCAAGCTGGCGCACCACGCCTGCCCACGGAACGAGTACTACGAGTTCAAGGCGTCCGCCGCGTCCTTCTCCCACCAGGGCTGCCTGTTCGAGAATCTCGGCTGCAAGGGCACCCTGTGCGAGTCCGACTGCAACGAGCGTCTCTGGCTGGCCCGCACGGGCAGCTGCACCCGCGGAGGGTTCCCCTGTCTCTCGTGCACCTCCCCGCTGTTTCCGGACGGCTTCGTGCCGTTCTTCGAGACGGCCAAGATCGGCGGCATCCCGACGAGCCTTCCTCTCGACGTCCCGAAGGCCTGGTACGTCGGGATCAGTGGACTCTCCAAGCTGGCCTGCCCGGAGAGACTGCGCCGCAACGCCGTGTCGTTCAAACCGGCGTGGTCCGAAGACGAGGAGCCAGACTGAGATGGCCGTGCAGACCGTGGCGTTGGGCCCTTTCTCTCGCCTGGAGGGCGACCTGAAGGTCAAGGTCGACATCGAGGAGGGCCGCATCGTCCGCGCCCGGGCCTCGGGCACTCTCTACCGGGGCTTCGAGCCCATGGTCCGGGGGCGCACCCCCCTCGACGCCATCGTGATCACCTGCCGCGTCTGCGGACAGTGCGGGTTGACTCACTCGGCCGCCGCGGCCGAGGCGATCCGGTCGCTGACCGGTGACCGGATGCCCCGGAACGCCCGCCTGGCGATCAACGTGATGCTCGCCATCGAGACGGTGCTCAGCCATCTCACCCACTTCTATCTGTCGTTCGCGCCGGACCTGGCCGAGCCTCCCTGCCAGGATGCGGCACGACGGTTCGCTCCACCGGCGGGAGAGTCGTTCAGACGGGCGCTCTTGCTGCGTGAGGACATCCTGGGCGTGCTGGGACTGTTCGCCGGGAAGTGGCCCAACAGCCTCGCCATCCAGCCTGGAGGCACCACCAGGCCGCTGGACGCCAGCGAGCTCCGCAGGGCCCAGGTGTTGCTGCGCGAGTTCATCGCCTCGATCGAGCAGCAGGTCCTCCGGTGTGGACTCGACAGGTGGCTCGCCCTGCGATGCGCCCCCGATCTGGATCGGTGGCTCGGCGAGGGCGATCACGGCACGAGCGACCTGGGCGTCTTCCTCACGCTGGGGCGCCAGCGGGGGCTCGACCAGGTCGGAAGATGGTCGGCGCGCTTCCTCTCCAGCGGCGGCTGGCCCGACCCTTCGGGCCGTCCCTTCATGAAAGCCGGATTCCACGACGGGAACGCCTTGCCCTTCGATCCGGCCCGCATCGTCGAGCACGTGAAACACTCCTGGTACGATGCCTCGTCGGGAGCTCTGCACCCTTTCGACGGGACGGCGATCCCCTCGTCACGGACCTCTTGAAGACGCACGGGGCCTCGGCCTACGTCCGGGAGATCGCCCGGCTCCACGAGACCGTCCGGTTGCTTCACCAGCTCGACCGGTGGGTGCAGGAGGTGAGACCGGACGAGCCGTTCTGCCTGGACGCCTCCCGGGTGGAGTCGGGCCAGGGAGTGGGGCTGGTGGAGGCGCCCCGGGGCCTCCTCGGACACTGGATCCGGGTCGAAGGCGGCAAGATCCGGAACTACCAGATCATCACCCCGACCGGGTGGAACGCCTCGCCCCGGGATTCGGAGGACTGCCCGGGGCCGCTGGAGTCGGCTCTGGTCGGAACTCCGGTGGCTGATCCGGCAAGGCCCGCAACGGTGACGCACGTGGTCAGGTCTTTCGACCCGTGCCTGTTCTGTACGGTCCACTGACGCCACCGACGGCGGAGGAGTCAGCCCCGAGGAGTGTGCCGTGGCCAGCCCCCCGAAGCTATACCCGCCGAGGGCCGAAGAGGGCCCCTGGATAGAGATCATCCAGAAGATGGAGCTCCTCTACGCCGATCTGGCGCGGATGCAGACCGAATCGGAGACCAAGACCGAGGAGCTTCTCCGGGCGAAGACGTTCACGGACAACATCATCCGGAGCATGGTGAACTCCCTGATCGTCACCGACCGGGACTCGGTGATCACCATGGCCAACGACGCCTGTTGCCAGCTGCTGGGTCGAGCCAGGGACCAGCTGATCGGCAAGCCGCTCGGCACGATCTTCGCCGAGGGAGCGGCGAACCCGTTCCGCCGCGGCTCCGAGACCTGGAACCGCTGCCGGAGCAGCGGCAGCGCATCCGGCCTGGAGACCCTGCTGAAGACCGAGCGCCAAGAGGAGATCCCGGTCAGCGTGAACGCCTCGGTGATGTCGGACCCGACAGGAGAGACGATCGGCATGGTGCTGGTCGCGACGGACCTCCGCGAGATGAGGCGACTCCTCCTGGAGGCGAGGGCGGCAGCGGCGGCAGAGCGCGAACAGGCCGCGGGCCGGGTCAGAGCCTACCGGGAGCTCGAAGCGCTCCAGGCGCACCTGATCCAGTCCGAGAAGATGTCATCCCTGGGACGCATGGCCGCCAGCGTCGCCCACGAGATCAACAACCCGCTCGGAGCGATCGTCGTGTACACCCATCTCCTCCTCGAAACCGCCCCGGCGGAGTTCTCCGGCCGACGGAACCTGGAGAAGATCGTCCGGGAGGCGACCCGCTGCCGCGACATCGTCAGGGGGCTGCTCGACTTCGCCCGTCCGGGCACCGGGATGTTCCAGGCGGCGGACCTCAACCGGATCGTCACGGCGGCTCACGAGCTCCTCAGGGGCCAGACGGTCCTCAAGCAGATCGCCGTGGATCTGGAGCTGAGCCAGGCGCCGCTCGAGATCGTCTGCGATCCGAACCAGCTCCAGCAGGCGTTCACCAACATCCTGTTCAACGCCGCGGAGTCGATCCAGGGCCGCGGGGCGATCGCTGTTCTAAGCTGGCACGACGAATCCCGCAAGAGGGTGGCGGCCAGCGTCAAAGACACGGGGTGCGGCATTCCCGGGGACAACCTGTCGCGGATCTTCGAGCCGTTCTTCACGACCAAGCAGAGCTGCCACGGGACCGGGCTGGGGCTGGCCATAGTCTACGGGATCGTCGACAGGCATGGGGGAGAGATCGACGTCGACAGCCACCCCGGCGAGGGCACGACTTTCACGGTGTGGCTTCCGGAGAAGGGGCCGGAGGAGGCGACTCGGCGAGCCACCGACTCCGCGCCGGGGCGAGACAGGGACGAAGCGTGGGCGGTGGTGCCGCCCGGGCCGCCCCCCCCACGACGGGAGGGGTAGCTCATCGCGATGGAGAAGGCGCAGACGGGGGCGATCGGATGACCTCGCGGGATCAAGGGAGCTCGGAGAATCGGCAGGACCCGCTCCCTCGCGTGCTGGTGGTGGATGACGAGGAGTGGATGCGCGACGCCTGCACGCAGATCCTCGAGCCCCAGGGGTTCGAGGTGGTGACGGCCGCTGACGGGCAAGCGGGGCTGCAGCTCGCCGGCCAGTGCTCGCCGGATCTGGTGCTGCTCGATCTGCGGATGCCCGGTCTGGACGGGATGGCCTACCTCAAGGCGGTGAAAGGGCTCGACCCGGAGATCGTCGGCATCGTCATCACCGGCTACGCCACGCTGGAAGTGGCCGTCCAGGCCATGAAGGCCGGGGCGTACGACTTTCTCCCGAAACCGTTCAAGCCGGAGGAGCTGAGGGGAGTGGTTCGGCGGGGGCTCGAGCACCGTCGAGCCGCGTTGCGCGCGCTGGCTCGTCTCCACGCGGAGGCCCCGGCGGAGGAGCTCCACCTGGCCATGCTGGCGCACCGCTTCAAGGCGCCGCTGGCGGTGATGCGGCAGTGCACGACGGTCGTCCTGGAGGGGTACGTCGGCGACATCAGTCCCCGCGCCAGGGGCATGATCGAGATCGTGGCCCAGCGGGCCGACCAGATGATGCGGTTCGTCAACGACTGGTTGACGCTGTCCCATCTCAAGGATGGCGAGGGGCTCCAGAAGGTCGTCGGCGTGAAGATCGTGCCGCTCGTCCAGGAAGCGGTGATGCGGGCGAAGCAGAGCGCCGAGGCCGAGAGGCTTCAGGTGGACTGCGAGGTGATCGCCGAGCCGGGCACGCTCCTGGCCGACCCGAGCGCCCTGGGCGATCTCTTCGACGCCCTGCTCGACAACGCCTCCCGGTACACGCCCCCGGGCGGTCGCGTGACCGTCGAGATCTCCCGGGCCAGGGCCGAAGCTCTGGTGGCGGTCAACGACACCGGACCCGGCATCTCGCCGGAGGATCTCACGCACATCTTCAAGCCGTTCTTCAGAGCCAAGGCGCAGCGAGACATTCCCGGCACGGGGCTCGGGCTCGCCATCGTGAAGGGCATCGCCGAGGCTCACGGTGGGAGGATCGAGGTCCGGACGGTCATGGGGCGAGGCAGCACGTTCCAGGTGTTTCTCCCTCTGGAAGCGGCCGTCGGCGTCGTCCAGCCAGCCGGCTGACCACAGCCGGGAATTCGCCGACAGGCGGTGCCGACGGCGTTCTCCGGGCTCAGGGGCCCGGGATCCATCGACCTACCTTGGCCGGTACGCGTTCAGGAACTCGTAGTAGAGCGACATGGAGGTGTACTGTTGCCCCTCCAGCACCGTGATGTGGTCGCCCAGCGCAGCGAGCCCGCTGGTGTCGGCCGGCGCGGTCAACGACGGGGCCTGGATGTAGAGCCTCACCGGGCGCTGGATCCGGTTCAGCAAGCCCGCGGAGTGGACGTCCGGATGGGTCGGCACGTTGACGATGAGGCCGACCCGCGTGGAGAGCCGGTTCACCTGCTCCACCGACACGGCGTCGGGGTAGCTGCCTCCGATGATCAGCGTCACCCTCTGCGGCAGCACGTTCGTGAAGTCCACCCTGAGGCTGTCCGGCCAAGTCGTACCCAGGGAGACCAGATCGTAACGGAACGGCCCCCCGAAGAGCGGATCCTGGGGATACGAGGGGCTCCCGGTGATGCAGACCTGTCGGAGCCCGGGGCTTCCCGCGGCCAGGTTGGTGGCCACGACCGAGTCCGGATACCCACCGAGGACCACGATGGCGTCGCCACGGAGGTTGCTCAGAGCCCGGGCGCGGGACGTGTCCGACGTACCGGCCCACACCAGCATGGCGATCCGTCTCGCGGAGGAGGCCAGGTTCTCCAGCTGCCACTCCTCGGGGTAACCGTTGACGCTCAGCAGCAGAAGGTCGTTGGCGCCGCCGCCCACCGACGCGAGCCCGGACCGATCGGGCATGTGGGTCAGCACCTTCACCGACGGCCTGTAGCGCCCGGTCGCGGGGGCCGGCGGCTGGACCGGCTGGACCGGCCGCGGCACGGGACGCCGGATCTCCGGGGTCCTCGAAGCGCTCGTGGTGGGAACCGGTGGCGCCTTCCTGATCCGGTCGAAGCTGAACGTCAAGCTCGCGGTCAGAGGCAGGGGGCCGAACTCCGGCGCCCGCCTCTTGTCGAGGATCGTTGCGGCTCTCCGGTAGAGAGGCTCTGCCTGCGCCGACTTCCCCTGGCTCAGGTAGAGGTCGCCCAGGAACTTGAGGTACTCGGCGACCTTGGGGTGGTCCGGGCCGTTGACCCGCTCGCGGATCGCGAGGGCGTTCGTGTAGAGCGACTCCGCCTCGACCCATCGGCCCTGGGCCGCGTAGAGGGCGGCGAGCTTCCGCAGGGAGCTCGAGATGGCGGACCCTGCGCCTCCTGCGACCTTCTCGCGACTCGACAGGGACTTCTGGTGAAGCGCCTCGGCCTCGCCGTACCGGCCCTCCATGCGATAGACCTCCGCCAGGTTGGCCAGGGTCGCGGCGGTGTCCGGATGCTCGGGTGGCAACAGCTTCTTCCTGATCTCCAGCGCCCTCTGGCCGGTCCTCTCCGCCTCGGGGAGGCACTTGAGCGACGCCTGGATCGCCGAGAGGTCGTGAAGCGCCATGGCCACGTCCAGGTGCTCGGGCCCCAGCGCCGTGGTCCGGATCGCCAGCGCCCGCTCTGCCTGCTGCCTTGCCCGGGCGTAGTTGCCCACGTGGTAGTCGACACGCGCCAGCGCCAGCAGCGTCGAGGCGACGTCCGGGTGGTCCGGGCCCAGGGTGGTCTGCCGCAACTGCAGAGCCTGCCTCAGCGACGACTCCGCCGGGGCCAGCTCACCGATGCCGGCGTGGAGGATCCCCACCCGGTGGAGCGACGAGCCTACCCTGTAGTCCTGGGGCGCGAAGGTCTGGCGGGCCGCCTCCAGCGCCTTGCGGGCCGCCTCCAGCGCCTGGGCCAGACGACCGCTCTCGAGGAGCGAGGTGGCCCTGGCGTCCAGCTCGTCCCAGGACGGCTGCGGGGCCGCCGCCAGCGCCTCCGTGAATGACAGCGCCACGATCGCGATGCACGTCAACGCTCTCATCATCGATGATCCGGCCGGTGCCCTCCCCCTCCGCCACCCATGCTACCACGAGCGGCGCGTCGGGAGCGATGGCCCCAAGGCGCTTCGGAGGCGTTCCGGACAGGTGCTACAATGCCCTGGATGAAGAGGACCCCGTCGGAGCCCGGCGAAGCCCGGAGGCGATCGACCCGGTGACCCGGACCCAGGTCGTGCACGCCGTGTCACGTCGGGTGGCCGCGGGCGCCGTCGGCGTGGCCACGCTGCTGATCCTGTGCACCGGGAGCCCCTCCGACCGCCTGTTCGCCCATCTGGCCGTGGGGGCGGGACAGCGGGGCGGTCCCCTCGAGCTGCCCGCCCGGAGGCCGTCGACTCCGGCCGAGATCGGGCGTGGGAGCGCGCCGCGGCCGACCGCCGCGACCGGGATCGCCTGGCTGCATCGCCGGGACCCCAGGCTGGTGCCGCTGGTCTTCGGCCTGCTGGGCCTCGCCACCCTGACCCTGGGCTTCCTGTCGGTACGCCGGGCCCGCGCCGACGCAAGCCCCGGCCCGGGAGCCTGGTGGAGCGATCTGGTGGTCTGGACGCTTCTCCTGGGCTTCACCGGCTCCCGGTTCATGCTCCACGACCCGGCGGCGGTGTTCGACCTTCTGGCCGTGGCCCTGCTCCTGGCCCTTGCCCGGGTGACCGGCCGGCCAGCGGCGTGGCTCGGGGCGGTCGCCGTGCTGGCGGTCTGGCCGATGCTGGCCAGGCACGTGGGATTCGGTCTGGTTCTGGTGCTGGCCGCGACGGTCGGCGTGGCGATCGCCGGAAACAGACGGGGACGAGCGGCTCCGGCCGGGATGGCTGTCCTGGCGCTGGGCCTTGCGGTCCTGGTGACGGCGCTCGAGGCTCACTGGACCGGCGGTTCCCCGGCCGATCCCTGCCGGGAGGGCTGGGCGTGGCTCACCCTCGGCCCCCGGGGCCTCGACCCGCTGGACGCCCCGCCCGACCTGGGAGCGCCAGAGGGCCGGGTCCTGGCGGCGCTGGTCCTGTCGACCGCGTCGGCGCTGGTCCTCTCGCCCCGGGTCGACGCCGTGCTGCTCGTGCCGTGGCTGGCGCTCACGGTGCTGGGGCTCTGCTACCGGCGTTTCGCCGTGGAGCTCGCGGTGGCATCGCTGGCGCTGCTGGGCCCGGCGCTCGACGAGGTGGCTCTGCGCCTGGCCGGCCTCCGGGAGCGGCTCGGATCGGCCGACCAGACCGGTCGCCGGATCGTCTCCTCCCTGCTCGTGCCCGTCCGCGCCGTTGGCGTCGTCCTCGCCGTGGCGGCGCTGATCGCCTGCCCCTGGCGCCCGGGTGCCAGGT
Source organism: Candidatus Rifleibacteriota bacterium (assembly GCA_016213885.1). GTDB lineage: Bacteria > Muiribacteriota > UBA6191 > JACPRK01 > JACQZM01 > JACQZM01. The sequence goes on along the minus strand of JACQZM010000463.1, from coordinate 3,884 downwards.
TCCTGGACGATCCCCTGGCGGCGCCCCATCCGGCCCGGGGGGCGTTCGGCCACCTTCGCCAGGCGGCCCCGGGCGAGAGCGTTCTGGTCTGGTTCGGCTGGAGCGGCCGGGCGCTGCCGGAGCTGGGGCCCGCCGTCCGGCCATTCATCGAACCGTCGGAGACGTTCCACGAGCCAGACCTGGTGGAGCGCTACAGGGCCATGGTCGAGCTGTGGCCGGGGTACGATCGGATCATGGATCGGAGCCGGATCGGGCTGGTCCTGGCCCCGCGCCGGGTCGCTCTGGTCCAGGTCCTCGCGCTGTCGCCCCGATGGACGACCGTTCACGAGGATCGGAGCTCCGTCGTCCTGAGACGGATCGACCCCGACGCCCGCTCCGGACCGCTCGCCGCGGCGCCCTCCCTTCCCCGCTCGACGCCGATCGGCCAGAGCGTCCGAGAGGCGCTCGAGGCGCTGGACCGGGGCAACTGCCACCGCGCCGTGTACCACGCCTCCGCGGCCATCCAGGGGGCGCCTGCCGATCCGGCGCTGCGGGTGATCCTGGGCCGGATCCTGCTGGCGTTCGGACGGGACGACGAGGCCAGACGATGTCTTCGAGAGGCTCTGGCCCTGCCGGGGGGCTCTCGCTTCAGGGAGGAGATCGATGGCCTCCTAGGCGTGCCGTACGGCCAGCGGGGAGCAGGGAGATGACGCGGTACGCTCTCCCGCGGGGTGGGACGACCGTGAGCCGCCTGACCAGCACCCTCGTCGGCGCCACCGGCATCTTCATCTTCGTGTGGATCGTCGCGGGCCTCGGGTTCGGAGCCGACTGCTGGTGGCTGCTGGATCAGGGCGCGAGCCTGATGCGCGACGGCGTGTGGCCGGAGCGGATCGACGACGCCTTCACGGTCGATCCGCAGGAGCGCCACGCGGTCCTCGCCGCGCTCTGGGTCTCGAGACCGCTGCTGTTCGTCAGGGCCGAGACGTTCACCAGCGTCTACTTCGCCGTCCTGCTGTGCGTCCTGGAGTCGGGGCTCACCGGCAGGGGCAAGGCGTTCCTCCTCCTGCCCCTGACGGTGCTGTGGGTGAACACCCACATGTCGTTCCTGGTCGGGATCGGCGCCATCCTGGTCCACGCCCTCGGCCAGCTCCTCGAGTCGGTCGCTCCGGCGCCGCCGGACGTCGACGGCCTCGCTGCCCGGACCCGGGCCGCGAGCCTCGCCAGGATCGCCCTGCTGGCCCTCGTCATCACCGGGGTCAACCGTTACTCGTACCAGCTCTACGAGTTCATCCTGGTCCACCCCCGGATCGTCCGGGAGTTCCCGCTGGCCCACTTCCTGCCGCCGAACTTCGGGCTTGCCGAGGACCTCCGCTCCCTGGCGTGGGTCGCGGTCTCCCTGTTCGCCCTGCGCTGCTGCCTCGCCCGACGGCGTCCCGGCGCCGTGGCCCGGGCGCTGTTGACGCTGGGCCTGGTGGCCGCCTGGTCCCAGAGCTCCCGGTTCATCGCCTTCGTCTCGCTGGCCACGCTCCCGGTCCTGGGTGACTGGTGGGTCATTCTCGCCGGGCTGCCGGCCCCGGAGGGCTCGACCACCCGGGCGGACTGGCGCGTCGTCGCCGGCCGGGCGGCGGTGGTGGCCCTGATCGCCTGGGAGCTCGCCATGGCGGCGGCGGTGTTCCGGGGGCGTCGCACGTCGTACCCGGAGACCGGCGTGGCCCGGATCGCCGATCGGCTCGCCGGGGAGAGCGCTCCCGGGAACCTCTTCAACGACTTCACCACCGGCGGGTTCCTCGTCTGGCACAGGCCGGGGGCCCACCGGCTCTTCGTCGATCCCCGGGTGACCCCGTACTTCAGGAGCGGGGTGCTCAGGGACTACGGCGAGGTGATGAACCTGCGAAACTGGGAGGAGGTGTTCCGGATCTACGAGATCGGCTACGCCCTGGTCGACTCGGAGCGGCTGTTCACCCGGGTGCTGATGGCTCGCCCGGACTGGGAGCCGATCGACCGATCCGGCACGCTGGTGCTCCTCCGGAAGAGGCCGGCCGATCGAACGTCGTCCGGGAAGTAACGCGCGATCGGTCCCGCGTCTCGGTAGCGGATGATGCTATACTGGCGACCTGTCGAAGATCAGGAGGGTCCCGCGCGATGATCAGCAAGAAGATGTTCGGAGCGTTGAACAGCCAGATCACCAAGGAGTTCTACTCGGCGTACCTCTACCTCTCGATGGCCTCGTACTTCGAGTCGGAGACGCTCCCTGGATTCGCCCACTGGATGCGGATCCAGGCCCAGGAGGAGAGCAGCCACGGCCTGATCCTCTTCAACTACGTGGTCGACCAGGACGGGCGGGTCGTCCTGGGGGCGGTCGAGGCGCCGCCCTCCGACTTCACCTCGCCCCTGGACGTGTTCAAGAAGACCCTGGGCCACGAGAGAGAGGTCACTGCGTCGATCCACAGGATGGTGAAGCTGGCCCTCGAAGAGGGCGACTTCGCGACCCACGCCACCCTCAACTGGTTCGTCACCGAGCAGGTGGAGGAGGAGGCCAACGCCAAGACGCTGATCGGCAAGCTCGAGCGCTGCAAGAGTTCGAGCGAAGGGCTCGCCATGCTCGACACCGAGCTGGCCGCCCGCGTCTTCACCGTACCGCCGCCCCTGGTCGGCAAGCTCTGATCGACTATTCGCCACGTCCCCCTTCTCCCTTCTTCCGAACGCCACCGGCTCGAGCGACGTGCCGGCCGGAAGACGGAAGAGTGGGAGCCGGGGACCGATCGTCGTCGACCTCCGGCTCCCTTCGGGTCTCGCGGCTACCGGGTCGGAGAGAGTTCGCTACTTCGAGACCGGCGGGTTGACCCCCGGATCCAGCTCCGGGTGGGCGGTCACGAACGTGCGCACCGACTGGTAGTCGGGGAAGTTGCGAACGCCGTGGCGGAGCCAGCGGAAGAACGTCCGCGGATGATGGAACTGGACCCCGCCGAAGCGCTTGGCCAGGTTCTCCCCGAACAGCCGATCGGCGTTGGAGAAGTCCTCGCCGGGGGTACCGTCGGGCTCCACGTCCTTGCCTTTCTTCCAGCCCGAGTCGCCCACCATGATGGTGTGGGCCCAGTCCACGTCCCGTCCCAGCTTCGCCTTGATCGTGTCGGCCAGCCGCTTCCCCATCCCGATGTCGGGCTTCCGGTTCTCGTCGGAGCGCTCGGCGAAGTCGTAGTAGTGGAACGAGACCCCCAGCTTGGCGAGCTGCGACTGGGTGTACAGCAGCGCGGCGTTGGCCGCCTCGAAGGTGACGTAGCCCTGGGAGATCCCGTTCTGGTTCGAGACGATCGCCAGCAGATAGCCGTCTTTGTTCAGCTTCACGAGCTGCTCCGCGACGAGCGGCAGGATCGCCACGTCGGTGGGGCCGTTGGCCGAGACGGACCCCGACGGGGCCACCCGGAGGGTGCTGTCCGCATCGAAGAACGCGATCTTGACCGGCCCTGCAGCCGGCTGGAACGAGCCGGAGATGACACGTCGCTCCGTGGGACAGGTGCCGGGCTGCACCGGGGTCGCCGTCTGAGCGATCAGCGGCGCCACAAAAGCCGTCAACAGAGCCAGGGCCAGGACGAATCTCGTCATCTCGTTCCTCCTCGAGCCGGAACCGACCGGACGCTTCCATTGATTATGGACCGTCGCGTGACCGGATGCAAGCCGGATCCTGGTGGTCGAGACCCGGCGCCTCGTCCCCGGCGCGACAGGGTTTGCCGGACCCGGCCACGATCGCGTCACGAACCGCCCCACGGTGTGATAAACTGCAACCGATCCGGCCCGGCCGATCTCCGAGGGGTCGAGGGGGCCCGGGGAGCGAGCCCGGGAAGATCGATCATACGGGCCAAGCGAGGTTGGCATGTGGGACTACACCGATAAGGTCAGAGATCACT
>JACQZM010000462.1 GCA_016213885.1 Candidatus Rifleibacteriota bacterium | reverse complement strand
GATCCCTCCCGGGATGTCCGGCGATTGCAGGGTCCGGGTGAACCTGGACGGTCGTCTCCGGGCGATCACCTACGGCCGCCCCTGCGCGGTCCACGTGGACCCCATGGAGAAGAAGCCGCTCTACCATTTCCGGCCGGGCACCAGGATCTTCTCCCTGGCCACGGCCGGGTGCAACCTCCACTGCAAGAACTGCCAGAACTGGGAGATCGCCCAGGCGAACCCCGACGAGGTGGAGAGCCAGACGCTGGAGCCCGCCGACGTGGTGGAGGCGGCCAGGCGCACCTCCTGCCCGTCGATCGCGTACACGTACACGGAGCCCCTCGTGTACTACGAGTACGTGCTCGATACGGCGACCCGGGCCCGGGAGTCGCAGCTCGCCAACGTGGTGATCTCCGCCGGCTACGTGCTCCCGGAACCGCTCAAGAGGCTGGCCCGGGTGATAGACGCCTTCAAGATCGACCTGAAGAGCATGGACGATCGGTTCTACAGGGAGATCTGCAGCGCCACCCTGAAGCCGGTGCTGGACGCGCTCCTGGTGATCAAGGAGGCGGGGGTCTGGCTGGAGGTGGTGAACCTGATCGTGCCCACCCTCTCCGACGACCTGGCGATGATCCGGCGGATGTGCAAGTGGATCGCCAGGAACCTCGGGGAGAGCACGCCGCTTCACTTCTCCAGGTTCTACCCGCAGTACCAGCTGCAGAACCTGCCTCCGACGCCCGCCGAGACGCTGCTGGCCGCCCGGAAGGAGGCCCGCGACGCCGGGCTCAAGCACGTCTACATCGGGAACATCACCGTTGCCGACGGCGAGACCACGTTCTGCGCCGGCTGCAACAGGCCCCTGATCGAGCGGGTGGGCTACCAGATCATCGAGAACAGGATCGAGAACGGCCGGTGCGACAGCTGCAAGGCCGTGGTGGCGGGTCGCTGGTGACGGGAGTGGATTGGCCATGAAGAAGACGAACCGGGGCGAACGGGGGACGATCTCGAGGCGGAGATTCCTCGGCCGGGCCGTGGTCGTCGGGTTGACCGTCGGGGGCCCAGCGCTCGCCCGGGCAGACCGGTCTGCCGATCCGCCCGGGGACGACGGCTGTGGGTCGACGGGGCGCCCGGGGCACCCGGCGCTCCGGGAGGCCGAGTTCTGGCGCGTCCGGGTCGAGCCCGGGTCGCCCCGGCCGGAGACGGTGACCGACCGGTCAGAGAGTGACGACGGGACCGAGGCGGGAGTGTGACGATGGTGAATCCGAGCCGTGGCAGCGAACGAGGGGAGGGACGATCCGTGATCGTGGGGCTGGTGGTCGTGGTGGTCTGCGTGCTCGCGGTCACCATCGGTTTCGAGGGCGGGGTCAACGAGGTCGGGGCCTCGGGGCGGCCCGGGTCGCCCGACGGGACGGCCTCGCCCGGTGAACAAGCCAGGGTCGTGCGGCCCGCGGCGCTGGCCGGAACCTGGTACAACGGCGGCAAGGCCTCGCTGGAGAGCCAGGTGAAAGCGTTCCTCGCCTCGGCGCCGCCGAGCGCCTCGGGGGCCAAGCGCGTCGGAGGGCTGGTGGCGCCCCACGCCGGCTACACCTACTCGGGCAAGAGCCTCGGTGCCTGCTTCAAGGTGGTCGAGGGCGCGCGGTACCGCCGGGTGATCGTGATGGGCGAGCACTCCATCGAGATCGAGCTGCCGTTTCTCCAGGTGGCCCTGGGATCGTTCGTCCTGGTGCCGATCCTGGTGGGGGAGCTGTCGGCCAGCGATGCGCTGCAGGTGGCCCAGGGGCTCGCGCCGCTCGTGGACGCCGCCACTCTCGTGGTGGCCTCGTCGGACTTCACCCATTTCGGCCAGCGGTTCGGTTACGCCCCGTTCAAGCCGTCCCGGGAGAAGCTCAAGGAGCTCGACCTCGGCGCGGCCAAGCTCGCCCAGGGAGGGGACCTGAACGGATTCATGAAATACGTCGGCGAGACCGGTGCCACGGTGTGCGGCGCCCGACCGATCGCGGTGCTCCTGGGGATGCTGCCCAAGGGTTTCGCCTGCGACCTGCTCTCGTACACCACATCGATCGACGTGACCGGCGACGAGAGCGACAGCGTCAGCTACGTGTCGCTGGCGTTCCGCTTCGACGCTCCGGCACCGGCGGATGCGCCGGCGTCGCCGGCTCCCCGGACGTCTCCTCGGCCGCAGCCCTCGCCGAGCGTCGCTGGCGAGGCCGCCGACCGCCTCACGGAGGAAGACCTCGACCGGCTCGTCTCCCTGGCGAGGTTCTCCCTGGAACACGGCGTGAAGACCGGCGCCGCCCCCTCCGACGCCCAGGTCGTGAAGGCGTTTCCCCCGAGCGCCAGGCTGGAGAAGCCCCGGGGCGTCTTCGTGACCCTGAAGATCCAGGGGCGGCTGAGAGGCTGCATCGGCATGATCTTCCCGCAGGAGAAGCTCTACCTCGCCACGACTCGCCTGGCCGTGGAGTCGGCGCTCCACGACACCAGGTTCTCGCCGGTGACCGAGAAGGAGCTGTCGGCGATCACCGTGGAGGTCTCGGCGCTCACCCCGCCGGAGGCCGTGTCGGGCCCGGAGGCGATCCAGGTGGGTCGGGACGGCGTGGTGCTGAAGAAGGGCGGCAGATCGGCGGTCTTTCTGCCCCAGGTCGCGCCGGAGCAGGGGTGGGACAGGGACACCATGCTCTCGCACCTTTCGATGAAGGCCGGGCTCGGCCCGGACGAGTGGCGCCAGGGGGCGAGCTTCCTGACGTTCCAGGCCGAGATCGCCCACGAACGGCGGTAGCGCGGCACCGGGGTTGCATGGGGATCGTGGGACCGTCGGCCGGTCGCCCGGGCAAGTAACCTAAACTTGCGGACGCCGGCGCGTGTAGCTCCAGAGGATCCATCGGGACTCCGGTTCGTCTTACCGCTCTGGCGGTCTCCATGGCCTCGCCCCTCGACGGCCGCCCTCCAACCACGGCGATGACGGCGTGATGAAGCCAGCGGGCGACCCGCAACGGGGGCCTCACGGAGGTGTCTACGGACATGAAGAACGGCACGATCGCCTGGCTCGTGGTCCTGTCGACGCTGGCCCTGGGCGGTCACCGGGCCTGCGCCCAGGACACGGGGCTGGAGCCCAGCATGATCGGCCTCGAGACGGTCCAGCCGGGCACCTCCGCGGTGCCGCGGACGGTTCCCCAGCCGGCTGGCGGGCAGCCCGACCCGTTCTCCGACGTCTCCCTGCCCGGGCAGCCGCTGTCGGGTCCGGCGAACGCCGCGATCGGAACGGCGACCGCCGGCGCTCCGGCCGGAGCCCCCGGCGGCTTCGGCGCGGCGTCCAACGCTGGACTCCTGCCGGAGAGCGGCCCGGGGCCCTATGCGGCCACCTCGGTCTACTCGACACTCTGGAACGACCCAGGCAGCACCAGGGTCGACTCGGTGGGCAACGGGTACTACCCGCCGGTCGAGATGGGGCGCACCTGGGCCGTTCCGAGCCTCGGGTACGCCGGCCAGGGCTACGACCGGGTGCCTGGCCCCTTCGACAACGGGCAATACGGCTACGGCCAGGGGGGTTACGGCCAGTACGGCTACGGCCAGGCAGGCGCCGGCCAGTACGGGGCCGGCTATGGCACGACCGGATCGGTCGGGGGCGGAGTCCTCACGATCCAGTTCGACCCGGCCGGAGGGATCCGCCTGGGCGGCGATCCCTGGGTCATGGCCCAGGTCGTGTCGATGCTGAACGGCTTCGCCGCCACGGCGGGCAACGGCGTCGGGCCGGTGAACATGAGCGTCCCGATGGCGCCGATGGACCTGGAGACGCTTCTGTTCGGGTCGTCCAGGTACGGCCAGGGCACGGCCTATGGACAGCCCGGGTCCGGGGTCGTCCCGGCCTCCGGCTACCCTGGCGGTTCCATGACCGGCGTGGCGAGCGCCGGCACCGTCCAGCCCGGCTCCTCGCAGCCCGGCGGGGGAATCGTGCAGCCCGTGACGAACGGAACAGTCCAGCCGATCGGGGGCTCTCAGGGGACGATCGTGCCCAACCCGACCGGAACCGCCGGGGTCGACCCGGGCACCACGGTCCAGCCGATCGGCTCCACGACCCAGCCCCAGCCCCAGCCTCAGCCTCAGCCCCAGCCACCGACCGCCACCGGCATGGTCGGCGCCGGCCAGGGGGCCACCTCTTCCACCGAGCCACAGTTCCAGCCAGCGACCCCGGCCAACCAGCCGGTGTCGAGCGCGGCACAGCCGGTTCCCGCGCCGGCGGTCTCCACCAGCCAGCCCGCGGCGAGCACGGGCAGCACCTCGGGCGCCGCTCCGGCCCCCGCGACCAACCCGGCTCCCACCGCGGCGACCCAGCCTTCCGGCGAGGTGGGCAACGTGATCAACCCGGCTCCCGCGCCGGCGGTGAACCCGGTTCCCGCGGCGAATACGGGGAGCACCGCCAGCGCCGTACCGGCCCCCGCGACCAACCCGGCTCCCGCCACGGTTCCCCAGCCGTCGACCGAGGTGGGCAACGTGATCAACCCGGTTCCCACTCCGCTGGCAGGTACGGTGCCTTCGGTTCCCCAGCCAGCGCCGGCTCCGGGCGTCTCCGCCGCCAGCGACCCCTCCGCG
>JACQZM010000461.1 GCA_016213885.1 Candidatus Rifleibacteriota bacterium | reverse complement strand
CGACTCCAGCTTCTTTATGAACGTCTCCTTCTCGGCGGCCCGGCGGGTGAGGAGGTCTTTCAGCTGGGCCATCTCCTCCTGCACCTGCTCGTTGGACTCCTCGTACTTGAGGACCTTCTGCAGCTCCTCGAACGCCGCCTCGAAGTTGCGCTCCGCGTAGTGCTGCTTCACGATGTCGAACTGGGCGCAGCGACCGGCCGAGATCGCGCCGTTCCCGTAGAGGAACATGGCGTACCCTCTCTTGATGATCGTGTCCTGCGGGAAATCGGCGAAGATCTTGTCGTAGAACTCCAGCGCCCGGTCGTACTCGTCGATCTCCTCGACCGCCTTGACGAACTTCTTCTGGGCGAGCTGCTTCTGGCCGTCCAGCCCGAGCTTGGAGTAGATCGACATGATCTTCATCAGGGCGTGGATGTACTCCTCCAGCGGCACCCTGAACGACTTCCCCTTTCCCTTCTGGGTCGCCTGGCGGCCCGCGGCCATGGGCTTGAGCACCCAGCACAGGAAGTTCACGCTCTCCTCTATGGCCGACTTGTACTGACCCTCGCCGAACTGGAGCGACAGCAACGAATCGAACTCGGTGAGCGCGTCGATGTAGCCGTGCTCGTTGAGAAGGTTCATGGCCTTCCAGTAGTACGTCTCGAAGAGCTCCAGCTGGGCCAGCCGCTTGCCCTGCTTGCCGCCTTCGCTCGCCTCCTCCGTGCCGTGGACCGAGATCCCCAGCTTCTTGATCGCCAGCACGAGCTCGCTGGCCGTCTGGAACCGCTCGTCGGGCCGATAGCGGATCATCTTCGAGATGATCTCGTCGATGCCTGCCGGCGAGTCCGGGTTCACCTGGGACACCGGGATCAGCTGGTTGTCGAGCTCCGACTGGAAGTCGATGATCTTGGCCAGCGTCGTGTTGGGCAGCACCTGGACCCCCGTGAACATCTCGTAGAAGACCAGGCCCAGCGAGTAGATGTCCGCGGCGAACGTGACCTCCTTGGCCTGGTTCTGCTCGGGCGAGTTGTAGCAGGGGGTGCCGATCACGGTTCCCGGCTGGGTCTTCAGGTCCGAGGTGCGGTACCGCAAGCCCACCCGATCGAGCTCCGCCAGGATGCTCTGCTGGATCCGTTCGTCCCGCGCCAGGGCGATCCCGAAGTCGATCAGCTTGATGACCATCTCCTTGCTGACCATGATGTTCTGGAGCTTGATGTCGCGGTGGACGATCTTCTGCTGGTGGACGGCGTGCAGGGCGTAGCTGGCGTCCTGCATGATCGAGAGAGCCAGCTCCTTGCTCAGGGTTCCCCGCTTGGAGACGAGCTCCTCCAGGCTGGTGCCGACGATGAACTCCTGGGCGAGGTAGTACTGGTCTTTGTCGAGGCCCGCCTCGATGAACCCCACGATGTTGGGGTGAGAGAGCCGGCGGCACACCTCCATCTCGCGGAGGAACCGGGCGATGAGCATGCTCGACGCCTGGAACACTCGCGGCAGCACCTTGACCGCGACCTGTCTGAAGTTGACCGTGTCGAGCGCCAGGTAGACGTTGCCCATCCCCCCTTTTCCGATCTGCCTGGAGACCCGGAACCGCCCGATGAGGTGACCTATCTCCATGGAGGCGCCTCCTCGCGCTGCTCCCCTTGCCCGAACGTAGGATAACACAGCGGGCGAAGCGGCGGTATCGGCACGCCCAGGATCCCCCGCCTGTTTCGCGAGCTAGGCTTGTGATCAGGCAGCTGGCCTGGCTCCAAGGTCACGATGGGGTTCAACGATCGCAGTCGCGGTGTCGATGGTTACAGGGGATCCATGTTCCGGATCTCCACCGCCCCGTTCCGGGCGTTCAGGAGGAGCACGTGAGGCGGCCAAGGATCGTGGCGCTGGGAGGCGGTTCCGGCCCTTCCCTGATCGCGCGGGCGCTCCCGGACCACCTCGACGACTTCACGGCCGTGGTCAGCGTCTCCGACTGCGGCTCTTCCTCCGGGGTCATCCGCAGGGAGTTCGACCTCCCGGCGACCGGCGACATCAGGGCGACGCTCTCGTGCCTCGCCCGCCTGTCCAACCCGGATTCCCCGTGGCCCGACCTGATGGAGCACCGGTTCCGGCCCAACGCCCCGGGGCAGCTCGAGAACATGGCGCTGGGAAACCTGCTCTTGACCGCCCTCGCCACGAGGGGCAAGCCGTTCGCGGCGGCGGTCCAGGAGGCCGCCGGTCTCTTGGGTTGCCGGGGCCGGGTGCTGCCCGTGTCGTCCCGGCCGATCGACATCTCGGCCAGGCTGGATGGCGGAGCGGTGGTCCACGGCGAGGTCGCGGTGAGACAGTCCGGGAAGCCGCCGATCCGGGACCTGTTCGTCGAGGACGCCGACGCGACGCCGTGGGAGCCGGCCTTGAAGGCGATCCAGGACGCCGACTACCTCTTCATCGGCCCCGGGAACCTGTTCACGTCGATCGCCGCCTGCCTGGTGGTCCCGGGGGTCGCCGAGGCGATCAGGCGCTGCCGGGGAGTCCGTGTCTACATACCGAACACGACGAGCTACCCTGGACAGACCGACGGCTTCACCGTGCTCGACCACGTGGAGACCGTCGCCAGATACCTCGACGACGGCGTGCCGGAGTACGTGATTCTGAACCAGCAGCGGCCAGCGGACCGGGTCGCCCGGATCTACGCCGCCCAGGGCGTACGGTTCATCCCGGTCACCGAGTGGGAGATCGTGGCGATCGTCCACCGGAGCATCAAGGCGGCGTCCGCCGATCTGCTGGAGCCGACGCTCGACGAGCCCAGGAAGCTCCACAAGCTGGACACGATCCGCCACGATCCGGCGAAGCTGGGATGGGTGCTCCATGAGCTGTTCGGCCTCGGGGCCCGCTCCTCGTCGCGCCTCGGCCAGATCGGTTCGCCTGGCGCTTCCGCCGCCTCCTCTCACTGAGAGGAAAGGCGTTGCTTTTCCCCCCCCCCTGTTGTACCTTACGCCTGCCCTGCCGGGGGGCGCTCGGCGGTTCGCCGCCGCACTGGAAGCGGCTGTGCGCCGATCCCAGGCCCCTGACAGCGTTGCACTTCCCGTAAAGGAGGCCTCCCATGCCCGGCCGGTCCCTCGGATCCCTCCTGGTGCTGGCGGCTCTGCTCGCGCTCGTTCCCACGGTGACCTTCGCAAAGGGCTTCCAGGAGAAAGAGGTCCTGTTCTTCTCCCGGGACGTGCGCCTCGCCGGAACGATCGCCCAGCCCGACGGCCCGGGGCCGTTTCCCGGAGTCGTCCTCGTCCCCGAATCGGGCCCGGTGGATCGCGACGAGTCGTGGGGCAAGGGCAACGGGACCTTTCGCGAACTCGCCCACCACCTGGCCGACAACGGATTCGCGGTGCTGCGCTACGACCCGCGGGGCGTTCCGAAGAGCGGCGGGGACTTCCTCGGCGCCGGCCTGTACAACTTCGCCCAGGACGCGGCCAACGCGCTGAACTACCTGAAGACCCTGAAGGGAATCGACCGGCAGAAGGTCTTCGCCATCGGCCACGGGTACGGGGCCAAGGCGGCGATCATCGCCGGGCTCAAGACGCCCGACATCACCGGCGTGGTGCTGCTCGCCGGGATCTACGACAAGGAGCCCGAGCACCGGGAGCGGATCATGCGCTTCCAGCTCGAGACCGATGGCAAGTCCCAGGGGGAGATCGACAAGGTGCTGGCCCAGCACCGGGAGTACGTGCAGAAGATCGCCTTCGGCCGCTACTTCCAGTACGAGGACTACTTCCTCGACCCGACCATGGCCGACTGGCTCGTGCAGGCGATGCAGCTGAACCCGCAACCGCCGGTCTGGTGGCGCGACAACATGCTGTTCGAACCGACCCAGGCGGCGGCCCGCCTCCCCTGCGGCCTCCTGATGGTCCACGGGGAGAACGACTACCTCGTGGAGACCCAGCGGGTGACGGCGGCGCAACGGACGATCAAGAAGCTCGGGAAGGAGGACGTGGAGCTCAAGGTCTTCCCGGGGCTGAACCACAGGTTCGTTCCCGCCGTGTCGCGCCAGCAGGCGTACAAGTTCGAGTGCGCCACGGTGCTGACCAAGTCGGACACGTCGTACCCGATCGAGCTCGCCGTGCTCGCCCACATCCACGGCTGGCTCAAGGGGCGGCTCGAGAAGGGCAAGGGCAAGTAGCCGTCGGTCTTTCCCCCCGGTCATTCGACTGCCAAGGAGGCTGTCCGGTGTCCCCAACGATCGGTCGCTCCGTGGTCCTCATGCTGACCTGCGCGGTCCTCGGGGCGCCGGCCACGGCGTCCATGCCCCCGATTCCGATCCCGACGTGGATCCAGGTCGAGCTGACGGCGCGGCAGCCGCCGGAGATCGGGCAGCGGACCAGCCTGCAGGCGCAGGTGATGGCGCTGCTGGCGCCGCAGCCCGGGGCCCGGTGGGAGGCCGTGTTTCCGGAGGGTCTCGAGGTGCTCTCCGGCAAGACCTCGGGCACCCTGGACCTGGAGCCCGGCCACGCCGTGACCCTGGAGTTCGGGGTGCAGGCCCGCGCCCCGCTCTCCGGCGCCAACGTGGTGTTCAGGGTGACGACGAGGCCACCCAGGGACGTTCTGCGCAAGGAGGCCGAACGGCTCCACACCGACGAGCCGGTGCGAGATCAGGCTGCGCGACTCATCGAGAAGCTGCCGGAGGAGGACACGCAGAGCCGCATCCTCGGCTTCACGACGACGGAGGAGGAGGCGACCCTGGCAGAGGCGCCCGATCCGGCGTACCGGAGATACGTGGCGGATCCTGGGAGGACCGTCCGCCTGGCGCTTCTGGACGCGATGCCAGGGATGACGCTCGAGGCGGTCCGGGCCCGGATCCAGGTCGCGACTCCGAAGCTGACGGCGTTCCAGCGGATGTCCAAGGGCGACCCGAAGGAGCCGCTGGCCGGCATGGTCGCCGATCTGGCCCTCGACCTGGCGAAGCTCAGGTACCAGGAGGCGCTGCTCGTCCTCTCGGCGGGCGACGCGAAGACCGCGCTGGCCATCCTCAAGGAGGGGTCGATGGTCGCCTCCAAGCTGCCGGCCCCTCTGGAGACCGGGCGTCTCGTGGCGATCGGAGCGGCCTCCTTCCTGGCCGTTGACCGCCAGACCTCGCTGGACGTCTTCGCCAGGGTGCTGGCGATGCCAGGCCTGGGCCCCACGGCGCGCTACGTGGAGTTCGACTCCGGGGAGGTCTTGCGCTCCACGGGTGACGTCGCAGGTGCCAGGGAGGCCTACCGCAGAGCGCTCGGCCTGGCCCCGGCGTTCTCGCTGGCCCGTCGGCGGCTGGCGGAGTGCCGATGATTTTGCACTCCGGGCGCCCGGGCCTTTTGACATGCACCGACCCCGGAAGGTAGTATGCGGACCCCAAAAAAAGTGGTTCCACAGACCCGATGTACGGCTCGCCAAAAGGCCAGCGCAAATCCAGCCCTCAAGCTTCCGAGCCCAGGGCCGTCATCGCCTACCTGAGCGATCTCCACTGGAACTTCCTCATCTACCCGCGGATCGTCCACAGCCTCGCCGAGCACAGGGCGCGCTTTCCCCAGCTCCTCTACTTCGACATCGGCGACACCCTCAGCGACGTGATGGATGGGCGGCCGCTACTGGAGATGATGAACCTGGCGCGGGTGGACGGGTGGGTCCTCGGCAACCACGATTTCGACTACGGGCTGCCGTACCTGATGGAGAAGGTCCGATCGGCCGACTTCCCGGCCATCGTCTCGAACGTGCAGTTCAACGGCAGCATCGTGGTGCCCTGCCTGCCCTACGTGATCCACAACCTGAAGGGGTTCAAGGTGGGGTTCTTCGGCCTCACGACGCCGGACTACCCGCTGACCCACGACAAGCCCGAGACGCTGGAGGTGCTGGACCCCCTCGCGACCGCCAGGAGCATGATCCGGACGCTCCGCGGCCGCGTGGACTGCCTGATCCTCCTGTCCCACCTCGGCTTCGACGCGGACTGCGGCCTGGCCAGCCAGACCAGGGGCATCGACGCCATCATCGGGGGCCACAGCCACACCTTGCTGGAAGTGCCCGAGGTGGTGAACAACGTGCTGATCTGCCAGGCCGGAGGCGAGGGTCACTTCCTCGGCTACCTGCACCTCGAGACCCGGCCCGGGGGCGGCGTCTCGTTCAAGAACGAGCTGGTGCCGCTGGACGAGAGGCTGCCCGAAGACCAGGACTGTCTGGCCGTGCTGAGGGACTACCTGGAGCGGCAAGACCATCTGCCAGGCGAGGTGCTCGGCGAGGCGCTCACGAGCTTCGTCGACCAGAAGTACGGGCGGGAGACCCGTCTGGGCAACCTGGTCTGCGACGTGCTGCGCGAGGAGACCGGCGCCGACCTGTCGTTCTACAACGCCACGGCGGTCAACAACGTGATCCCCAGGGGCAAGATCTTCTCCCACGACTTCAACATCGCCTTCCACTTCGACAACGGGATCTACGTCACCAGCCTGAAGGCGTGGCAGATCAAGGAGGTTCTCGAGAAGGCGCTGGAGTCGAGCCTGGACGACAACTACTACTACCTGCACCTGTCCGGTCTCACGGTCCGCTACTCGTCCAGGGGACCGGCAGGCTCCAAGGTGCTCTCGATCGAGAGTTGCGGCAGGCCGCTGGACCCGAACCGGTACTACCGGGTCGCGATCACGGAGTTCCTCGCCAAGGGAGGGCACGAGCGGGGCACCCAGTTCGCCGTGTTCCGCCACGTTTCCAAGGAGCCGACTCACCTGTCGGTCCGGGCCATGATGAAGCGCTACATCCTGCGCAAGGTGAGGATCAACGCCAGCCTGGAAGGCCGCATCCAGGACATCGACGCCAGGGCCACGGGGCACTAGCACTACACCGCAAGATCCCGCCCTACTGCGACCGGCTGCGACGAACGCTGGCGGCGTCATCGTCGCGACAGGTCCTCGATGTACTGTTCAAGTACACCTCCGGTCCTTTCGCTCCTCTTCCTTGCCAGCCTTCGCCTCGCTCGGCCTCGCGACGGCCGGGATCCTGCGGTGTAGTGCTAGCACTACACCGCAGGATCCCGCCCCGCCGCGCCGGGTCCACTCCTCGCTCACTCCTCGACGAATCGAGCACGCTTCCGCCGAGCGCAGCTAGCGTGGCCGGACCGTGCCGGTCATCTCGATGACGCCGTTGCGCTCCAGCTTCTTCAGCAGGCCGTCCACCTCGACGATCTTGCCCGGCAGCACCGTGTCGGCCCCCTGGAGCTCCTTGGCCACGACGCGGAACAGGATGCTGCCGCTCCTCACCATGGCGATCCGGGCGCCCTGGTCCCACTGCGTGACCGGCGCCGTCAGCCGCACCTGGCGGCCCTTGAATCTGAGGACGAAGCGTTCCGGGTCGCGCTCCAGGCTCACCAGATCGAGAAGCTGGTTGTTGGTCCGTGCGGCGAACAGCGGATCGGCGGTCGACGCACCGCGGCGTGACCACCAGGCGCCGGCCCCGAAGGCGACCATGATCAGCAGGGTGTGGAGAGCCGCGGTCCTGACAAGCCCGGCCAGGTGCCACCGGCGCGAGGCCGGGCCGGCCGCGCCGTGCTCCGGTCGGCCGGCGTCCGAAAGAGCCTGAGCGGCCCCGGGAGCGCCGCGGTCGGAGCCTGCCGCCGCCGTCCGGGCGTCGCGCTCCCTGATGGCGAATGCCTCGATCTCCTGGTGGATCGCCCGGACGTCGCCGCAGAGACGACGGATCGTCCCGTCGAACACCGTGTCCCGATCGAACGCCGCGTACAGCTCCGCCCCGGTCCGGGTCGCCGGCACGGGCCCGTCGCCACCCTGGTCGCGGTCGAGCGCCGCGAGCTGGGCGGCCAGGGCGTGCGGCACCAGGGCGTGTCCCTTGGCCCGGTGCTCCCTGAAGACGATCCCGAGCTTCTCCAGGCGCCGCGGCAGCGTCTTGTCCCGGTGGCGCTGGACCAGCGCCAGGGCGGCGTGATGCCGCACCTCCGGATCCCGGGCGGCCAGGTTCACGCCCAGCATCACCTCCACCCGCGGATCGTCGCAGGAGACCAGCTTCTTGATGGCGGCGATCCGGTCCACGGCCTGGGGGCTGTCCAGCTGGTCCAGCAGCACGATCACCGGCTCGCCGTCGATGACCTCGCCGACCAGGCTGCCGCTCCGGTACTCGGCCAGCAGCGCCGCCGCCTCCGGCCACTCCCCGGCCAGCGACTGGAGGATCTGCTGGGCCTGCCGGTACACGTGGCGCCGGGGTTCCTTCAGGGATTCCCTGAAGATCGAGATGATCCGGCTGTCGCGGATGCGGGTCAGCGAGAAGAAGGCGCTCTCGCGGGTCAGGTTGTCCGGGCCGAACACCATCAGCCGGAAGTACGCCAGCGCCCGGTCGGGATCCCTGGTGAACAGGTACTGGACGGCCTCGATCCGTACCCGGGGCACCTCGTCGGCCAGAAGCCGTTCCATGATGATCTGGTCGATCTGGCCCGGCATGCCGGCCAGCGTCTCCAGGGCGTTGGCCCGGACCCGCGAGTCGATGTGGCCCAGGACCCGCTGGATCCGCTGGACCTCGTCGCCTCCCCCGACCTCGCCGAGAGACCGGATGAGCGCCGCGATGACCAGCGGGTCCTCCTCTGTCTCCGCCAGCCGGTAGAGCGCCGGGAGCGAGGCGTGGGGGGCGAACCGGCAGGCGTTCTGCAGACCGTGGAGGCGCATGAACACGTTGCTCGACTGGATCGCCTCGATCAGCGATCCCTCGTCGGCTATGGCGGGGAGGTGCCGGGTCAGATCGCTGACGATGGTGGGACCGCCCCGGACCGACTTCTTGCCCGATCGGGCGTCGGCGGGCACGGGCGTCGCCCGGTCGGATCTTGGGCCAGTGGGCCGGTCGCCTGGAGGTGTTTCAGTCATACAGCGGCGTGCCCTGGGGGAAGATGTCGTCGGGAGCGCCGCGCTCCAGGTTTCTCGGAAACGCGGAGGTCACGAAGGCGAGGGTCCTCGGCCTGGACGGATCGGACCCGGCCAGCTCGATCGCCAGGTCGAGGGAGACCAGGGACGGTTCCTTGCCCGGCTCGGCCGGCGCCACGCTGGCCCGGAAGTGGCTCAACCGGCTCACGAACACGGTCGCCCGGTCGTACCCGGCGGCGACGCTTGCGGTCGCGTTCACCCTGATCAGCCGCTTCTTGCCGGTGGCCAGGTCATCCTCGGCGAAGAACAGGATCGTCTCCCCCTTCCCGTTCACGATGCCCAGGCCATCGGCGTTCCCCTTGCCGGCCAACGGAAAGAACACCCGCGTGGACTCCTGCACCTCCCGGACCAGCTCCTGCAGCCGGCCCTGCAGCCCCCGGACCTCCCGCGGGTCCGACACGACGAAGTCACGGGCCTGGTCGCCGGGAGCCACGGTGACCATGTACATGGAGGCGAGGACCGTGCCGGTCAGGCCCAGAGCCACGATCAGCTCGACCAGCGTGTGAGCGTCGGACGTTCTCGGCGGCCTCACCTCCTGCGCCTCCCCGGGTCTTCCTCGTGGAAAGGCCGGGTCACCCCGGTCGAGAAGGTCCGCTCCTGGACCTGGCCCCTGGGGTCTCTCCACGAGATGGTGGCCCTGACGGTGGCCAGATCGACCTCCGGGTCGTCGGGCCCCTTGGGTGGTGGATCGGTGCACGGGGACACGACCACCCGGGAGCTGAAGCTCGACAGCCGGGCGCTCAGCTCGGGGCCCAGGTCGAACGCCGAGAAGTACCGGCTCTGCTGGGGCGCCGACAGCGTGGCGGTGCTGCCCCGGGCCACCGGGCTCTCCACCTCGGCCAGGCCGAGCACGTGGGCCAGGTAGCTCGTCTCCGGCCTGGCGTACCCGCGCCGCCGCTCGTCGCACGAGTCGGTGACCTTGTACCCCCGCGCGTCCCTGAGAGTGGCCGGTCCGGAGGGCTCGGTCCGGTAGCCATTATACATGAAGTAGAGAACGCCCTCGAGGTCGGCCTGGGCCAGATGCGTCGCGTGGGCCCTCTGGAGCTGACAGGCGTTGGCCACGGCGATCGAGACCTTCGTGGAGAGAAGCGGCGGCAGGGAGATGCTCACGATCAACGAGGCCACGACGATCTCCACGAGCGTCAGGCTGAGCCGGCGAGCCCGGAGGGCGAGCCGGGAGGGGGCTTGGGGGGCAGGATGAGCGAAGCGAAGGGCCCCCCATGTCGAACGATGCCGCCCGGCTCGCCCGCGGAGCTCGCGACGCGGTCGAGCCGGATCGGCACCCGAGTCATGCTGGCGCCTCATCTGGCCTCCACGAGCTGGTGGTGCATGCGGGCGTGAGGCAGCGGCTCCAGCGCCTGCCACACGGCGGCGGACCTCTTGGTGGCGGGGCGGTACGCCTCGACCACCGTCGAGACGAGCGTGGAGTCCCGGCCGCCGGTCAGGGCGAACCGGCCATCGGAGAGGAGCGCCCACGCCCGGCCGTCTCCGCCGCCGATGGTCCGCTCGGCGCTGGCAAAGCTGTTCGCCGCGGCGTCGAACAGCTCCGTGGTCTTCAGCTGAGAGCCTCCGCCGGTGCCGTTGCCGATCAGGACCCGGCCGTGGCCGATCTCCAGCGCCCAGGCGCCTTGCCGCGGGGAGATCATGGGCTTCGGCAACGGCGGTACGAAGCCCAGCAGGCGGGCCGTCTCGTCCTTGTTCTTGCCCGGCCAGAACAGGTTCCTGTCCGGGAAGAACAGCTCCGCCTGCCTGGAGACCGCACCGCCGGCGATGAGCACCTTGTCTCCCAGCAGAGTCGCCGTGGGCTCCTGACGGTACGTGGACATGGAGTTCTTCACGAGCTTCCACCGGTCCTTCTCCGGATCGTAGATTTCACCGGAGTCGCCGGACCCGGGCCCTGTCCCGCCGACGACCAGCACCCGGCCTCCGCCCAGGAGCACCGCTCTGTGGCCGCTCCGCGCCCGGCCCATGGCCGCACAGGGCGCGAACACCTCCGTCCGCGGATCGAACGTCTCGCACGACGAGAGCGG
>JACQZM010000251.1 GCA_016213885.1 Candidatus Rifleibacteriota bacterium | reverse complement strand
GCTTCTCACCCACATGATCGCGACCGACCGGTTCGGCGTGGGGAGCGACGTGAGCTGGATCCGTTCATGCTCCGCGATCTCGACACCCCACGATGGAACCACGCTGGCCACGATTCTCGACAGCCTCCTGGGCGCGGGAGGCATGGAGCGGGCGCTCGTGGCCATGCTCCCCGGGAGGACCACCACCGACCGCTCGGTCTACGACTTCGACCTGTGGCACTGGGGGCTCGAGCCTCGACCCGGTGAGGGCGTGAAGGAGTTCGTACGGCGCGTCTACCGCACCCTGGCCAAGACGAAAGACCTGAGCAGCTGGGACCTCACCCCCCAGGGGGCCAGGGAGCTCAACGAGCGCGTGCCCGTGTACCCGACGGTCACCTATCTGACCTGGGCCAACGAGGAGACCGTTCGCCTGCCGATCACGGGGCGCCACGTCAGCTCGGTGGAGATGAACCCGGTGTTCTGGGCCTTCGGCGACCTGATGGGTAACTACTCGGGCTCCGCGGTCAGTCGCCCCACGGACTGGTGGGAGAACGACGGTGTCGTCAACACGGTCTCGATGAAGGGACCGTCGGGCGCCCGCATCGTGACGCACGTCCCCGGAGAGCCGCTGGCGAGGGGCGCCTTCAACTTCATGGGCCTGAGCTCCGGGAAGGACCACCTCAAGATGGTCGGCCACTACCAGGACCCGTTTCTGTGGGGGCGCTGGCTGCGCCGCTTCTACCTCGATCTCGCACGACAGCTGGCGGGCCTCTGAGCGATCGACCCGATCGCCGCCTTCGCGGGAACGCCCCCGGCGACTTGAGTCGCCCGGGTCGGTGTGATATCGTTCGGGTACGAAGGGGCCGATCATGGGAACGTCGCTCTCAGGCGCGAGACGGTCAGCCGGCCTGGCCCGATGGGCCGCCATCATCGCGGTCGGGCTGGCGCTTCTGACGTTCCACGTGGAGCCCACGGCGCTCGTCGCACTGGCCTCGATGGTGGTCTTCGCGGAGCCTCCCGCGGAGATCGCCTGCGCGAATGAACCGATCGGATCTCCGACCTGCAGGCCGCTCGCCATGGACCGCAGGCGTGGATCCGGGGCCAGACTGTGCGGGGACCGGCCGGACGTCCGGCGCCGGGAGGTCGGGCCGCCGAGTTGTCCGGGGTCTGGCCGCGGGGGCGCGGCGCCCTCGCCGATGATCGTGCTGCGCTGTTAGCCCGGATTCTCCTGCCGCTGGAACCGGTACCGGAACACCCCCGGCGATCGGGAACCGGAGTTCCTCTCCGAAAGCCACGGGACGCCCACTCCGGGCGTGACTCGCTGGTCGAGGGGGACCGGTCCACGCCGCTTCATCGCCCGGGTCGAGTCACAAGGAGAACCACCCATGAACACCCGTCTCGTCGCCAACTCCATCCTGGTCGTCCTGCTGCTGGCCCTCCTGGTCGGCAGCGCGCTCGTCGAGCTCCTGGCCGAGTTCCTGTGGCTGGAGGAGGTGGGCTACAGCACCGTCCTCTGGACGCCGACATCGGCTTCTACGTCTTCCAGCTGCCTCTCTTGAAATCGGTCTACGTCCTGGCGTTGCTGGGGCTCGCACTGTCTCTGGTGGTGGCGGCGGGATCGTACCTGCTGAACGGCCAGGTGGTGGTGACCGAGCAGCGGACGACCGTGGCGCCACAGGTGCGACCGCACCTGTTCACCCTGGCCGGCCTGATGATCCTGGGGAGAGCGGCGGGGTACGTGTTCGACCGGTACGAGCTGCTGTACTCGCCGCGGGGCATCACCCATGGAGCCTGCTACACCGACGTGCATGTCCTGTTGCCGGTCCTGACGGTCTTGCTCGTGCTGGCCGCGCTCAGCGGCGCCCTGGTCATCGCCTGCGGCTTCCGGCCGGCCTGGAAGCCGGCGGCGGCGATGGTGGTGCTGTGGATCTTCGTCTCGTTCGCCGGCTCCGACGCGCTGCCGGTCCTGGTCCAGAAGCTGAAGGTCACCCCCAACCAGTTCAGCCTGGAGAAGCCGTTCATCGAGCATGGCATCCGCTCGACCCGGGCGGCCTACGACGTGGAGAGCGTCGAGGAGAAGAGCTTCAGCGCCGAGGAGAACCTGACCACGGAGGCGCTCCGGCAGAACGACCTCACCGTCCAGAACATTCGCCTCTGGGACCACCGGCCTCTGCTGACGGCCTACGAGCAGCTCCAGGAGATCCGCACCTACTACGATTTCTCCGGCGTGGACGTGGACCGCTACACCATCGACGGCAAGTACCGGCAGGTGATGCTGTCGGCCCGGGAGATCTCCTCGGAGCGCCTGCCCAGCCGCCTGTGGGTCAACGAGCGGCTCAGCTACACCCACGGCCACGGCGCGGTGGTGAGCCCGGTGAACCGGATCCTGGGCGACGGTCTGCCCGACTTCCTGGTGAAGGACATTCCCCCCAACGCTCACCCCGACCTGAAGATCACGCGTCCGGAGATCTACTTCGGCGAGCGGTCCAACGACTACGTGTTCGTCAACACCGCCGCGAACGAGTTCGACTACCCGGCGGGAGACAGCAACGTCTACACGACCTACAAGGGTACGGGCGGCGTCAGGCTGGGCGGCTTCGGCCGGCGACTGCTGTTCGCGGCCTACTTCAAGAGCGCGTCGATCTTGCTCAGCAGCGATCTCACCGCCACGAGCCGCATCCTGTACCGTCGCCGGATCGACGAGAGACTGCGGGGCATCGCTCCGTTCTTGACGTTCGACCGCGATCCGTACCTCGTGATCAGCAAGGGAAGGCTCTACTGGCTGTGCGACGCCTACACTCTCACGGGCCGGTATCCCTACTCGCAGCCGGTGCCGGGCGTCGGCAACTACCTGCGCAACTCGGTCAAGGCGGTGGTGGATGCCTACAACGGAGCCGTGAAGCTCTACGTGGCAGACGACAAGGATCCGATCATCCGGACCTACAGACGCATCTTCCCGGCCCTGTTCGAGCCGCTGACCGCCATGGACCCGGACCTGCTGGCTCACATCCGGGTTCCGCAGCTGCTGTTCGACGTGCAGGCCCGCATCTACGCCACCTATCACATGACGGATCCCCAGGTGTTCTTCAACCGCGAGGACGTGTGGGAGATCCCCGCCGGAGACGAGAAGCCGGCCGAGGCCGTGCCGCCGATGACCTCGCCGAGGTCCCCGGACCGACGCCCGGTGCCGGCTTCACCGATGCCGGCCCAGACCATGGAGCCCTACTACACCATCATGAAGCTGCCCGATGCCTCCAGGGAGGAGTTCATCCAGCTGATCCCGTTCACGCCGGCCCGCAAGGACAACCTGCGCGCGTGGATGTGCGTGCGCAACGACCCGCCGCACTACGGCAAGCTCCTGGTCTACAGCTTCCCGAAGGCCAAGACGGTCTACGGTCCGTCCCAGATCAACGCCCGCATCGAGCAGGAGTCCGAGATCAGCAAGCAGCTCACTCTCTGGAAGCAGGGAGGCAGCTCCGTGATCCGTGGCAACCTGCTGATCATCCCGATCGACCAGAGTCTGCTCTACGTGCAGTCCCTGTATCTCAAGGCCGCGCAGGGCGAGATCCCCGAGCTGAAGCGCGTCATCGCGGCGTTCGGCCACCGCATCGTGATGGAGACCAGCCTCGACCGCAGCTTGCGCGCCCTGTTCGGAGAGTCCGCCGGCGCGGCGCCGGCACCGTCCGGGCCCCGGCCGCCTCCCTCGCCGGGCGACGCGGGCGACCAGTCCACCACGAG
>JACQZM010000481.1 GCA_016213885.1 Candidatus Rifleibacteriota bacterium | reverse complement strand
GCACGGAGCCGGCGGTGATGGCCGTCGGCGGCCGCGCGAGCTACGCGGCGCTCATCGACGGCACGCTCTACGCGTGGGGCGGCGACGAGAGGCAGATCCAGGTGGTCGTCGACCCCACCCACCTGCGCAAGTACGACCTCGCCCTGCCGGAGCTGGTGGAGGCGCTGGAACAGAGCAGCACGAACGTCGGAGGCGGAGCGCTCGACCGGGCCGGGGAGTCGATGCTCGTACAGGGGATCGGCATCCTGAGGCGTCCGGAAGACGTCGGCGAGATCGTGGTCAAGGCGCGCGACGGCGTCCCGGTCCGGGTCCGGGATGTCGCCCGGGTGATCGAAGGTCGCGAGATCCGGCGCGGTGCGGTCACCTCCCAGGGGCGCGGAGAGGTCGTCCTGGGGCTCGGGTACATGCTCATGGGAGAGAACAGCCGCGAGGTGACCCGGCGGCTCGCGGCGAGGCTCGAAGAGATCCGGAAGAGCCTGCCGGCCGGCGTGGAGACGACCGTCGTCTACGAGCGTACGTGGCTCGTCGACCAGGTGCTCGCCACGGTCAAGCGCAACCTGTTCGAGGGCGCCCTGCTGGTCATCGCCATCCTGTTCGCGTTCCTGGGCAACCTGCGCGCCGGGCTGATCGTCGCGACGGCGATCCCGCTCTCGATGCTGGTCGCGTTCGAGCTGATGTTCAGGGCCGGTGTCGCCGGGAGCCTCATGAGCCTGGGCGCCATCGACTTCGGCCTGGTGGTCGACAGCTCCGTGATCATGGTCGAGAACATCGTCCGCCGTGTCTCCGAAGATCGGGGCGAGCGCCGTCACCTCGACGTCGTGCGCGACGCGGCCATCGAGGTCCGGACACCCACGATGTTCGGCGAGATGATCATCATGATCGTGTACCTGCCGATCCTGGCGCTCATCGGTATCGAGGGCAAGCTGTTCCGGCCGATGGCCCTGACCGTGATCTTCGCGCTCCTGGGTTCGATGGCGCTCTCCCTCACGCTGGTTCCGGCGCTGGCGAGCCTTCTGCTCCCCCGCCGCTTGACGGCGACCGAACCGTTGCTGGTTCGTATCGCCGGCGCGATCTACCGGCCGCTCTTGCACCTGGCCCTTCGCGCACGCTGGCTCGTGATCCTCGCGGCTCTCGGCGTTCTGGCCGGCGCCGCCCTGCTCGCCACCCGCATCGGATCGGAGTTCGTCCCGCGGCTCCTCGAGGGCTCGCTGGTCATCAACACCATCCGACTGGCGGGGGTCTCGGTCGACGAGTCGGTGCGCTACGGCACCCGGATCGAGCGCGCGGTCCTCGAGAAGTTCCCGGACGAAGTCCGGGACCGCAGAGGTGGCGACCGACCCGATGGGCATCGAAGTCTCCGATCTCTTCGTCACGCTCAAGCCGCGCGAACAGTGGAAGAGGGCGGCCACGCAGGACGAGCTCGTCAGGCGGATGTCCGAGGAGCTGGAAGCGCTGCCGGGGATGCGCATGGTGTTCACGCAGCCGATCGAGATGCGGATCAACGAGATGGTTGCCGGCGTGCGGTCGGACGTGGGGGTGAAGCTCTTCGGCTACGACTTCGAGACGCTCGAGTCCGTCGGGCGCCAGATCGAACAGGCGGTGAAGAAGATCCCGGGCGCGGTCGACGTGTTCACCGAGCAGCTCACGGGGCAGCCGCTGCTCGAGATCGACATCGACCGGGCGGCCGTCGGGCGCCACGGCATCCCGACCAGCGATGTCCTCGCCGTGATCCAGTCGCTCGGCACCCGCGAAGTCGCACAGCTTCACGATGGGGAGCGACGTTTTCCCATCACCGTCCGGATCCACGAGAGATACCGCACCGGCCCGGAGGCGATCGGTCGCATCCTCGTGACCTCGAGAGCCGGCCAGGGCGTGCCGCTGGCGCGCCTCGCCCGCATCCGGGTGAGGGAAGGGCCCTCCACGATCAACCGGGAGTGGGCGCGACGGAGGGTGGTCATCCAGGCCAACGTGCGTGGTCGCGATCTGGGGAGCTTCGTGGCCGAGGTGCGAGCGGCGATCGATCGCGAGGTCGAGCTGCCGCCGGGTCACTTCGTGCGCTTCGGCGGTCAGTTCGAGAACCTCGAGCGTGCCCGGCAGCGTCTTGCGATCGTCGTACCGGTGGCGCTCGTGCTCATCTTCGGGTTGCTCACGTTCACGTACGGCCGCTGGCAGGACAGCCTCCGCGTCTTCACCGGCGTGCCGTTCGCCGCGGTCGGGGGCATCGCCGCTCTCTGGCTGCGGGAGCTCCCTTTCTCGATCTCGGCCGGCGTCGGCTTCGTGGCGCTCTCGGGAGTGTCGGTGCTGGGCGACATGGTCCTCGTCTCGACGATCCGGCAGCTTCTCGATTCCGGCTCGACCATGCACGAGGCGGTGGAGCTCGCGGCCCGGCGCCGGCTCCGCCCCGTGCTGATGACCGCGCTCGTGGCCAGCCTCGGCTTCCTGCCGATGGCGCTGAACCAGGGCATCGGCTCCGAGGTCCAGCGACCGCTGGCGACGGTCGTGATCGGCGGTGTCCTCTCCTGCGAGCGCCCGGGGCGACGGAGGTGCATCCGTGAGGCGCAGTCGTACACCTTGGGCCGCCCGGATCGGCGGGGGCAAGAGGAAGAAGCGTCCGGTCTCCCTGATTCCGACGGCCAGCACAGGGAGGCTCTCCGGCTCTTGCGGGCCGTCAGGTACCGCGGCACCGGGGCCGTGGTCGTCGCCCGCAGCTCACTGGCCGACGCCCGGGCTGGCCGGCTCGAAGACCTGTTCAGGGCTCTTGATCAGGCCCTTGGCCTTCAGAAGGTCGTCGATCAGGACCGGCACCACCCACCTGGGGTTCTGGATCAACCCGAACAGGAAGTCCTCGCGGGTGTTCTCACCGGCGGGCAGGAAGCGGGTGAGCACCCGCAGCGTCGCAGTGATGCACGAGTTGGAGACGGCATTGTAGGTCTCCTTCCCGTGGTCCGCCAGGACGGCCTTGCCCATCTCTTGCGCCATCTCCGAAAGACGACCCGGCGCGACCTCCAGCTTCCAGCGCCTGAGCGGACTCGTGTTGAGAACGTTGCAGCGGAACTTGAAGTCGTCGAAGGTCCCCACGATGTAGATGATCGGGACTTTCTTGTAGAGGCTGGGGATGATGGCGTAGCTCTGGGTGCACCGCAACCGCGCCTCGTACGACCACACGAGACCGGCGGACTCCCGGCCGTCGAGGGTCCGGAAACCGCCACGATCGAACTCGATCTCGATCGCCGCGTGCCCGGCCGCCCATGTCGGGGCGAACGGGGTGAAGCAGAGGTACGCCGCCTTCACCTTCTCCAGATCGATGACCACCGTGGTGAAATGGGCCCGCCTTCCAACGGCTCTTCCAGCGGGTCTCTCGGTCTGTTGCCATCGCACGTCGCGGAAGTAGTACAGCGGGATCCGGCTGCCCCTCTTCTCGACGTGGACCAGCTTCGGCTGCCTGAGATCGTACCGGACCGGCACCTCGGACTCCGCGACCCCCTGGAAGCGAGCCGGGTCCTCCTCATCGACCCACTCCGACTGCGCCGAGATGGACGCGCCGTCACCGGCGACGAACGCGGGCTGCCCCTGAGCCACCCGCGCCGGGTCCTGGCCCAGCGTCACAGCGGGTCCTGACAGCCAGAGACAGGTCACGGCCAGCGCCCAGGCGGCAAGCCGTAGTGAGGCTCCGATGCCCTGGCTGGCTGGATGCACCGTCTTCAAGAGATCCTCCCCGGTCCGGAACCGGCGGCACGAAGCCCGTTCGTCGGGTCCCTCGGCGACGCCGACAGCGCCGCTCGGTCGCAAGAGACATGCCGATGGATGCCCGGGTGTTTTGTTTTTCTCGGCTGATCCGCATTTCAGGAGTGTCGGATGGTCCATGACCCGACCGGATCGGTCCCAGGGGGGCCACGATCCGCGCGGCCCCGGGGCGCGAGCCGAGGCCGGGCCCGGGGTGCTGTGGGACGGCGCTCCACAGGCCCGGTTCGTGGCTCGCAGGGGGGGGGGCACCGCCTTGAGAGTAAGGGCACCACGGTAAGTTCGTTGGCGCCCGTCCGCGGTGAAGAAAGGTGAAAGGCGAGCGGAGCATGAGGAACCGCGGGCCAGTCCGCGCAGAGGTCCGAGAGTGGCAACCGACACCCCTGGCCTCCACCGAGGACTGTACACCTGTCAGGTGTACATTGCAGGTGCACCTGAGCGAGGCTCTGCGAGCGAGCGAAAGGGGGGTGGCGCGCGGCTTGCGGCGACTCGCATGGGAAAGGGAAGGAGCCCACGGATAGCCGGACCGTCCGATCGGGCCATCGCGCTGGAGTCTGGGCAGGGGTGGGTCTGCTGCCGTCACTCCCAATTCACGACGTTCAACCCTGGTACTCGTCCGAAGTGCTTGGTGTTCTGGGTGACGAGAGTCAGGTTTTGATCGAGGGCATGGGCAGCAATCAGGGTGTCCATGAGCCCAATCGGGTTGCCGGCGTCAGCCAAGGCAGTGGCCACGACTCCGAAGCGACCAGCCGCGGCGGCGTCAAACGCGAGGACGTCGACGTCAGACGTAAAGGCATCTATCAAGGCGTGTATCCGCTTGGACTTTCGGCGGGAGGCACCGAACCGTAGCTCGGCCAAGGTGAGGGAGCTGATACACACCCTGGCGCGGCCGTACTGCACCAAGCGCCCAGCAACGTTGGACAGACCACGCATGGCGTGGCTGACGGTGTCCGTGTCGAGCATGAAGGCGCGAGTCATCGGAAAGGGTCCCTGAGCTTGCCGATAGGCGGCTGAGGCGGACGTTCCAGGTCTTCGTCGAGTGCTCCAAGGCACGCCAAGAACTCTGGGGACCACTCGTCGGCGGGCTCGAGGATTATCTTCCTGCCTTGACGCCGGACGAGGACCTCATGCTGACTCTCGGGAAATCGGCACTCCTTGGGCAACCGGACAGCCTGGCTGCCGCCATTTCGGAACAGCTTCGCACGCATGGTGGTCATGATGATAGTATATACACATCTAGACGTGGCTGTCAAGGAGGCTGAGTAGAGACGATCGGGGTTGGACGTGAAGCCGTAGAATCAAATGCATGGCCGCCGTGAAGGATACACCAAGACACGGAGCGAGAGAAGTCGCAATGCCCGGCCTTGGGCAGGCTAACGACTTCGGTTCTGCGGAAGGCGCGTGCCCCCGGAGCATCGTTCGCTAGACCGATGCGCAGCGGGATGGGCGCGATTCTTGGCTCAGCGTGAGTTCGACAGGTTGTCGGCGTTTCTTAACCATGCGTCCCTGGAGATCCGCTCCAGATCATGGTCGT
>JACQZM010000480.1 GCA_016213885.1 Candidatus Rifleibacteriota bacterium | reverse complement strand
GACCCTCCGCGATGACAGCGCCGGTGGCCGGCCCGGTCCCCGGCACCGAGGTCGGCGAGACCGGGGCGACGACCGTGCCGGGGCCGAACGGACAGGGCCTGAGCTTGAGGCCGACTCGCTCCCCCTCCGTGACCTGGGCCAGCACGGCCCGTCCGTCAGGAGTGAACCGGGGGAACTCCTCGTTGGTGGCGCCGCCGGACAGGGAGACCTCCTGGCTTCCCTGCGCGGTGGCCAGGGCGGCGACCCGGACCTTTCCGTTCTGGTCCGAGTCGTAGGCGATCCAACCGCCGGTCGACCAGTCAGGGTGCGCCTGGTGGCCCGATCCGGAGGTGAAGCGCACGGCCTGGCGGCCTCGGCCCAGCGGCTGGATCCAGACCTCGAACCGGCCGGACCGGGCCGACGTGAACGCCAGCGCCCGGTCGTTGGGAGACCAGACCGGATAGAAATCGGGCTCCGGATCGGTGGTCACCCTGGCCAGCTTGCCGCTGGCGAGCTCCAGCACCCAGATGTCGTAGTTCCCCGAACGGTTCGAGTCGAAGGCCAGGAAGCGGCCAGACCGGGATAGCCTGGGGTGGAGATCGTCGCCGGATCCGAAGGTGAGCGGCACCTCCGGCCCGCCTGAAACGGCGACCCGGTAGAGCTTGGTGGTCGCTCCGCGGGTGGACTGGAAGACCACCGACTGCCCGTCCGGCGCCCACGTGGGGAAGTCGTCGATGCCCGCTCCGCTGGTGATCGGCCTGGCCGCAGACGGCTGCTTGAGATCCACCACCTCGATCCGGCGGACCGCATCGCGCTCCACCGCGGCGGCGAGCCGGGTGCCGTCGGGGCCGATCTCGCCGTGCATGGCCTTGGCGCGCGTGTCGGTCAGGTAGTCGTCCGGCCGGATGGGCTCGACAGGCGCTGCGGCCAGCGCTGCCGTGGCCATGCAGAGCCCCACGAGCGTTCGTCCGATCGACCCGATGACAGATCTCAACGCTGCAGCCTCTCATCATGTACTATCGGCCAACTCCACGGCCCCTCGGATGGGGCAGAGCGAGCGCCACCCGCAGGGGCCGGGGGAGAGAGGGAGGAGAGGATCAGGTTGGAGGTCGCGCATTGATCTCCAGGGCCGCCCATGCTAGAGTTCGATCGGTTTCGTCAGCCGTACGGCGAGGTCAGGGGAGACAGGCATGCACCGGGTCGTGGTCGTGGGGTCCGCAACCATGGACATCAAGGCACGGATGTCCGAACAGACGTCCGCCCGCTGCGCCGCAGGTCGGATCCACAACTGCCCCGGCGGCGCCGCCCGCAACATCGCGGAGAACCTGGCCAGGCTGTCGATCCAGACGTCGCTGTTCTCGGCGCTCGGATCGGACGCGACGGCGACCGAGATCATCACCCTCACCGCCCTGGCGGGCGTGGAGCTGTCCAACGTGCTGCAGACCGAGAGAGGCCGTACCGCCACCTGCCTCTGCATCCTCGACTCCCAGGGCGAGGTGAGCCACGGCATCCACGACATCGGTATCCTCGAGATGATCACCGGCGACTACCTGGATCGTCGTGAGGACGTCCTCTCCAAGTCCAACCTGGTCGTGGTCGACAGCACCCTGCCCCTGGACTCGCTGCGGCGCCTCCATGAGATCTGCGCGAGACACAAGGTGCCGCTGGCCCTCATGCCCTCGTCCCCGTTTCCGCTGAGGGTGCGGACGCTGCTGCGCGATTCGCTCATGGTGACCCCGAACCGCCGGGAGGCGCAGCTGTTGACCGGCGCCGACACCGCGACGGAGAAGGGGCTCAAGCGAGCCGCGGAAGAGTTGCTCGACCAGGGCGTGCGCATGGTGCTGATCACCCTGGGCGACCAGGGCGTGTACTACAAGTCCAAGGAAGACGAGGTGCGTCTGCCCGCCTTCACGCAGAAGGTGGTCGACCCGATGGGCGCCAGCGACGCCTTCGTGGCGGGCTTCCTGTACGGCTTTCTCCACAGCCTCCCGCTGCTCAAGGCGCTCGAGATCGGTCAGTACACCGCCTCGCTGACGCTGGACACGCCGTTCAATGTCCACCCGAAGCTGCGGCTGGACTACATCCACGCCAGCGTCGTGTAGTCGCTGGCCCCCGTCGACGCGCCGGGGTGGGCCGGCGCAGGAGCCGCGATCTCATCATGAGCACGATCACCATCGACATCCTCCCGGGAATCGCGAGGCTCAAGAAGAAGGGCGCCCCGCTGGTGGCGCTGGAGACGGCGGTCCTCTCTTTCGGGCTCCCGTTCCCCACGAACGTGGAGGTGTTCGAGGCGATGGAGGCGGGGGTGCGCGAGGGCGGCGCGGTGCCCGCGGCGATCGCCATCGCCGACGGCCGGGTCCGCGTCGGCCTGCCGGACGAGTTCCTCGACCTGCTCGCCACCCGGGGTCGGTCCTCCACCTCCCGGCCGCGCCGGGCGAAAGCGCCTCGTCACCCGGGATTCTCCGTGGAGAAGGCGGCCCGCAGGGACATCGGCCGCACTCTGGCCAATCGCAGCGCCGGCGCCACGACCGTCTCCGCGACGCTCGCCCTGGCCCGGTGTGCCGGCATCGACGTGGCTGCCACCGGCGGGATCGGGGGCGTCCACGTCACCGGGGATGGCCCGCCGGATGTCTCCGCGGACCTCACGACCCTGGCCGACACGTCTGTGCTGCTGGTCTCCTCAGGGGTCAAGTCGGTCTGCGACGCCGTGGCGACCGGCGAGATCCTCGAGACGCTCTCGGTGCCCGTGGTCGGCTTTCGCACCGACCGGTTCCCCCACTTCTACGGTGGGCCCAGCGCTCTTCTGATCCCCCGGATCGAGACGCCGGAGGAGGCCGCCTCGCTCTTCACCCATCACCGGCAAGTCGGCTCCAGCTCCGCCGTGCTGGTGGGCAACCCGGTGCCCCCGGAACACCAGCTCGATCCGCGCCGGCTGGACCGCCTGACCCACGAGGGGATGAAGCTCGCGGCCCATCGAGGTGTCCACGGGCCCGCCTTGACGCCGTTTCTGCTGGACCACTTCGCCCGGAAGACCAGGGGAAAGACGCTCCACGCGAACCGGGAGCTTCTGGTCAACAACGCCCGGCTCGCCGGCCGCATCGCCCGGGCTCTGGCCAGGAGGTAGCCCTCCGGGCTCGACCGCGTCGCGAGCTCCGCGGCCGAGCCGGGCGGGATCTTCCGGGCCGATGGCCTGGGTTCGTGCTACTGCCAGGACGTATCGGCGGTCGGGTAGCTCACCGGCTTCCCGAGGCTCTCCCCGGACCTGATGGCGAGCCGCTCGTCGGCGCTGACCACCACCGGCTTCCCACCCCCGGGTCCGAACACGCCGACGCGGCTGTCCCTCACGATGACGGCGCTCTCGGTGTCGTCGAAGATCGCCTTGAACATGCCCAGACCGCTCTTGACCACCGCGCCCTGAGGGAACCGGACCTCCACGAGCGGGCTGCCTCTCCTGAGGTCCACGAGACACATCCCCTTCTTGCCGGTGATGGTGAGCTTGAACTTGTCGGCGGCGTCGGAGGCGACCTGGATCTTCCCGATCTCCACGCTGGACTTGTCGACCACGACGACCCGGCACTCCTTCCAGTGCGGCTTGAACGTACAACGGGCGCTGTCCGGCTGATCGATCGTGAAGCCCTCGGTCCACTCGTCGCCCTGCTTCAACGGGGCGATCGGCTTGGACGGGCTCGAGATCTTGACGTCGCCCTTGACCTCGCTCGCCGTGAGCGACGTCTTGTTGCCCAGGAACTCGGGCTTCCCCTGGGTGGCCACGTAGCCGATGAGCCCGGCGACCACCAGCACCGAGGCCAGCCCCACGATCTTCAGCCCGGCGGTGCTCGACTCCTTCTTCTGGAGCTCCTGCTGGATCTCCTGGGACTTCCGGCTGCGACGACGGATCTGACGTTCCTTGTAGTCGAGGAACTCCGTCTCTTGCCACTTCTTGCCCAAAGAAATCCACTCCAGCGGGGGGCGTCAGACCGCTCCGTCGTCGCCTTCCCCCGTGTGATTATGCCAGCCCGGCCCACCGGGGGCAACCGACCCCATCAGCTCCCCTTCACGCCGACGTTGTTCTCGGCGGTGATCTTCCGGGTCCGCACGGCGTTGCCCTGACTGGGGTCCACACAGAAGATCTCCACCTCGATGAGAGTCCTGTCGGTGGTGGGCAGCTGGAGTGGCCCGGACCCGCGCGGAATGAGCTTGAACGTGATCTTGCGCACGTCGTTGACCATGATGGTGCTGTGCCCGGCGCCGGCGACGGAGGGACTGCTCACCGACTTGAACGCCCCCGGGTCCTTGGGGAGGGTCAGCGCCGCCTCGGTCATGCACAGGTTGAAGATGTCGATCCCGTTCTTCTTGGTCCTCCCCTTGCTCTTGGCGGCCAGTTCGAT
>JACQZM010000479.1:12150-26427 GCA_016213885.1 Candidatus Rifleibacteriota bacterium | reverse complement strand
CCCACTCAGCTCAGGCGGCGAATACGGGAACCGCCGCCGACGGGTTGCTTCTATCGCGATGCGAGGACACACCTGTTGTGGCTCCCAAGAGGAGGACAAGTGTAACGCGCGCACATGCGCGCGATCATCACAACATGGTGCGTCAGACCACCGGCCCAGCGCTCCCCAGGCAGACAGCGCTTGCCGAGCGGATCTGCGTGGCCTATATCAGGAGCTCTGAGTCTCCCTTCATGAAGGGTCTCTCGGCGACGATGAAGATTGTACCGTCCGTGCTCCACACTCCGCGCCCAAACCCAATTCCATCCTTGAGAGGACCAAGGACGCTGTGGTAGCCTCCGTGTCCCCGTTCCGACCGGAGGTCCCGTCGTTTGCGGTGGATATCTGCGTGGACGGCGAGGCCCGCGGAACGACCTCGAGGCTACAGAGGATGAAGCTCGGATTCGTGGTGGCGGCCGCCGGGTGCGAGAGGCGGCGCGCTGGCGTTAGCAGGATGCCCCTTCATCTGGTGGGAGATGCGGGGAACGCAGCCGAGGTGGTCGCTGACGCGAGGCTGGGTTCGTCGTGTGCTGGTCGCGGAGACCGTGTGAGTGCTGGAATACGGACTGAGCCTGCTGGGAGTCGGCAGCGCCAGGCGACGGAGCATCGCCGTCGTGGGCTGCACTATCAGGCAATTCTCACGCCCAAGTCGGAGCCTGGCCGTGGTTGAGCCGACACGCTGGGCTGTCTTTCGTGCCACCGCCGTCTACTGCGTCTCCAGGGTGATCAACGGCGCGATTCCGTTCCTGCTGTTGCCGATCATGACGCGCTATCTGACACCGTTCGACTACGGTGTCCTGTCCATGTTCGGCGTACTCGTGGCCGTGGCACTTCCCCTGGTGACACTCAGTCTTCACGGTGCAGTTGGTGTGAGGTACTTCGATGGCGATCGGGCTGGCCTGCCGAACTACGTTGGCAACTGCTTCCTGGTTGTGCTGGTGGCGACGGCGGGACTCTCGGCCATGCCCTGGCTGTTCCGTGGTCCTGGCTTTGGGCCGTGACGGTCGTTGCTGCGGCTCATTTCGCGGTACTCCTGGTCATGACTCACTGGCAGGTGCAAGGCCGCGCCTTTCCGTTTGGGGTCTTCCAGATCCTCCAGACTGTCGTGAATCTCGGCCTCTCTGTCTGGCTGGTCGTATCATGGGGCCACGGGTGGAGGGGGCGAGTCGAGGCACAGGTCGTGACCGCGCTGGCGTTCGCGGGCGCCGGAATGGTCGTTCTCGCCCGCGACGGATGGCTGAGGTACTCCTACTCGCGACAGGATGTTCGCGAGGCAATCCGATTCGGCCTGCCGCTGGTGCCCCACGAGCTCGGGTCAACGCTGATCGCGCAGACCGACCGGTTGTTCATCGCCAACATCGTCAGCCTGGCCGATGCCGGCGTCTACTCGGTTGCCTACCAGCTGACGTCGATCATCGAGCTCGTGGCGGCCTCATTCAATCAGGCATTCTCGCCTTGGCTGTTCAGGATGCTCGCGCAGCGGCCATCGCTGGAGCTCCTGCGGGTCATCGTCAAGTACACTTATGTCTGCTTCGCCGTCATGGCGGGATTTGCGTTGACAGTGGCCCTCCTCTTGCCATACGTGCTTTCCCACGTGGTCGGAGACGCGTTTGCCGGAGCAGCCCGCTTCACCCCTTGGCTGGCGATCGGCTTCATGTTCAGTGGGATGTACTACTTGGTGGCCAATTACATCTTCTTCGCCAAGAGGACTGAACTGATACCGCTCATCACGGTCTCTTGCGCGCTCGTGAACCTCGGTCTCAACGCGGTCCTTGTGCCGCGAAACGGCGCTGTTGGTGCTGCGCAGGCGTCGGCTGCCGCACTCGCCCTGAGCTTCGTGGGCACGTGGTACCTGAGCACTCGAGCCTACAAGATGCCCTGGAGCCTGAAACGGTGCTGACCGAGGGCCGCTGGAAGGTCGTGTGATGTGGAAGGTGTCTCATCACGCCAGGTCTCGGCCGATGCCCATCACCACGGCCTCGATGCCTGCTACGCGAAGGTCGGATACGTCTTGCATCCAGGGCGCAATACCCGGCGTCTCGCCGGGTCCACGTCGTGCCGCCGGGTGCGAATCCAAGCGGATCACCTCGATGCCTACCCGTACCTCGAGCCTGGCGACATCGACGAAGCCAATGACGTTGCATCGTCGGGCCGAGAAGCCGCCTGAAACTCCGGTCCGAAGCGGACCGACACCTGCTCCATCTGGCGTACCACATCTGACCTAACCGGGGTCGTCGTGTTCCCGATTGGAAGCGGCTTTCCGATGGACGGGTTGGCGTTCCATGCAATGTGATCGGGTCCGGGATCAGCACCCAACGCAACGCCTGCTGGTACCAGATCGAAAAGACGTAGGTCCTGGGAACCCACGTTCCCCGGAACCCGATCTGGCTCTCCCATCTCGCCAAGCTCGGGTTCGTCACCTCGATCGGCAGAGGCATCCCGCGCATCCTGGCCCTGGTCCGGGAATCGACAGGGCGGGATGCGACGATCCAGGTACGTTCGAACGAGACGGTGGGCATTCTTCCTCGACCGGCAGAGCGGCCCAGCAGAGTGAGATGCCGGCGCTCGTAGCGAACCGACCCGGCTCAGAGCGGTTCCAGCTTCTGGCCGACCATCCTCATGGCCCGCAGGTCCGGGTACCGGCCCTGGGGATCGGGCGATCGAGCTCTGGCCTGCTCATCCCCTTGCGGACGGACGATGTCCTGAGAGGTCCCTGGGACTGCCGTCAGGCTTGGGAGTACCCTGCCCCAAGATGCTATACTGTGAAGAGGCAAGGGAGAGACCGACATGGAGCCCACGAGCGTGACCGTGAAGATCCTGGAGCAGATACGTGATTCCATCGAGAAGACCAACGCGAGGCTCGACCAGACCAACGCGAGGCTCGACCAGACCAACGCGAGGCTCGACCAGACCAACGCCAGGCTCGAAGAGACGCGCGAGGTCATGGAGCAGAAGTTCGACGTCCTGACGAATCGGGTCGTGGAGGGCGAGATTCGCACAGCCACCGCGATCACTGCTCTGGCCGGCACCCTCGACGAGGTGAAGACGCTGTTGAAGGAGAGGCTCGATCTGAGAGACCGCGTCGAGCGTTGCGAGCATGACATCGTGATCCTCAAGGAGAGAACCGGCATCCGGTGACCGGGCAGAAGCGACGGTTCCGCCCCCGCGTACACGCGCCCGGGAGGATCCCGCCATCGTGCTGCTGGCGATTGTCACCTGTCCTGCCTTTTCGTGGTTCTGGAGCTACAGCGACCGCGCCGTCGGCCACCGGAGGCGCTGCACCAAGCGAGATCTGGCCCGGCTGGCAAGCCAGAGCGGGCTCGAGCCGGCCGGGTCGGCATACTTCATGTTTCTCCTGAGCCCCCTGCTGGTGCTCTCGAGGTTCTTGAGACCGCACGCAGAGACGCTTGATGGCAAGGACCTCCAGGACACGATTCGACGGACGTACCGGATCCCGACCGCCATCGTCGACGAACTGCTCGCTCTCGCTCTCGCCGTGGAGACCCCCGTTGGACTCTGGGTCCCGTTCCCCTGGGGGACATCAGTGCACGGGGTATTCCGCGGACGTGCCTGATCTTGCCCTGCTGGCTGGAGCTGCCGGCAGCCACGCGCGCACGGCCCCGGTCCTGTGCGAATCATCCGGGGGCTCGCGGAAAGCGTGGCACCCGAGAGCTCCATGTCACTCGGGCCACCGCGTCACCGCGCACTGTCGGACGGCCAGATTCTCACCCGATACAGCCGGCACCCGCTGTCGAGCACGATCGGCTCGAACCGCTCCGAATCACCGCTGGCCCAGCGGTCCTCGATCGGAAACTCTGGCAGGTCGTAGTGTCCGGTGACCAGGTACGCGGCACCGGACGCGCGGAGGTTGGCCAGCCACTGGTCGCGGTCCGGGCTGCTACGGTGATCGCCGTCGGGGAAGTCGTGGTAGAGAAAGTGCTGCTCTCCGCTGACATTCACGTAGACTACCCGACGATTCAGGTAGGTGCCCGCCAGGAGATTCGACTCGGCGAAACCCGAGGCGGCGACGGTTCGGTCACCCCCGTTCGCTTCGAGCCACCGGGCCACCTTCCCCAGATACCCCCTGCGGTGGGCGACCACGTAGACCTCGTATCGCGTACGCTCCCGGTACGCGTTCATCCTTGAGGCTGACGGAGCGGCCTGGGGGGAGTACCGCGATCAGCATTACCGCGACGTAGATCGGAGCGCTCGACTTGGCGCCGAGGAGCAACCCCAGACCAAGACCGAGACCAACGACCGACCGGACGCTGGGCGGCTCCGTCAAGAGGTCGGCAACGTATCCCATGCTCGCCAGCAGGAGGAAGAGCCAGTATGGCTCGACATAGCCGGTGTTGACGAGGCGGGTCCAGCTGTACGGGAGGAAGAAGAGCGTCCAGGCCATGAGATCGGCGATCCGGGAGCGGGCTCCCAAGCGCCGAAGCAGCGCCCGCAAGGTCAGAGCGCCCAGCGCCAGGAACGGCAGGTTGATGAGGTTCGCGAGAAGGTCCGAGTGGAATGGCAACATCACCCAGAGCCCGGGGATCTCTCCGTTGCCCGGGTAGTACGGCGTGAAGCTCCAGTTGAGACGGTTCTCGCTCCCCGGATAGGGCGTGGCCCAGAGAGTCCGGCTCTGGATCCACGTCAAGATGGTGGGAAGATGATAGGCCAGGGTGTCCGGTTCCTGGGGCGGTAGCCGGAACCCTCCAAGGATGGAGACCGCTCAGATCACGCCAGCCAGGGCGGTCAGAGCACGGTTCAAGGGACCCGGCTCATTCGCCGAAATGGATGATCTCAGGACTGCTGAGGGGGGGGGACCGCCGGTGGCGGAACCGGGCTGCTCCACGCCGGCCGGCCGAGACGAGGCCGCCAAGCCTCCCACAACTCCGGAGAGAACCAGCGAGCCCACCAAGACCCCCGGCCCGGTCAGCCAGGAACCCAGCGAGACGATCATGCAGACGGCCGTCATCTGGCCCAGCACGAGAAGGGTGACCAGAACGGTCCCTTCGTCCCGGTGATCGTTCGAGCGCAGCCTCCTGTAGACCAGAAGGCTGCTGACGAGAATCGAACCTGTCGAGACGAGGAGCAGCGAGAAGGCGAGCAGGAACTGTTCTATGGTCACGGCGCGACCTTGAAGATGTGACAGGACGCATCGGCGTACACGAGCCGGAACACCTCTGGATGGGCCTGGGCCCAGCCGTCAGTTTCGGGGAATCGCCGTCGATCGGCCGTCACCCCGGTCAGTGTGATCGGGTACTCGAGGCGATGACGGCGCACGTTCGAGAGCAGAAGGTCCTCGGGCCTGCCAGGACCGGGCTTCGACTCCTGGGTCGGGGACCACTCCACACCTCGATGCCAAGATCATGGAAGTGCGACATTGGCTCTGGAAGCAGCTCTCGAGATTGTGGGCGTCGTCGCGCCGACGGAAAACGCAGCTTCTGACCAGGAAACGGCACCATGTTCGGGCAGGCGTGGGGCCAAGAGGCCCATCCAGTGCAGCATCCCGGGCAGAAAGTCCGAAGGAAGTCCCGGCTGGTCGGCCGGCCTGGGAAGGCGTGGGGATCAGAATCCGGGACCTTTCGGCGATCCAGGGCCCGGACTTCTTCGAGAAGCCTCCTGTCGCAGGAAGGAGCGCAGGCACCCACTGACATCACGCTGGCGGCAGCGCTCCGGTCTCAGGGGACCAGAACCTCGACAGCCACTTCCGTGCAACGGGTCAACGTGGCATCGCCGGTGAGGAACCTGTCTACCTGCGCCTCGATGGCCGTCGCCAGGTGGATCGCGTCAGGGGTCTTGAAGCCGAACCGGGCTCGTAGCTCGGTAGCGCTTTCGATGACGGCAGGAGTCACTTCAGCGACGAAGACCCTCTTCCCGGAGAAGAACCTCTCGTAGGCGAGGAGCAACCCGGTATCCGCGTTCTTCAGGGGCAGAGTTCGGCATTCCAGCCGGGAGAGCCGAGACGTCACCACGATCGACCTGGGATCAGCCCGATGCCGTAAGATCCTCGCCACCACCGCCGCGTGGAAGGTACCCGTAGCCTCCTCCAGGTAGATGATGCAGCAGGCGTCCAGGTAGAGTCGGCTCACCGATCCCCCCAGGACTCGCGGTTCGCACGTATCTGGCGGTCGATATCTTCCTTGGTGCGAGTCCCCGGGGCCAGATCGGCGACGATGTCGAAGATGTCGTCCCCATCGACCGTCGTGCCTTCGGCGGGCAGTCGGATCACGACCTCGACCTCGCCCGAGGTCTGGGAGAGCGGTTCGTCCAGTTCGACGTTCTTGGGCCCGATCAGGCGCCCCTTGACCACGAGTGCCCGCTCCATCTCCCAGCCTCCTTCAGCCCTCCGTCAACTGTGGACGTCAAGGGGTCCATCAGAGCGAGTATACCCTTCGGTGACTCCGGGCGAAACACCGATCTCGTGGTCGCTGCGCACGGCGCAGTCTGGTCCGGGCGTTGGCTGGGCATCGTCGCGGTCGAGTCCATCGGGAGGCGCGGCGCCCCACCCGAGGACACGGCGACGGGCGCGAACGTCACGCCGCCCTCTTCAGCTCCCAGAGCCGGTCCAAGTGGTCCCGATCGGTATCCTCGTCACCCCGGCAGAAGTTCGAAGAAAATCCCGGCTGCGCAGCCAGCCCACGAAGGGCTCCGGATCAGTGTCCCGGACTGCCAGTCCGACCAGGCTCGAACTGACTGCATGGGCGGCCTCATGAGCAGCGACCATCCACGGGTCGTAGCCCCGCGGGAGCGCGGACTCGCCGGAGATCAGCCGCTCGCCGCTCATCCCCACCAGGATCTTCGGTCTCGCCCCTCCGGGCGACCCGCCCGCCCTGATCAGCTGCGGCAAGACGTCCACGGCCTCTCCCTCGTAGACCTCTTCTGCGTGCGCGGCCAGCCGCGCCAGGGAGAACGGAGAACGATCGGCCGGCGGCTCCTCGCCGGGGCGATACGTGAGCGCTCCCATGGCGCGATCGCCCAGGAACGCCAGGCGATCCAGCGGCGACACCGACGCGAGGTCGATCCCCCTGCGATGGAACTCCCGGTCCATCAGCAGGAGCCCCCAGCCATCCGGGAGCGAGTCGTCGAACACCCCTGGAAGCGAGCCGACCTCCCACTCCCGGTTCTCGTGAAGGCCGGGACCCCTGGCGAGCCTGAACGGAGAGATCTCCGGCCCGGCGGCGAGAAAGGCAGGATCGTACTCGAAGAACAGGCGACGGCCCGATCGGGCCAGAGTGCCCACGGGAGTCTCCTGGCCGCGCTCGAACGACATGTACACCCCGAGCCGC
Source organism: Candidatus Rifleibacteriota bacterium (assembly GCA_016213885.1). Taxonomy (GTDB): domain Bacteria; phylum Muiribacteriota; class UBA6191; order JACPRK01; family JACQZM01; genus JACQZM01. The sequence continues at coordinate 19,111 of JACQZM010000479.1, read as the reverse complement.
TGGATCACCGCCGGCCTCTCCGCGGCGCCGGGCGTCTCGACGATGCCTCGAGCTCCCGCAGGGAGCGCGCGGGAGGCGGCTCGAGGAGAGCCGCCAGCTCGTCGAGCCGACCCAGGGCGTGGCAGACCCGAAGAAACGTGTCCAGAGAGGCCTTGCCCGACCGTTCGAACCGGCGGAGGGTGGGCAGCGAGACGCCGGACCGGGTCGCCAGGGTGCTCTGCTTCCAGCCCGCGAGGAGTCGAAGCTCGCGCGTGCGGGAGGCCAGGAGAGTCCTCAACTCCTCCGGGCCGTGAAGCTGCAGGGTCATGGCGTCGTGGAGCCGGGAGGCCCAAGCGATCGGATATGATCACTAGAGCATCGATGTTGGCTCCAACTGCTCAAATGTTATCACTTGACCTGGCACGGTGCCAGCTCCAGGTCGGCAACCCGCGAGGACGGGCAGCCAGGATCCCCCGATGTCGAACGGGCTCGACGTTCCCAGGCTGGCGGTCGCCTCCCCATCCCACGTCCAGTCAACCGTCGCATCCTGGCCACCCAGAGGCGTGCCTTCGGCCTGGACCGGATGCTACAATCCCTATGATGAGACCAACACGGGGACAGCTTGAGACGTTCCTCCGGGGGCAGAAGGCCGCTGGTCAGGTGACCGAATGAGAGCGGAGAGAGAGGCTGCGGGGCCTGACCCACGAGCAGGCTCTCGCCGACTTCGAGGCCTTCCAGGCTCTCCTCGAATTCCCTATCGATCCGCTGGAAAGGGGGGCTCTCGACCGCCTCCACGCTCGTCATCTCGTGGCGCGTCGGTCGACTCTCGATCGCGTGGGACGGGCGTCGTTGGCGTGAATCCCCAGTTTGAAGCCGCCTGGAGGCTGCACGAGGAGCTGGCTCGTGCACGCATTCCGTATGCCTTGATCGGCGGTCTGGCTGTCTTGAAGTGGGGAGAACCCCGTCTGACCAAGGATGTAGACGCCACGTTGCTCGTTCCCCTGGGTGACGAGGAGAACGAAGATGGTTGTACTGGCAACGTCCGTCGGTAGACGATCGCTCCTCTGGGCCCTCTGGCCAAGCTGAGCTCGTTGATTCCCTGGCGCCCGACGGGTCTGGAGCTCTTCTTGAGGTCCCCGGTCCGGCTCGAGTCGTCGGTCGCCCCAGGAATCACTCTCCGCCCGTACTTGGCGGTCGACGGGCACGCGCTCCCGGGAGGCGACTGTGAAGAAGCGAACGTGGCTCGTGGCGCCGTCACGGTCGAGGCCTGCGATGCCCTGATCCGTCGCCTCGACGCCACAGCGGAGAAGACCCGATGAACAATCGACGCCGGTTCCTCACCACGATGACGAGACTCGGCCTGGCGGCCGGGCTGGGGCCGCTGGTGCTCCGGCTGCTGGAAGGGGAGGCCCACGCCGCCGAGGGCGGGCTGCACCCCGCCAGCTACTGGCACGCCGAGGCGGACCGGGTCGTGTGCGACCTGTGCCCCCACCAGGAGTCGCTGGGCGACGGCGACCTGGGGATCTGCCGGGTGCGCCAGAACCGCGGCGGCTCCATGGTGACCCACGGGTACGACCAGCCGTGCATCCTCAACATCGATCCGATCGAGAAGAACCCGCTCACCCACGTGCTGCCGGGCTCGTCCGCGCTGGCCGTGGCTCACGCCGGGTGCAACCTGAGGTGCCTCTACTGCCAGAACTGGGAGTTCTCCCAGAAGTCCCCCACCCAGACGCGGAACCTCCGGGACTTCGACCAGCAGAAGACCATCGGAAAAGCCAAGGCCAGGGAGCTGCGCTGCATCGTCTTCACCTACACGGAGGCGACCAACAGCATCGAGTTCGTCACCGGGATGGCCCGGCTGGCCAGGTCCAGCGGGCTGACGCCCACGCTCTGCACCGGCGGCTTCGTGAACGAGAAGCCGTTCGATGACGTGCTGGCTCCGTTCGCCGCGGCCACCATCACGTTCAAGGGACCGACGGAGGAGTTCTACGGCAAGGTGTGCGGCGGCAGGCTCAAGCCTGTGCTCGAGACCATGGTCCGCGTCAAGGCTGCCGGCAAATGGCTCGAGGTGGCGACCCTGATCGTGCCGACGCTGAACGACGAGACCGGAGCGCTGGTCTCCATGGCCTCGTGGATCGTGAAGAACCTGGGCGCCGAGACGCCCTGGCACCTGGAGCGATTCATGCCCCAGTACAAGCTCAGGGACCTGCCGGAGACGCCCCAGGCCACGCTCGAGAGAGCCCGGAAGATCGGTCTCGAGGCGGGCCTGAAGTACGTCTACATCTCCAACGTCGCGCCCCACGAGGGGAACCACACGTACTGTCCCGGGTGCGGCAAGGCAGTGATCAAGCGGCTCGGCTTCAAGGTCCTGTCCCACGAGCTGGCCGGAGGTCAGTGCCCGGGCTGCCAGCATCGGCTGCCGGGACTCTGGGCGTGACCTCGACCCGGGATCCGCGGCCCGCCTCGCCGGGTGGACTGACCCTGGCGGCGCTGGGCCTGGGCGCCTGGGCTCAGCTCGTCCAGGTGCTGGTCTTCCGCGAGATCATGGCGCTCTGCCACGGCAGCGAGATTCTCTTCGGAGTCGTGCTGGCGGCAGGACTCGGGTGGACCGCCCTCGGCACGGCGCTGGCAGGGCGGTGGATCGGCCGGACCGGGGGCGCCCGGCCGGCGATCCCGGAGGGACCGTCAGCCGGGCCGGCCGGGCTGCGGGAGACAGTGGCCGCGCTGGCAGGCCTGAACGGTCTGGTGCTGGCGCTCCAGATCGCCGCGGCGCGGGGCCTGGCCGGGTTCGGGACCGTGGCCGCCGGGCAGACCCTGTCGCTTCCGCACTCCCTGGCGCTGGCCGCGGTCGTCACGGCGCCGGCCTCGATCCTCGGAGGACTCGAGTTCGGCCTGGCCCTCGGGGCAGCGTCTCCGGCCGGCTTCTCGACCCTGTACCGCGCCGAGTCGTGGGGGGCCGCCGTTGCCGGGCTCGGGACGGTCTTGCTGGTGACGAGCCTGGCCGGTCCGGTCCGGACCGCGCTGCTGGGCGGGGCGGCGCTGGCGCTGGCGACCTGGTTCGCCGTGCGGCCCGACGGCCGGAGCGCCCGGACCCTGATCATCCTCGGCACGGCCCTGTCGCTGGCGCTCGCCTGCCCTGACCTGGAACGGCCGCTGGAGGAGCTGTTCTGGAGCGGTCGACTGCCGGGCTACCGCCTGCTGGAGGTCAGGGAGTCCGGGTACGGCAGGCTCTGCGCCCTCTCGCGGCCCGGGACCGCCCAGGTGTCGCTCTACCACAGCGGGGCGCTGATGGCGAGCTTCGAGCCCGGGGCCGCCACGAGCGACCTGCGCCCGTTCGCCGATCTCTGCGCGACGCTGCATCCGGCGCCACGCCGGGCGCTCCTGGTCGGCGGTGCGCTGGGCCGGTTGCCGGAGGAGCTGATGCGGCACGACCTGGAGCGGGTCGACGCCGTGGAGCTGGACGGGCTCCTGTTCGACCTGGCCCGGGCGCACGGCGGCCGCGGCGATTCCGGGCCGGGGGTCCGGCGCCTCGCCGCCGACGGAAGGGCGTACGTCAGGAACGCGCCCCGGGGCGAGTACGACCTCGTGGTGGTCTCGCCGGGCGAACCGGACTCGTCGACGGTGAACAGGTACTGCACCGTCGACTTCTTCGTGCAGTGCCGCCGCGCGATGGCCGACGGCGGGACGCTGGTCCTCACGGTTCCGACCCACGGAGCCGGGGCCGACTACGTGGGTGGCGGGCTGTCGATCCGCGGCGCCAGCGTGTTTGGCGCCCTGCGGCAGGCGTTCCCACAGGTCCGGGCCGCCCCGGTCAACGGGTTCCTGTTCGCGGCCTCGGCCGGGGCCGGCACGATCGACCTCGACCCGGCAGCGCTGGGCAGGCGGCTCGCGGGCCGGCCACGGGCCGCGCCACGGGTGGTCATCAGGACCGGGTCCACGGTGGAGACCGCCGCGGTCTCGCCGGAGGACTACTTCGCAGGTCTCTTCGGCGGCGTCCTGGCCACGCAGGAGTCGCTCGACCGGGTGAAGGTCCAGCAGCACGTCGAGGCGCTGGAAACGGCTCTGGCCAGTGTCGCCGCAGTGGTGAACCGCGACGACCACCCGGTGGTCGTCGCGGAGAGTCTGATCCTCGGAGCGGAGATGAGGAGCGGGCACACCCTGGCCGATCTGCTGCGAGCCGCCGGGCCCTGGACCGTCCGGGTACCGGCGGCGCTGGCGCTGCTCGCCCTGGGGGGCGCCCTGGCGGCTGGCCGCGTGGCGAGACGGCGCCAGGGCGAGCGACCGACCCGACCGGCGCTCCTGATGGCCGCCTTCATCGTGGGCCTCGCCGGCATGGCCCTGCAGGTCGGCCTGCTGGCGGCCTACCAGAACGTGCGCGGCTGCGTGTACCAGGAGATCGGAGGGATCGTCGGCTCCTTCATGGTCGGTCTGGCCGTGGGCGCCCGGTCCGGCGACCAGCGGCTCGCGACTGCCAGAACGAGGCTCGTGGCAGCCCTGTCGGGCCTGGCGGTCCTGGCCGCAGCCGCCGGTTCCTTCGCCGGTCTCCTGGCCGGCCTCTCGAGCGGACCGGCCGCCGTCGCCGGCTTCTGGGGGCTGGTGTTCGCGACCGGTTTGCTGGACGGCGCCGCGCTCGCCGCCATCGTCTCCTGTCGCTCGGCCTCCGGGTCCGACCGGTGGGCCGGCAGGGTCTACGCCATGGACCTGAGCGGAGCGAGCCTCGGGGCCCTGGTCTGCGGAGCGGCCTGGATCCCGCTCGCCGGGCTGACCGGCGCGATGACCGTGGTGGCGGCGCTGGTCACGGCGGCGCTCCTGGCCGTGGTCTTCGGGTAGCCGGAGCCTGTTCGCCCGGCCCGGCCGCGGAGCGCGCGACGCGGACGAGCCCACTCATGCGCCCGGGCCCTCCTGGCGGGTGCGGTCGCTCGGTCCACGAAGCGCCGGGTCTTGGCAAGCCAGGATCCCCCACCTGTTTCGCGGAGTCGGGCCTGTGATCAGGCCTCGGCCTGGCTGCGGAGTCACCAAAGAAAGTGGAGGGGGTTCACGTGGAGTCGCGCTCGGGAGCGAGAAGAAAGAGGAAGGGATCCGGATCGAGGTCGCGCTCGGGGGAGAGGAAGAGGAAGGGATCCGGATTGAGGTCGCGCTCGGGGGCGCGACTCGGACCCGGCGAGGCGCCGGGTCTTCGCCGGTTGTCTCTTCGCCCCGACCATGCTATAGTTCATTCTTCGAGCGGGGCTTCGGGTCGCCCGTCCGGGTACGCTGTATGGGGGACTTTCAGATGATCTCCAAGGCCAAGATCCTTGTCGTCGATGACGATGCCGTGATCCGCCAGAGCCTCTCCAAGGCTCTTCAGAAGCAAGACTACGATGTCCGCACCGCCGCCGATGGGAGTCAGGGTCTCGAGACTGCCTGGGAGTGGCGGCCCGACCTGATCCTCCTGGACGTCATCCTGCCGGGGATGCTCGGCACGGAAGTGTGCAAGCTCCTGAAAGAGAACCTGAAGACTCGGTACATCCCGGTGCTGCTGATCACATCGCTGGACCGGCCGGCAGACGTGGCCGCCGGCCTCGAGGCCGGCGCGTCCGACTACATCACGAAGCCGTTCAGCGAGGTGGAGCTGAAAGCCCGCGTGGCCACCCATCTGCGGACCAGCCGCATCATCGGCGAGCTCGTGGGGATCGAGAAGCACATCTCCCTGGGACGGCTGACCGCCGGGCTGTGCCACGAGGTCAACAACCCGCTCACGGTCGTGCTGGGCCAGCTCGAGATGATGCAGACCATGGTGGCCGAGCAACGGCCCCAGAAGTGCGTCCGGCTGGCGTTCGAGAGCGCCCGGAGGATCCAGGCTCTGGTCCGGGCCATGCGGGACTACGCCGAGCCTCTGCTGAGACCCCGGGAAGACTGCGACCTGAACGCCGTCATGGCCAGCGCCGTCTCCCTGGCGTCTCTGGGGTGGGCCGGCCGGGCCATCGAGGTGCGCATGGAGCTCGGCAACGCGGTGCCCCAGGTCCGGGGCGATCAGGAGAAGCTGAAGCAGGTCTTCATCAACATCCTGACCAACGCCAGCCAGATCATGACCGAGAGCGGCACCATCACGGTGCGGAGCGGCGTGCTCGACGGCGATGGGGCCTGGGTCTTCGGGTCCGTTTCGGACACCGGCAAGGGGATCTCCAAGGCCAACCAGGACCGGATCTTCGACCCGTTCTGGACCACGAAAGAGAACTGGCAGAGCCCGGGCCTCGGGTTGTCGGTGGCCCGCCGCATCATCGAGGAGCACCAGGGGCGCATCGAGGTCGAGAGCGAGGAGGGCCGGGGGTCCACGTTCCGGATCATCCTCCCCGCGTTCACCCTCTCGGGGGGAGACGTCACGGCGACTCCCTAGCGCTGGCTGCTAGCCGGTCCTCTTCAGCTTCGCCTCGAGCTCGGGCCGGTTCAGAGCGTACTCCAGCGCCGTGGTCATGGTGATCCGGCCGAGACGGACCAGGTCGTAGAGGTGGTCGTCCCTGGACTGCATGCCGTCCTTGCGACCGGTCACGATGACCTGGTCGACCTGGTTCATCTTCTTCTCCCGGATGAGGTTCCCCACGGCGTAGTTGTTGATCAGGATCTCGAAGACGGCGGTCCGCTTGCTGTCGGTCGTGGGCAGCAGCATCTGGCAGACCACCGCCTTGAGCACCGAGGCCAGGAGAACCCGGGCGTTGGGCTGCTGCTCGGGCGGATAGGTGTTGATCAGCCGGTCCACGGCCTCGGCGCTCGTCCCGGTGTGCAGAGTGGTCAGAACCAGATGACCGGTCTCGGCGGCGGTCAGCGCCAGCTCCACGGTCTCGAAATCCCGCAGCTCCCCCACGAGGATGATGTCAGGGTCCTCGCGGAGGGCACTGCGCAGGGCGTTGGCGAACGAGAGGGTGTTGGCCCCCAGCTCCCGGCTGGTGAGCAGGCACTTCTTGTTCGGGTGCCTGAACTCGATCGGGTCCTCGATGGTCAGGAC
>JACQZM010000479.1:0-12122 GCA_016213885.1 Candidatus Rifleibacteriota bacterium | reverse complement strand
TCAGGACGTGCTCTTCCCGGGTCTCGTTGATGTAGTCGATCATGGCGGCCAGCGTCGTCGACTTGCCGCTTCCGGTGGGGCCACAGATCAGGATGATCCCGTGGATGTAGTTGCAGAACGTCCGGAAGACCCGGGGGAGTTCCAGGTCGGCCAGGGTCGGGACCCGGTTCGGGATCACCCGGGCCACCATCCCGTACCCGTTCATCTCCGAGAAGCAGTTGAGCCTGAACCGGGACACGCCCTGGATCTCGTAGCCCGCGTCGAGCTCCTTTCGCGTGATCAGATGCTTGTACAGGTTCTCCGCCAGGGAGGCGGTGATGAGGTCCTGGGTGTCCTTGGGGGTCAACACCGGAAGCTCGGTCTGGCCCAGGACTCCCCGGATCCTGAATATCGGGGGGAGCCCCGGCTTGAGATGGATGTCGGAGGCGCCAGCGTTGATCGCCTTCTTGAGAATGTCGTCGAGGGCGACCGGATAGGTCTGGGCCGCAGGCTCGGCACCCAGGGCGATCTCCCTCCTGGTGCCGCTCCGGGGCGGCTGGGTGGTGCCCTCCTTCTGGCGCGCCGCCGCGGCCAGTCGGGTCAGCTCGTCCCGGGACATCCCCACGGCGATGCGGCTGATGCTCGAGACATCGGTGGCGGACAGGGAGGGAATGAAGGCGGTGAGCTGGGTCACGTCCAGCCTGGGGCGGGCGAACGCCTCCTCGAGCTGGAGTGGAGCCAGGGATTTGATCGCCTTCATGAGGCTGTCCACCTCCACCTTGCCCCGCTTCTCCAGATCCTCGAGGAGGGTGCGGGCGCCCGGGAGGTTCATGCTGTCCAGGGTGTTCCGGCAGAAGGTCTTCAGGTCCGCGTTCGGCGACAGAGCATCCTTCAACAGGATGCTGACGGCCCGCGCCTTGAAAGTCTGGAGCATCTGGCCGATCTTGGGGCGCATGTCCGGAAATTCCGTGGCGATCTCCAGCAGTCGCTTGGCCGACGCCTCCGTCTTGAGCTCGCCCAGCGAGTCGACGGCCCACTCCCGGATCTCGGCGGCCCGGTCCCCGTGCGACGAGAGGACCAGCAACACGATCGGCTTCACCATGGCCTCGTCACCGATCTTCCCCAGGGTCTGGAGCGCCCAGTAGATGATGTCCAGATTGCCGCCGGAGAGCGACTCCACCAGGGCGGTGACGGACCGCTTGCCCTTGGCCACCAGGGTCCGGCTCGCCAGTCTCCGGTTGATGAAATGCGAGTCTGCAAGCGCCTCGACGAGCTGCCGGATCGCCCACTCGTCGTCGGACTCGCCGAGGGCCCGGATCCCGTAGTGCCGGATGTCCGGATCCTCGTGGGACTTGCAGGTGGCCAGAAAGTTGGCCGCGCCGCGACCGAAGATCCGGACCAGCAGCTGGAGGCTCCACAGCTTGATGTCGCCCCGCCCCTCCATGAACCCCTGCTTGAGCTTCTCGAGGACCTCCTCGCCCCGCCTCTCCAGCGCTTCCGCGGCGGCGTACCGGTTGAGCCAGGAGTCATCCTCCAGCGCCCGCATCAGCAGGTCGACCGCCTCGGGCCCCTGGATCTCCGAAACAGCGGCGATGACCGACGACCTGACCGCGGAGCTCCGGGCGGCGTAGGCGTTCTTCAGCCAGGGGAGAGCCCCGGCCTTGACCACCCAGGCCACGATGGTCAACGACCAGTGACGCTGGTTGTCGGTCAGGGCCTGGAACTGCTCCTGGATGCGCTGCACCGCCATCTCCCCGATCCCGGCGAGGAGCTCGGCCGCCCGCTTCCGGACCGCCCAGAACGGGCTGTTCAGGGCATCCAGGAGCGCGCCGAACGCCTGGTCGTCCTTTCGTCCCTCCAGCGGGTTGATCTTGGCGAGCTCCTTGCGGATGCCCTCCTGGGAATGGGCGGTGTCGGGATTGCCAGTGTCCATCGAATCGCTGCTCCTCGGAACAGACCGGCGACAAGACGGGGCGGTGGTCATCATATCGCGTCGCTCCTGGTCGGATCCAGCATGGTCGGCCCAAGACCCGGCGCCTCGCCGGATCCGAGTCGCAATACCCGGCGCCTCGCCGGGTCCGAGTCGCGCCCCCGAGCGCGACCTCAATCCGGATCCTCTCCTCTTTCTTCTCGCCCCCGAGCGCGACTTCGACCGGATCCCCTCCACTTCCATCGTGGCCCTGGATCCAGGCCGCCGTCCGATCACAAGCCAAGCTTCGTGGACCAGGTGGGGGATCCTGAAGCCGATCCGCCTCGGGCGGTCGGGGGGGCATCGGATTCGTGCTGGCCCGGAGCGGTCTTGCCGGGGAGGGATGAATTGACACCCGAGCCGGGCTGGGGTACTAATGGAGCGATGACAGCCCGGTCCGGGGTCCGATCATGTCGGTGCGTCCTGACCTGGGTTGTCGCATGGTGCCTCGTCCTCTGCGCCGCGCCTCCGGCCCTGGCCGCTGACCCCGGCAAGGCGACCCGGAACTTCTACCGCGTCCGGCTGACCACCCAGGCGGAGTACAGCCGCGTGCTGACCGAAGACGTCCTGGTGGTCCTCGCCAAGCCCAGAGAGTACGTGGACATCGTGGCCCCCGAGAGCGTCGTCGCCGTCCTGAGGTCCGCCGGCCTCCGGGTCGATCTGGTGCAGGCCGACATCGAGGGCGTCGTCAAGAGGATGCGGAGTCGCCCGGGCATGGGCGGCTATCACACGTACTCCGAGATGGAGACCGAGCTCGACGAGCTCGCAGCCCGGCATCCCGATCTGGTCTCCGTGACCGCCATCGGCGATAGCTGGGAGACCCAAAACGGCCTCGCGGACAGGAAGATCCTGGCCGTGAAGGTCTGCCGGGGCGTCGACCGGCGGCCCGACCTCAGGCCCGAGGTCCTCTACTTCGCGGGCATCCACTCCCGTGAGATCGCCACGACGGAGCTGTTGCTGGCTTTCATCCGGTACCTGGTGCAGCGGGCAGGGCGCGATCGGACCGTGGACCTGCTGCTGGACCGCAGACAGCTATGGTTCGTGCCGCTGCTCAACCCGGACGGCCGGGAGTTCTCGATGCAGACCGACATGTGGTGGCGAAAGAACCGTCGGCGGATCGGATCCGGAGGTGCCATCGGGGTGGACCTGAACCGGAACTTCGGCTACCGGTGGGGCGATGACCAGGCCGAGAGCGGCTCGTCCGGCGATCCGGGCTCGGCGGTGTACCGGGGCGAAAGACCGTTCTCCGAGCCCGAGACCCAGGCGTTCAGGGCGTTCGTGACGCGCCACCGGTTCGTCGCCTCGCTCTCCTATCATTCTTACGGCCAGTACCTCATCTACCCCTACGGTACGGCGGCTCGCCAGCCCGAGGACCGACTCGTCTACGAGGAGCTGGCCCGGGAGTTGACCCGGACGAACCGCTACCGGTTCGGCAACGTGAAGGGGACGGTGGGCTATGCGTCCACGGGGCGACACGACGACTGGCTCTACGGGGAGCGGCACGAGAAGAACCGGATCATCGCCCTCGAGCTGGAGATCGGGCGGACGTTCTTCCCCGAGGAGGCCGAGCTCGCCAGGCTGGCCGACGACGTGCTCCACGCGAACCTCACCATCGCCCGGTCCGCCGGAGCAGACCCGGGCCTGACCTGGCAGGTCGCTACCGGCACGCGGAGTCTCTCCGTGTCGCTCCGGAACAGAGGGCTTCTGCCGGCGAGATCGGTGGCTCTGTCTCTCGAAGGCGGCGCGAGCCACAGGGTCGTCGGTGGGGTCCGGAAGGTCCCCACGCTCGACGGTCTGCTGGACAGGAAACAGGGATCCGACCGAGCCACGTTCGTGTTCTCGCTGGAGCCGGTCGTCCCCGAGGCCGGGCGCGCCGTCGTCGACCCGGACGCGGGGCCGATGGGCGCGGGGGCGCGGCTCTCGCTGTCGTACAGGGATGGCGAGCCGGTGACCGTCGAGTTCCCTATCGACATCTCGTCGGACTGAGGTCGACCCGTGGGCACTGAGGTCTGCAAGCGGTGCGGCACCACGCTGCCGCTGGGCGTGACCGGGACTCTGTGCGACCGGTGTCTTCTGGGCGTTCAGCCCGATGCCACGGACGACCTCGCGGACTGGGGCTCCGGAGGCTCGCCGGCCCCCGGTACAGCCGGTTCCGCGGCGGTGTTCGCCAAGGCGCCCGGGCCGGGCGACGGTTCGAAGGTGGAAGCTGCGGGACTGTCCGGTCTTCTGTCGTGGCTCGTCGGCGGTGACGGGACAGCCGGCGGCGGCCAGGGGGCCCGGTCTCGCCGCCGGACGTTCTTCCCCGTGGGGACGCTGGCTCTGCTGGTGGCCAACTGCATCGTCTTCGTGGGGCTGACCATGCGCGGCGGCGGCGAGGACGCCCTGGTGCTGCTGTCCTGGGGGGCCAAGTCCAACGAGCTGATCTACCAGGGCCAGCTGTGGCGCTTCATCACTCCCATCTTCATCCACATCGGGGCCTGGCACCTCGCCGGCAACTGCGTCGTACTCTACCCCTTCGGCCGGGCCCTGGAGAGGGTCATCGGGACCGGCTGTCTCGTACAGATCTACATCATCTCCGGTATCTGCGGCGTCATCGCGGGTTTCTGCTTCCACGATCAGCTCTCTGCCGGCGCTTCCGGCGCCATCTTCGGTCTGTTCGGAGCGCTCCTGGCGTTCCTCACCACCAACAGGAGCGCCTCTTCTGGCGGTGTGCAGACGAGAGACGTGGTGTTCTTCTGTCTCTGGATCCTGGCGTTCTTGCTGGCCGGGTCCCAGGTCAAGAACATCGACAACTGGGCCCACGTCGGAGGTCTGGTCGGAGGCCTGCTCTCCGGGCTGGTGCTGGTGCCTCGAGTCCCGCACGTGGTGCCGCGGCCCGGCGTTCGGTGGGCTGCGGGATGCCTCCTGCTGGTGCTGGCCGCCGCGGGGACGTACCGGGGAGCCGCCTGGATCAGGTGGATCAGGCAGGGAGAGCAGGCGTGCCGGAGGGGCGACCTGGTGGCGGCGCGCCTGGCATTCCGGCAGGCTGCCAGTCTGAGGCCCAGGCCGGTCACCGCCCTCTGGGCGCTGGCCCGGATCGAGATGCGCGACGGCAAGGACAAGGAGGCGGAGCGGATTCTCACGGGGCTGGTCCAGATGGACCCGGACAGCGCCGTGCCCCACTACCACCTGAGCGACCTCTACAGGGAGACCGGCCGCAGCGCCGATTCGCTGCGGGAGCTCGAGGCGGCCCACACCCTCGATCCGGACCGCGACGACGTGAAGCTCCTCCTCGGCCGTGGTTACCTGGAGGCCGGCGACCACCGGAAGGCCCTGGCCATCCTGGAGAGATGCGGTGCCCGGGCTTCCGAGGCGGACCCGCTCGTCGAGTACTACCGGGGCGACGCCCTGAGGCGGCTGGGGCAGATCGAGCGGGGTCTGAAGCACTTCCAGGTGTACGAGAACCTTCTCAGAGCCCGGCTGGACAAGAACCCGGGGGTGGGTCACAACAACCTCGCGTGGTTCCTTTTCGAGGAGGGTCGGGACCTGAAAGAGGCGCTGCCGCTGGCCAAGCGAGCCGTGGAGATCAACCCGTTCAGCCCGTACTTCCAGGGTACCCTGGGGTGCGTCTACTACGGTCTGAGCCGGTATCGCGAGTCGCTGAACCACCTCGACAAGGCGCTGGAGTACCACCAGTCCCGGGCCGATTCCGCCACGGACCTGTACTTCGCCGCCATGGCCACGGCCCGTCTCGGGGCGCGCGATCGGGCCAGGGAGCTGTTGCGGCAGGCCGACGAGGTCGATCCCCGGAACAGGTATCGCACCATGGCCCACAAGGTGGTCCAGTGAGCCTGCCAGGGCCTCTGGCCGGGGAGGGAGTCGGCCGGTCGGCACCGCTTGGAGGGTGGGTCTCCCGAGGCGGGCGGTTCGTTGACGGCCCAGGCGGCGGGGCCTATAATGAGCGTGCAACCAGGCCGGTGTAGCTCAGCTGGTAGAGCAGCTGACTTGTAATCAGCAGGTCGCCGGTTCGATTCCGGCCGCCGGCTCCAGCTCCCAGAGCCGATCCGCAAGAATCAGCCCCTCCAGCAGAAGTCCCGAAAAACGCCGCTAGGTAACTTCCCAGGTAACTTCAGAGCGCGGTGACCCCCTTGGCATGGCCGCCCCCCACGACACCGGCCCACGGAGCCGGCGCCCGGTTCCAGGAGCGGGTCTCGATAGCCAGGGGGCGCGGCGAGAAAGCGGCCCACGGGGTCAGCTTGCCCCTGGTCTGGATCGAGGCCCCCCGCATCTCCTTCCTGAGAGAAGCACTATCTGGCTCTGGATCAGGCGGTTGAAGGTTCGAGTCCTTCCTCCTCAGCCAGTCGAGAGGGGCTCCGGGAGCGATTCCGGAGCCCCTCACCTTTTGTCCGGCCCACCGGGAGCCTATCCACAGTCCAGCCTGCCACCTAGATACGCCACCAGAGCCATTAAAGGAAATTTGCCGTTCGCACCATCTTTCGCCCCTCTTGGCTCCAGGGCACTCTCCAGGGCACTTTCAACTTGGCGCGCCCCCACCACCACCGGACGCTTGCCGGGCCGGGAATACGTCAAGCCCCGAGCCCGTCGGCCCGCCTCCGGGGCTCCAGGATCGCTCCTCCCTGAGTCGTGGGAGAGTATCTCCCTGGGGACGCTGGAGCACAAGGGCGGGGCAGGGAGATGCCCTGCTGGGTGTCCCAAGACGGCCCGGTTCCTGTTACCCCGTGGGCGCACCGTGAACACCGACGCCGGGACCGACGAGTAAGGCCGAAGGGGGGGACGCCCCTCCGCGCCCGTTGACGAGGCGGAGGAGCTTGGACGGAAGGTGGCCGCAGCCAGCCGAACAAGCCCTTCCGCCGTCGCCCGAAGAGACAAGCTCGCCAAAGATAGGCCGGACCTGGCAGGGGCCGTGCGAGCTGGTGAAGCAACACCCCCGGGTCCCAGAACCGGGACACCTACACCACCGGTATGGCCTTGCCAAGCAAGACCACAATGGGTAGTGCATGACTCCGCGCGATGGTGTACCCTTGGTTTGTGGAGCCGCACGTTGACCTGACAGCTCATACAGCGGAATGGCAGACCTTGGCCCTTGCCTGGTGGCGCACGTTTGGGGCGGAACCGGTGTCGCCGGGCGAGGTCGCGGAGCTGCCCGAGTTCAGTCCGTTTGCCCGACCGGAGAGCACCGCTCACGGTCGGGCGATTCAAGCGGGCCTGTTTCTGGGCGGCATGATCGGCCAGGATGCTCTGGGGTGGAAGGTCGAGCGGGCGCCGATCCGGGACGCCCGGAACGCGACTCGCTTCTACATGTTGGTCTCGTTGACCGGTCTGGTTCCAGGCCCGGTTGCAGACCGACCGGAGACGCCGAGACGGATCTTCGTGACGGTGACGGATGATCAACGCCGGGGGCGGGCGTTGCGGGCCGCGCAACGGAACGCCGAGAGACTCCAGCGGGTTCTCCGCCGGCAACTTGAGGGCGTCGAGGCCCGGGTCGAGGCTGGCGGTTCGACCCTTGAACGGTGCCAGGAGCTCATGTGTTTGGCAAGAGTCAGTTTGGACGCGGCCAAGGCGCTCTTGCTCGTGTTCCGATTGCCCGCCGTGGCGTCAGAGAGCGAGCATCCAAGGCTGGCTCCAGGAGAGCGTGTCGAGGTTGTTGGGCGGTTCGTTCCCTGTCGTACGGCACGGCCTCTTCGGTCATGGGACCCCGAGGCCGGCGAGCAGACCGCCGAGGCCGGCGAGCAGGTGCCGACGGGCCGGATGAAGAGCCTCACTACTCCAGTCCGCTCGACGTGGATGGTCTGCCGACCGATCCGGATGAACTCGACCAGGAGATCCAGCGCCTCGAGCAGGCCGTCGGGGGTCAGTCATGACCAAGAAAGACCAGGCAGCTCGGCTGAAGCTCGCCCGCGCAAAGGCCAAGGCGGCGCGGAAGCGCAAGCAACTCTCGGCTCGTGCTGCCGAGCGGCTTTCCAAACATGAGAAGCGGGTCAAGGCTTACACCGAGTACTACGCCCGGCTCGGGGTCCCGGTCTCTCGTGAGACGCTCGAGTCGATGGCATCCATCGAGCCGATCGACGCCAGGTGTTACGTGACGCTGGATCCCGACGAGGAGGAATATTCGTGACCCGAGGGGAACGGAAGCGGAGAATTCGTCGAAAAAACGATGGCAAGCGGATCCGCAAGGCACCGGACCCGAGGCCGGCGCCCCGGGAGCCGGCACCGGAGCAGGCGCCGCTGGAACCTGGGACACTTCAGAGCGGATACCGACCGGTCAATCCGTTCGACCTTGGATAACGAGTCGCACCGGGAGAACCTCGGGCCGAGGCGCCCTTACCTGTTCGGCGTCGCCGCGCCGGGTTCTCTCGGTCTGGCTCGGAACAGGAGAGAATCATGACCCTTGCGCTGAACGCCGTTCCTGCCGGGTGGTCTGTTTTGCGAGACGGCGAGGAGGTCGAGACTTTCCGGAACCGAGATGACGCGGAGCTTTTTCTTGCCGGGCTCTCGGTTGCGCTCGACCTGGCGCGATACACGGTCGATGGCAGCGAGCGGCTCGCTGACGCGGGCAAGGGCGACCTGGAGCGGCAATTGTCGCGGTTCATGCCAGGAGCTCGCCCACGATATGCGGCGCTGTTCGAGCGTGGACGCGACTCCGTTGCGGACGAGGTCGAGGCGGCCCTCCGCGCCCGCCGCGAGTGGGCGGAGTCGCCGCAAGGCAAGCGGGAATTGCGAGCTCGCGCCCGCGAGAAAGCTCGGCTCGCCGCTGAGGAACAGGAGCGCCAGCTCGCCCAGCAGAAGACCGAGGCGGAACGCGCAGCAGCGACCGCCTCTCTTCTATCGAAACAGGCCCAGGAAGCCGCCGACCTGGAACGTCTCGCCGTAGCCGCGTCCGAGCTCGTTCACGTATTCGGGGCGATCCTCTCCGGAACCCATGGTGACGTACTGGCGCTTCCGTTGACCGCCGGTCCCGATGCACTCCTGCGGGTCCAGACCGGCAGGGTGCTCGTCGCGTTCGAGAAAGGGAGTCTCGGCTTCCTGCGGCTCGGGCGCCCGGTCCGGGAAATATCGCCGGCCGAGGCGGTCCAGGAGTTCGAGGTCTCCGACGTGGCGCGACGACTTCACCAGTGGCTTGGTGCTTCTAAGGCGGCTCTGATCCAGGCTGCCGAATCCGTCTACTCGGACCCGACCGCCGTGGAGCTGGCGATTGACCATCTTCTCGGAGTCGCCGAGTCGATTGCGGGGCTCGGCGCGGCGGCCTGTCCCAGGTGTTCAAGCAAGCCGGCGATGGTGCGCCAGTTCGCAGCCGCTTGCGACGGGGAGCGCATGTCAGAAGGATAACTTGACGATTCGAGTCAAGCAAGCCTCTGGCTGGCTCGTGGCAGGCCGATCGGACTACTCGGCGGCCAAGTCGGCGGGCGAGCCGAGAAGAGGTCCATCTCCGGGAGGAAACGAGCCGAGAAGAGGTCCATCTCCGGTCGAAAAAGGGTGGTCACCGCGCCGCGAAGTTACCTGGGAAGTTACCTAGCGCCCGTTCTTGCGTCCAGTCGCCGACCATGCTTAGTTCGTACAGAGGCCTTGACAGCGGCTTTACGTGGCCTAGCTCGACCGCATGACCCGCTGATTAGCTATCAGGACTTGGCCCGATCGACCCCGTCGGCGACCTCCTGGGCGTGGTTCGCCAGCAGGGCCAGGAGCTCCGACCGGAGTCTATCCGGCGGCGCGGTCCGACCGACCCACCGATACGCAACGGGACTGTGGACCACCCACCCACGCCGGTCGCCGACCGCGCCGACCAGCTCGACCTGGTAGGTCCCCTCGGGATGCGGCACGCTCGCCACCCACTCCAGCCTGTCGGCAAGTGTCGGCCGTTTGTCGGGTTGCGTTACCCGACACTTGGATTCGCTCTGGACGCGGCTTTCCAGCGTTTTGTCGGGTGAATCGCCATATGTCTCCAAAAGGACCCGGGCTGTAGTCATTGTTGGTTCCTAAGAAGAAAAAAGTACTATCATCATTTTCTATCCGACAAGTACCCTAAGACCCTCTCCCAGAGCCAAACGAAGTGTCGGGTAAATCACCCGACATGTCACCTGACACTTCCCGACAGATCGCGAAGAACGATGGCGGGCCGCTCTTTCCCACCGGCGGTCGTCTTGCCGGCTCGACAGTGCCCTCGGTCGATGAGCTCCCGGGCGAGCTTGCGAGCCGTCCGGGCGTTCTTCGAATTGCCGACACCCGACCGGTAGATCTCCCGCAGGGTCGCCGCGCCGCCCTTCGCCCGGAGCCACTCGAGCGCCTGCAAGACCTGCCGGTCGATCTTGTCGGCCCGGATCGCCGGGTAGGCCTTCCGGGCGTGGTCCTTCACGTAGTCGGCCAAGGCCCACCCTCCGAGGACAGACAGCTCCTCGACGGCATCGAGTCGGCCGCTGCCGGTCGCCCCGGCCAGAAGCTGTAGGACCATGGCGAACCGCGCGGCATGGTTGTCCGCCTTGCCCCAGACGCCCGCAAGCATCGGCGAGAGGCCCCCCCCCATCTCCCGGTAGTGCTGGCTCGCCAGCTCGGCGAACAGCCCCTTGGCCTGCGGACTGAACCTCAAGACTTCGGCCTCGCCGTTGAACGGCAGGGCAAAGAGCGCATTCACGGCCTTGTGCCAGCGTGCCTTCAGGTCGGAGGCAACGTAGGTGTCGGTCCAGCGGCGTGGGACCGGCCTCGGGTAGACCAGACAGAGCCGGTGGGTGAATCCGTCCTCGACCTCGCCGGCCGAGGCGAGCGCCGGTAGAACATCCGGCGGGATGCACCCGAGCACCGACACGAACGGCCGGCGCACGCTGACACTCCCACTGGTCTTGCGGTCCAGGTGGATCGGCTGGCCTTGCCAGATCCGGAGCCAGTTCTCCCGATCCGCCCCCTTGCCGGCCGACCTGTAGGCGTTCATCGACCGGACCCACGCGGACAGCTCGTCGGCGTGATAGAGCAGCCCCCGCCCGTTGTGCTCCAGGATGGCGGTGAGCCCCTCCATCGTGGCGTCCGTGGTCACGACCTTCTGGCGCCGGGGGCGCTGGAGCGGCACCCCCGCTTCCTTCTTTCCACGGCGCAGGGCCATCTCCGACTCGAACCGAGCCTCGGCCTCGCGGTTGAGGTCATCAAGCTCACGTTGGCGCCTGTAGAGCGGTGCCAGGACCGCATTCATCGCGGGGCTCTTGGCGCTCGCCGGCGGCGCTACGATCGCCGCGAACAGGTTTCCGGCGGCGGTCCACCCTGGCTTGACCTCGAGCTCCCGGCTTGCCCCACCCGCAACGCCTGCGACGACGATCATGGTGAGGGCCACGTAGTCAATGGGGCAGATCACCGACTCGGACTCGGCGAGACCGTAGTCTTGCAGGCAGCTCGGCAGAACCTTGACCGGGAACGGTGCGGCGTCGGGCTCGACGTTCACACCAGGGTCGGGCTCGTCGGGATCGTTCAAATCGTCCAGCGGGTCCTGCCGGTCGTGCTTCGCCCGGTCCTTCCAGCCCGGCTCGATGACATCCCGAAGGTCCTCCCACCCCTTGTCCTGGCACCCGTTATGGTGGCAGCCGGCCGACAGCGCGCCGTTCGCCAGCTCGAGAATGAACGCCGATCCGTTCGTGTGGTCCACGTTCCACGGACAGACCTTGAACACCCATCGGCGACCACCCTGATAGGGCTCGGGTCCGCGCACCTCAAGACCGTGGGCTACCACCCACTCCGCCACGTCCCACGATCGACCCGGGCCTCCGGGATTCCTAGTAGACTTCGCACCGCCGGGCTTCTGTCCGGGCTTCCCTTCCGGCGCCTCCGAGGCAAGGGTCTCGAGGAACTCCCGGGGCACGACCTCGACCATATCGGGCACGTCGAGGATGCGTGACAGCCGGTGTGGACGGTCCGGTGTGGGATCGCCCTTGCGTGCGACCGTCCCGTAGAGCTTCCAAATTCGGGACGGATTGAACACGGTGCGATCCACGGAGATTCTATCTGAAGAGAATCTCGCGTCCAGCGCCTCAAGGCACCGCTTCACCAGCTCGCTGTCAGCCGGCGGCAGGTCGATCCGCCAGAGCAGGTGCGCTCCATTGCCACTGTCGGCCCGGACCGGCCTCGGCCAGCCCTGCTCCACCAGGTACTCGGCGACCTTACCCGCAAGCGCCAGCGCCTCGTCATGCTCCGGACCGCT
>JACQZM010000478.1 GCA_016213885.1 Candidatus Rifleibacteriota bacterium | reverse complement strand
TTCAGGGAGAGCGCGGGCAGGGCTCTGCTGCTGCCGAAGGCCGGATTCGGACGACGGACGCCGCTCTGGCTGAGCCGGCAGAGGGCCAAGGAGCTGCTGGCCGCCGTCGGCTCGTTCGACGACTTCCCCATGGTCCTCGAGGCCTGGCGCACGTGCCTGAACGACGAGATGGAGCTCGACCGTCTCCGGCTTCTTCTGGCCGAGCTGGCCCAGGGGCAGATCCGGGTCAGCGAGGTCGAGACGACGAGGCCGACGCCGCTGGCCGGCGACGTGCTCTGGAAGAGGACGAACCGGCTGATGTACGAGGACGACACGCCGGCGGTGGGGCGGTCCCGTCTCGACCGATCGCTGATCTCCGAGGTGGCGCTGTCGCCCGGGTCCAGGCCGCCGGTGCCGGCGGAGCAGGCCGAGATTCTCCGCACCAAGCTGCAGCGCACCTGCCCTGGCTACGCTCCCGCGGACGCGGCGGAGCTGCAGCAGCTGGTCACCGACAGGGTCTTCGTCGGCGCCGACGAGTGGCTGGAGCTTCTGGATGCCGTGGAGCGCGATCACCGGCTCGACCGGACCGCCGTGCTCGCCGGGGTGGCGGCCAGGGTCGTCGCCCTCCCGGTGACCGGCGCGGCCCGGCCGGTGGTCTGCTCCGTCGAGTGGGTGGGCCCGATCGTGGAGGCGCTGGGGATCGACCCGGCTCCGGCGCTCCTCGGCGCCGCCCTGGACGGCACTCCTGCCACGGAAGAGGCGCTCCAGGCCGCGGCGGAGCTCGACCGGCGGCGCCCGGCCTCCGAGCGCGTCGCCGATCTGCCCGGCCTGCTGTCCGAGTGGCTGCGCTTCCAGGGACCGATCGCCGTGGCGACGGTGGCCGGCCTCCTCGGCCTCCCGGAGGAGCAGCTCCTCGACGCCGTGCAGGTCGGGGTCGACGAGCAGAGCCTGGTGGTCGGAACGCTCACCGGCGGCGAGCGCCTGGAGGTCTCGGACACCCGGAACCTCCAGCGGCTGCTCCGGGCCGCGCGCGCCCGGGCCAGGCCGGCGTTCGAGGCGCTCGGCCCCGAGAAGCTGCCGCTCTTCTTGGCGCTGCACCAGGGTCTGGGCGGCCAGCCGCTCCCCCCCGGCGGAGCCGAGGACTCGGTCCAGCACGCCCTGGAACCGTTGCTCGGTTTTCCGGCTCCGGCCGGGTGCTGGGAGACCCACATCCTGCCCGCTCGCCTCGATCCGTACCGGACGGAATGGCTCGATTCGGTTCTGACGCACACCGATCTTCTGTGGTTCGGTTGCGGGAACCAGCGGATCGCCTTCTCGCTCCTGCCCGATCTGGAGCTGTTCGCCGCGCTCGAGGACCGGCCGGGCCCCGACGCCCTGGTCAGCGCCGACGCGCTGTTCCCGGCCTCCCGGGGGAGATTCTCGTTCGTCGAGCTGGCGACGCACTCGGGGCTCGACTCGGCGGCGCTCTCCGCCCGGTTGTGGGACCTGTGCTGGAGGGGGATCGTGTCGAACGACGGCTTTGACGCGGTGCGTCATGGCCTGGCCAGCCGATTCAGGGCGGCCCTCCCGGCCGGCCTCCCGTCCCCGGGCTCGACCCGGTCGAGACGCATCGGGCTCGGTCGCTGGCGGTCCACGCGGCCCATGACCGGGGGCTGGTACCGGCTCCCTCCGCCGGCGGAGCCCGAGGATCCTCTGGAGGGCGAGGAGCTGTCCCGGGACCGGGCCCGGGTGCTGCTGGCGCGGTGGGGCGTGGTGTTCCGGGAGCTGGCGGCGAGGGAGCTGCCCGGGCTGCGGTGGGCGCCCCTGTTCCGGAGCCTCCAGCTGCTGGAGCTGGCCGGTGAGGCGGTGGCAGGGCGGTTCTTCGAGGGGGTCGGGGGGGTCCAGTTCGCAACGCCTGAGGCTGTGGAGGTCTTGACGCGGGGGCTCGACGAGGACCGCGTCTTCTGGGTGAACGGTGTCGACCCGGCGTCCCCCTGTGGACTGGGAATCGAACGGCTAAAGCTGCCGAAGCGGTCCGAATCGACGCATCTGGTGTTCCACGGTTCCCGGCTGATCGTCACCTCCGAGGGGCGGGGCCGGCGTCTCGAGATCCAGGCCGAGCCGACCGACCCGGACCTGACGCACTACCTGCGGTTTCTCCAGGTGCTCGTCACCCGGGAGGCGTCGCCCGTGCGATCGATCGAGGTGGAGACGATCAACGGCCAGCCCGCCGGGGTCAGCCGCTACCGGCCGGCTCTGGAGTCGCTCTTCCACGTCAGCGCCGACAGCCGATCGCTGCGCCTGACGAAGCGCTACTGACCGGGCGCGCCGCCGGCGCTCTCCCGCTTCTACCTTCTGATCGTGATCGGCGCGGAGCGGACCCTGCCGCCGGTGGAGGTGACGCCGGTGAGCACCATCGAGTGCGACCCCCGGCCGAGCCAGCAGGGCATGGGCAGCCAGAACCAGCCGCTGGTGATCGGGGATCTCGCGTAGAACGTGCCGGCCCAGAGGCCGTCGATGGTCACGTTGACCATCCAGATGCCGGTCCGGTCCGGGGAGACCCAGGCCACCCCGAGGTAGGGGCTCGTCCAGGCGCTCCCGGAGGTGGGGCTCGTGATCACGATGCTCCCGGACCCCTGGCTCTGGATCTGGACCGTCACCGTGGACGACCGACCCACGTTCCCCGCGGCGTCTCGAGCCTGGGCCACCAGGGTGTGCGGCCCCGAGGCGGCGCCCGCCGCGTTCCAGGAGAACGTGTACGGGGCGGTCGTGTCGGTACCGATGGCGCTGCCGTCGACCAGCAGCGCGACAGAGGCGACGCCCACGGCGTCCGACGCCACGACGGACACGGTCACCTGTCCGCTGACCGTGGAGCCGCTCGCGGGCCGGGTGATCGTGGCCTGGGGAGGCGTGGTGTCGCTGCCCGGAGGGGGCGGGGTCGTGCCACCGACGGCGGCCATCGCCACGGCGGCGTCGACCCGGCCGTGGCCGAACGACTCGTCGCGACCCGCGGCGCCGAGGTCCCTGGCCGTGGTCTGGAGGACGTTCTCGATCTGGGCGTTGGTGAGAGTCGGGGCGGCGGACCAGACGAGCGCCGCCACGCCGGCGGCCATGGGGGACGAGAACGAGGTGCCGTCGACGAGGCCGTACTGGCTGCCCCGCATGGTGGTGGCGATCTGCTCGCCCGGCGCGGCCAGCCTCACGGCAGGGCCGTACGTGGACCAGGAGGTCTTGGCGTCCGACGCGTTGGTCGCCGACACGAAGATGATCGCCGGGTCGCTGGCACCCGCGTTCCGGGTGCCGTCAGTGCCGGCGGCGACGAACACCAGGCCGCCCCTCGACCGCACGTACCGCGCCGCCGCCGAGACGATCGCGTCGCCCTGGCACGGGCCGAAGCTGCAGTTGACCACCCTGGCGCCCTGGTCCGCGGCGTATCTCATCGCCTGGGCTATGGTGTCCGAATCGGCCTGACCGTCCGGGCTGGCGATGCGGACCGGCAGGATCCTGTTCTGCCAGGCCACGCCGGCCACACCCAGGCCGTTGTTGCCGATCGCGGCCGCCGTCCCTGCCACGGCGGTGCCGTGCCCCTGGACGTCGCTCGTGTTCGAGTTGTTGTCGTAGAAGTTGTAGCCCTGGAGCATCTTGGAGGCCAGGTCCGGGTGGGTCCCGTCGACCCCGGTGTCGAGAATGGCGATGGTGATCGACGTCGACCCGGTGGTCCTGTCCCACGCCGTGGGAGTCCCGATGAGCGGATGGTGGTACTGCCGCGAGTAGTAGGTGTCGTTCGGTGCGAGGGCGATGCGGTACCTGTAGACCGGGGCGGCGAAAGCCACATCGGGCCGCATCGCCAGGTTCGTGGCCATGGTGAGCTGCGTCGTGGCGGCCGTCTTGACCACCAGGAAGTCGAGGCCCGGCAACTCCTTCTCGATGGTCCCACCGACCTTCTTCACGTACGAGATCAGCGCCTGCCGGTCGGCGCCGGCACGAGGCATGAAGACCAGCTTGCCGGGAACCAGGGCGCGACCTGCCGTCGTCTTGGCGATCGGCGTCGGCCCGCCTCCGAGCGCCGCTCGGGGAAGCACGACGGACCCGACGAAGGCCATGATGGTCAACCAGCGGGCAACCTCGAGCATCAGCACCCCTCCTCTTTCTTGACCCGGCGCCTCGCCGGGTCCGAGTCGCGCCCCCGAGCGCGACCTCAATCCGGATCCCCTCCTCTTTCTCTGTCCCGAGCGCGACT
>JACQZM010000250.1 GCA_016213885.1 Candidatus Rifleibacteriota bacterium | reverse complement strand
GGGAGCTGAAGGACGGCGTGGAGCAGGTGGACGAGAAGCGGCTTGTTGGCTTCGCTGCCGAACAGCCATTTGAACGCGAAATCCACCTTGGGGTCGATGCCGAGGCGCATGGCGGTGTCGGGGTCCCTGACGGGCACCGGGGCCCTCCCTCTGAACTATACCATCGGGTGGGGGGGCGGCGACACCTGGGACCACAGGCCGGCAGACCACGCCACGGGCCCAGCAACAGTGAGGAGCTGCTCCGTCGTCATCCGATCCAGACGCTCCGCCCTCCTCCGAAGCCCCCCGGAGTGAGCGAGTGACGGATCTAGGTGCGACCACCTCCTGACAGCCCCCGAGGTCCTCATCGAGCCCATCCGGAAATGGAAGGCAGAAAGAGTGCTTGGCGGCACCGCCACCTTTGGCGGTGGCGCGGAGGAAGCCAATACGCTGGAGCCTCCGTAGGAAGCTCGTGTAGGAACGAACGGTCGCGATGGCGAGGTCGAGTGCGAGGTCTACGTGTCGTCGGAGAGAGTAGCGGTCGCGCCAGAGGTCGAGGAGGGTGGCGGGGTCGGTGAGACGAATGGCTCCGCGTGGAGGACGGCGCGCCGGGTCACCCGCCGCCCTTCTGGGACTTCTCGATCTTGGCCCACGTATCGCGGAGCGTCACGACCCGGTTGAACACCGGCGCCCCTTCTTTCGAGTCGACCGGGTCGACGAAGAAGTACCCCATCCGCTCGAACTGGAAGCGTGTGCCCGGAGCCGCGGACTTCAGGCCCGGCTCCAGCTTGCACCCCTCGAGCACCTCAAGCGATCGGGGGTTCAGCGTCTCTTTCATCTGGGCCCCGTCCTTGATCTGGCCCGGGTCGGGAGTGGTGAAGAGATGCTCCAGCAGCCGGACGTCGGTCTCGAACGCGTGGTCCGCCGACACCCAGTGGATCGTGGCCTTGACCTTGCGGCCGTCAGGGGCGGACCCGCCCCTGGTGGCCGGGTCGTAGGTGCAGTGCAGCTCGATGATCTCGCCCGTCTCCTGGTCTTTCACGACCTCGGCGCAGCGGATGATGTAGGCGTAGCGCAGCCGCACCTCCCGGCCCGGGGCGAGGCGGAAGAACTGCTTCGGCGGGTCCTCCCGGAAGTCGTCCTGCTCGATCCAGATCGTCCGCGAGAACGGCACCTTCCGCGTGCCGGCCGACGGGTCCTCCGGGTTGTTCACCGCGTCGAGCTCCTCGACCTGGCTCTCCGGGTAGTTGTCGATGACCACCTTGAGCGGCCTCAGCACGGCCAGCACCCGCGGGGCATGCCTGTTCAGCTCTTCCCGGATCGTCTCCTCCAGGATGTGGATGTCGATGACGCTGTCGTTCTTGGCGACGCCGATCTTCTCGCAGAACCTGCGGATAGACTCGGGGGTGTAGCCGCGCCGTCTCAGCCCTGCCAGGGTGGGCATCCGGGGGTCGTCCCAGCCCCACACGTGGCGGTCTTGAACGAGCTGGAGCAGCTTCCGCTTGCTCATCACGGTGTAGGTCAGGTTGAGGCGGGCGAACTCGATCTGCTGGGGATGGCAAGGAACGTTCAGCTGGTCGAGGCACCAGTCGTACAGGGGACGGTGGTTCTCGAACTCGAGGGTGCAGATCGAGTGAGTGATCCCCTCGATGGCGTCGGACACGCAGTGGGCGTAGTCGTACATCGGGTAGATGCACCAGGTGTCCTTGGTCCTGTGGTGGGGGACCTTGCGGATCCGGAACAGGGTGGGGTCGCGCATGTTCAGGTTGGGAGAGGCCATGTCGATCTTCGCCCTGAGCACGTGGGTGCCGTCGGGAAACTCGCCGGAGCGCATGCGCCTGAACAGGTCGAGGTTCTCGTCCACGGAGCGGTCCCTGTGGGGGCTGTTCCTTCCCGGCTCCGTGAGAGTGCCACGGAAGTCCCTGATCTGATCGGCGGTGAGGCTGCACACGTACGCCTTGCCGGCCCTTATGAGGTCCTCACCGTAGTCGTAGAGCTGCTCGAAGTAGTCGGAGGCGTAGAACAGCTTGTCCTTCCAGTCGAAGCCGAGCCACCGCACGTCGTTCATGATCGAGTCGACGTACTCCACCTCCTCCTTGGTCGGGTTCGTGTCGTCGAACCTGAGATGGCAGACCCCTCCGTTCTCCTGGGCGATGCCGAAGTTCAGGCAGATCGACTTGGCGTGACCGATGTGGAGGTACCCGTTCGGCTCCGGGGGAAACCGGGTGCAGACGCGGCCGCCATGCTTGTTGGTGCTCAGGTCCCGGGCCACGATCTCGCGGATGAAATCGAGGCCGGATCCGGTCACGGCGGGCTTCTCGGGGGGACCCCCGCGGGGGTCATTCCCGGGCTTCAGATCGCTCTTCTTCATGTTCGTTGCACCTCGTCGGTCCGTGGGTGGGCCCCCATTCTAGCACCTGACCAGCGGCGCGACACGCTCGAGCTCGATGCCGATGGATCCAGGGCCGGCGTCACCTCGCGCGGGAGGCGAGGATCTGGCCGTGGTAGACCGTGTGGAAGTCTCGTGCCGGGTAGTACTTATCGACGATCGAACCGTCCAGGTGCCTCGGGTCCATGGCCTGCTTGTACACGACCCGGCACTCGTAGAACCAGCGGCAGCTCTCGATGAGCGGCACGGCCAGAGCGCTGCCCGGCGCGGTCGAGAGGCCGCACTGCTCGAACTTGTCCCGGTTGCGGCCCGACTCGGAGCCGCAGATCGCCAGGGCGTCGGTCAGCTCGCCGGGACCGGGCACGCAGACGGCGAACTCGCCGGAGTCCTCGATCAACGAGAAGGTGTGGCGGGTCGGCCGCACGAGCACCGTGAAGATCGGAAGCCCCCAGATCCGGGCAACGTTGCCCCATCCGATCGTCATGACGTTCCTCTGGCCGGCCCGGTTCCGGGTCACGAGAAAGGCGCCATCCTCCTCGAGCCGCCTGAGCGTTTCGGTGACACCGTCCAGGTACGACACATCGGTGAGATCCATGGAAGCCGCCTCCGCGGAACGATCGGGTAGCAGTCATACGTGAGGGGAGGGGGCGCTGTCAACAGGGCAACGAGGGAGCCGGCTCTGAAGCCGGGCGGAGCGGTTCCCGGAGGTGCGCGGGACCCGTGGCCGACGAGTTCCTCTCCCCGGCCAGATCGACGAGACGCTTCCATGATATGCATGGCAGCGGCCGATCGGACGCGAGGCGACCGTGCCTTCAGACCCGGTGCAGCCTCGAGCCGAGGTACGATACGATGCTGGGGACGAGATCGTCCCGGACGGCGCACCACCGGGGGTGAGCGCATGGACACGATCGAGACGCCGGCGGCGGTCGATCGGCCGCAGCAGGGCCACGAGACCGCCCTGGCCGAGGGACCGGTCGCTCGAGGCACCGATACGGCCACGGTCACGCCCGGGGATTCGCGGCGACTGGTAGCCCTCTCCGCGCTGGCCCTCCTCTTCTGGGGCTGGGTCCTCGGCTGCCACCTCTCGGCGAGGCTGGTTCCCTGGGAGGATGCGTTCATCACCTACATCTACGGACGCAACCTGGCCGAGGGACACGGACTGCGCTACAACCCCACCGATCACGACCCCACCGAGGGCTACTCCAGTCTGGCTCAGGTGATCGTGACCGCGGCCAGCCACCTCGGGGGCGTCCATCCGGCCACCGCCACGCGGGCCCTCAATCTGCTGCTCGCCCTGGCGATGCCGGTGTTCCTGGGCCTGATCACGGCCCGGCTCGTCTCACATGGGGGGCCCTTCGCTTCGCTCATTCCGCCCCCCGCGCCCCCCTCGGCCTCGCCCTCCGGGCTCGTCCGAGGCTCGCCGGCCACGGGGGTCATCGCCGCCTGCTGCGTGCTGGCGTATCCGGCCGATGACCTGCTGGTGCACCTGAGCTCAGGCATGGAGACCGTGATGTTCCAGGCGATCCATGCCTTCACCTTCGGGCTGGCGCTGCTGCTGGCCCTCGGACCAACAGGAAGAGCGCTCGGGGTACGGTTCTCGCTGCTGGTCTGCTTGCTCGCCTTGACCATCAGCCGCCCCGAAGGGCCTCTGCTGGCCGTGGGCTACCTGGGTGCGGTCCCCCTTGCTCGCTGGGCGGGCGTCCCGGCAGCTCGCCGTGACAGCAGCCCCGCAAGCCCGATCCTGCCGGTCGCGGTCATCTTCCTCGTTCTGCTCGCCGGCTTCGTGGTGTGGAAGCTCGCCTGCTTCGGCACGGTGCTGCCCAACCCCTACTACGTCAAGGCCGGCACCGGAATCTATGGCCACGGGGGGCGACTCCTGCCAGGGCTCGAGGACGTGCTCGACTTCCTCGCGAAGCGGTACCTTCCGGTCCTGGCCACGGCAGCTTGCGCCGCGTACCACTTCGGGCTGCTGCGGTGGCTCGCCGGCTACGCCTGTCTCCTCATCCCATCGGTGTCCATCCTGGCCCTCTACTGCGGGACGGTCCACGAGATGGCGTTCTCGTTCCGGTACGAGTTCCCGCTTCTCGTGCCGCTGGCCACCTTTCTGGCCCTGGTGCTCACCGTGGTCTGGTCGAGCTCCAGGAAGGCGCTGGGGCTCTCGCTCATCCTGGCAATCGCGTGGTTTCCGATGGCGCTCCGATTGGAGTGGTTCCGGTCCCCGGTCTCTTCCTGGAGCGGCTGGCTGCTCTACGAGGACACCCCCAAGCACCTGGGGCCGCACGGTCAGCTGGGGCTCGACCTGGCCCGCACCGGGCTGGGGCAACGGGCCAGCATCTGGCTCCAGTGCGCCGGAATGGCCCCCTACTACAGCCGGTTCAGGGCGATCGACTCGGTCGGGCTCAACAGCAACCAGCTGAGCGGCCGCCGGCCGCTGACCGTCGACCAGGTCTGGGAGTACGCGGAGTCGGTGAAGCCCGACGTCCTCTACACCCTCTATCCTCCTGCATCGCCGGGGTTCGACGACCGGAAGCTCGACCCCGCCTTCGCGTCGGCCGCGGTCGAGACGGAGCTGAAGGGCGAGGGGGCGACGGTGCTCACCCGCTACTGGGATCCCGAGCGCCTGGCCGAGATGGTCTACCGGGAGATGCGCTACGTCCGGGATCGCTACCGGTTCGGCGCTGCCTACCCGCTGGAGCGCGGAGGCTGGGCGATCGCCTACGTCAGGCGAGACTCACCGCACCTCGAGGCGATCCTGAAGGCGTTCGCGGAGTCGTTGTGGGCGGACCGGCTGTCGGAGATGCTCGAGTGCTTCACGGTCGATCCCAGGCTGCTCGGGACCAGCGCCGAGGAGCGGGAGCTCTGGAAGCGGAGGGTGCGGAGTCGCTCTATCGCAGAGCGATCGAGCTGCAGCCGGATCAGCCGCAGGCCCGCACCGGACTGGCCACGCTCCTTTCGGAGACGGGCCGCAAGGAGGACGCACAGAGCGAGCTGGAGAGGGTCCTGGCCGTCGATCCGAACAACGCCAAGGCGATCAGTTCACTGGAGAAGCTGGTCCGGACCACCTCGGGCGTTCCGCTCGACCTGAAGTCGGAGGCGGGGCTCAAGGAGCAGCTGGCGCGGCGACCCGGGTCGGCGTCCCTGCATCACGCCCTGGCCAACCTCTACTTCGGCCAGGGGAGCTACGCGCTGGCGTTCGAGCAGATCCGCGAGGTCACCCGGCTCGAGCCCGACAACTTCGTCGGCTGGCTCAAGCTGGGCAAGCTCCTGGAGATGAACGGCCAGAACACCGAGGCTCTCGAGGTCTTTCAGCGGGTGCTCGGGCTACGGCCGGGGCAGCCGATCGCGCTGCTGGAGCTCGCTCTGCTCGCCGGGAAGACCGGTGACAACGAGAAAGCGCTCAGGCTCCTCGATCAGGCCTCCCGGCACCCGGACGCGCCGCTGGAGGTCTGGTTCAACCTGGGGCTCAAGCTCTCCGGCGTCAGGCGGTTCCGCGAGGCGAGAGAGGCGTTCGGCAAGTTCCTGGCGGGCTGGCGGGGCAACCCCCGGTTCCGGCAACGAGCCGAGGAGCATCTCGCCCGCATCGACGCGGCGCTGCGATCCGACCGGGGCCCACGCTAGCGAGGCGTCGCGCCTTCCGGGAGCGGACTCTGGCCCCCCTTGAGCCACGGCCCGATCTCTGCCATGCTGTGACAGCCAGGGTCACCGGCGACGGTCGGCGACCCGCCGTCACTCCGCCTGGAGGTCCGCTCATCCCGCCGACGATCAAGCTCGGGCTCCTGTTCGCGTGCTTCCTCTGGGCGATCTCGTTCATCGCCACCAAGGTCGCCCTGGCATCCATCCCGCCGCTCACGGTGGTGGCGTCTCGCCTGACGGTCTCGGCGATCTGCTTCGCCCTGTACTTCGCCATCCGCCGGTCGTGGCCCAGGATCTCCGATCGGGCCACCCTGGTCCACCTGCTCGTGCTGAGCCTCTGGGGCACCGGCCTCCACTACGGCACCCAGACGATGGGGCTCCAGTACACCACCGCCTCCAACGGCTCGATCTACGCGGCGACCTGTCCGATCTTCATCGTGATCGGCTCCCGGATCGTCTCCGGCGAGACCGTCACCGTCCGGAAGAGCTGCGGTATCGCCCTGGCGCTCGCCGGCGTCCTGACGGTGATGGGGCCGGAAGCGCTGCTCTCGTTCGACCTGACCGGTCACCTCAAGGGCGACGTCCTCGTCATCGTCAGCATCGTGCTGTGGGCGGTGTTCACGGTCCACGGCAAGCGCGCCACCGAGACCCTGGGGGCGCTGCAGCTGCTGGGCACCGTCACGATCATGGGGGCGATCTGGATGGCACCGATCGCCTGGTGGGAGCTGGCGACGCGGCACTTCTTTGCGGGGTCGATCAGGGGCGACGCCGTGGCCGCGGTGGCGTTCCTCGGAGTCACCTGCTCTTTCCTGGCCACGCTCCTCTACTTCGTCGCGCTCGAGCACGCGGAATCCCAGAAGGTCGGTGTCTACCTGTACACCATCCCGCCCATGACCGCCGCGGTGGCCGCGCTCACCCTGAGGGAACCGATCGGCCTGGGGTTCGCGGGCGGCGCCGCCCTGGTGCTGGTCGGGGTGTGGATCACCGAGACAGGTTAGCCTCCGCTGGCCTCGGGCTCACCCGCTTCGCAGGCTCCGCGGGCGAGCCGGTCCGAGCCGGATCGAGCACACGTCCCAGCAGCACCCGGTATCGGTCTTCCAGCGTTGCGCTCGCCAGGACGTCTCGCAGGCTGACCTCTCGCGGAAGCAGCCCCGCGCCCAGGAGAGAGGCCGCGAGTATCATCGCGGTGTAGCGGTTCCCCTCCACGGTGAGGTGGGTGGCGTCGAGGTTCAGAGTGGGCAGCCCTGCCCGTCCGTGGGCCGCGTAGGGTTCGAACAGATCCACCGGGTGAAAGAGCCGGTCGCTCGCCTCCAGGGCGACGCGGTCGCGCACCTTCGTGAGCCGGGAGCCAACGTCCTCGAGCTCGAAGAACATGGGCACGATGGGCAGCACCACCGGGATCCGCCTCGCCCGGGTCATCGCGGCCAGGCCATCGAGCGCTCGAGCGACCGGCGCCCAGGTCGAGGGGTCGCTGTGCAGCCGCGAGAAGTACCGGACGTGGCTCGCGTCCTGGAGCGACAGCGCCTGCGGGTCGTCGCGCCACCAGTCGGGCATCCGGCGGATCGCCTTCCCCTCGGCGGCCGTCCTCATCATGTACATGACGGTCCGGAGAAACCGCGACCTCTCGATCAGCCCCCGGCCCTCGCGGGCGCGACTGTTCCTGGCCGCCGGTCCTCGCTGGGCCAGAAGGCTCTGCTGATCGAAGCTGTACTCCTGCGGGTCGTTGAGGCAGTACACGTACAGGATGAGATCCGGGCTGTACTTCAGAACCTTGGTCCTGACCGATTCGACGATCCTGACCGTGTTGTACCCCACGACGCCGAAGTTCAGGACCTCGTACCGCGTGGGAGGGGGCTTGGGGGGCGGCATGAGCGGAGCGAACGGCCCCCCATGAGAAACGGTGGCTTGGACAGGGTGTACGCCCTGTCCCTCATCCCGTCGGGGTTGATGACGGTCTTTCCGTCCTCCGAGCCCGGGACGAGCTCGTAGCCCAGCACCGGGTTCGACGAGAGGGTGAGGCTCCGGTTGAACACCGGCATGATGTCGGTGCCGAGGTCGAGAAGACGCACCGCCGCCTCTGCCAGGGCGAGTGAGAGAACCAGGCTGGCAACGGCGAGGCCCAGCCTCCCCACCCAGGTACGCGTCCGGCTGCGGACCTTCATGGTCCCCCGGCCCTCGGATCCCGGGCCGCTGGAGGACGGCGTGGAACCGGCGAGGGCCGCGGCAGCTCGAGCCTGTCTGCCGGGACGCCCAGCCTCCTCGCCGCGGCCCGGAGAGCCTCCACCGTCCTGGCCGCCGTCTCCCGGTCCTCGTCTCCCTCGCAGGCCTCCGAGACCCACTCCAGCAGGAGGGCGGCCTGCGCCAGCGCCCTGCGCTTCTGCTCGGGCGTCGCATCGTCGAGGTCGCAATGCTCGCGACACGCCCTGAGCAGGACCAGAACGTAGGATCGCCTCCTGTCGACGGACATGACCCATGAGGCCGGCGAGGCGAGGAAATCGTCCCCAAGGGACAGCGACTGCAGCTGGGCCGAGAGCAGCGCCTTGCGCATCGACGCGATGTTCGACGAGAGCGGGTTCTCCAGGGCGATGTTCAGCATGTCGGAGGCATCCCTGAGCCATCTCAGGCGGTTGCGGGCGTAGGTCGCCTTGTGGGCCGGCTCCTCGGCCATGGGGCGCTCCAGCAGCGCCGCGGCCTCGGTGAGCCTGGCCGCCCGCCTGGCCCCGCACTCCGCCTCCGGGTGCAGCAGGCAGTCGATCTGCGATGACACGGAGAGGTCGAAGGCGCGGCGACAGGGCGGCGCTCCCGGCTTGCTCAAGAGCTTCTGGAGTTTCCCGAGGAGCAGCGTCGCCAGGTGATTCTGCTTCGCCACCGGCGCGAAACGGCGGACGGAGTCCACCACCGTGGCTCCCCAGTACTCCGCGTCGAGCCAGCAGCGGCAGGACCGGCCAGAGAGCTCCGAGGCCTCGAGGACCCTGGCGAACGCGTCCACCAGCGGCACCACGATCGTGGCCAGCTCCTTCTGGTTGGGCGGAATCCGGGACTCCCCCCGCACGAGCCAGCTCGACGATCCTGGATCGGTCGGCGGTCGGTACGTCCGGTCGAACCGTTCCACCAGCGTCCGGACCTCCGAGAAATCGACCGGCGCTGCCCCCAAAACGGAGGGTGCCGGGCCGGCGGCCGAGGCGCCTCCCCGGTCGGGCGGACCGACCAGGGACCGGCCGCTCCACCACGCCGCCGACCCCAGCGCCACGACGACCACCGCCGCTGCCAGGAGTGGGGCCCGGGAGGGGGCAGGAGCGGCAGGGGTGGAGACTGAACCGTCCCGGGCCGCGATCCCCCGTGGGATCGACGGCAGGCGGCGGCCCTCTCCGCCAGCGGCGAAGGCGCCTGTCCGGGGCCGATGGTCGCCCGGCCGGGCAGAGCCCACGCCGGCCCGCAGGCGCTCCAGCTCGCCGGCCAGCTCGAGCGCCGT
>JACQZM010000477.1 GCA_016213885.1 Candidatus Rifleibacteriota bacterium | reverse complement strand
TCGCTCAGCACGAACAGCGCCCGTCGCTCCCGGCCCCGGTTCACCAGCTCCACGCCCTGGTGGATGCCATCGTAGAGCGCCGTGGCCCCGTGGGCCACCAGCTTCTCGATCTTCTCTCTCATGTAATAGGGGTCCCGGGTGGGCGCGCCGGACACGTCCACCCGGGTGGCGAACGAGACCAGGCACGCCTGGTCTTCAGACCGTTTCAGGTCGACGAAGTGGATCGCCGACTCCTTGGCCCGCTTGAACTTGTCCTCCTCGAGCATGCTGCCGGAGCAATCGAGCACCAGGCCGAACAGCAACGGGACCTCGGTGGCGGCCGTGCGGACCAGGTCGTGGGTCTCGACTCGCTTGCCGTCGATCTCCACGGACAGGTCCAGCTTGTCGAACTCCGTCGGCCCGAGGAGCTGGCCGGTCCGTCGGCCCGTGACGAACAGGTTGATCTCCGGAGGCTTCACCAGCAGCACGGCCAGCGAGGTCTTCGCGATCGCCCCGTCCTTCCGGATCGCCCGCGCCTCGACCACGGTCCGGCCGGGGGGCAGCGCCTTCGGGTCGATCTCGAAGGCGTACTCCGGCCCCGCGGCCGCGACGGTCCGGCCCCCGATGGGTGGACTCCCACCACGGTGGTGGCTCGCAGCCGGAGCAGATGAGCGCCCTCGCTCAGCTTCGGGCCCTCGATCGCCACGCTCCAGGGCGGGCCGGGCAGGTGCCCGAGCGGCTTCCCGTCGATCCACGCCTCCACGCCGGCGATGGCCAGCGACCGGGGCTCCGTGGCGACGTTGATGCCGAAGCTCCGCACCCCGGCCACGGCGATCCCGGGCTTGAAGTCGCCCAGCGACACCCTGGCGGAGGGGATCGTCACCTTGAACGACACGCTGCCCTCGCCGACCCCGCCGCCGGAGCTCTCGGCGCGGATCTTCAGCGTGTGGATCCCGGCCGCCACCTTGCCCGGCTCGATCGCCAGCGCCCAGCAGCTGCCGCTGTCAGCCGGGTCGCCAGACCCGCCTCCGCCCCCGCCCGGACAGTCCGCCAGCTCCCTGGCCGCCAGCGCCACGGGCTGGCCGTCCAGCGTGGCGGCCACCCGCTGGATCTTTCTGCCCCTCACCCGGACGATCGCGGTCTCGCTGGAGTAGATCAGTGCTCCCGGGGACGGCGAGAGTATCTCCACGACCGGTGGAGGGGCCTCTATCTTGATCGACCGCTTCACCTCCACCTTGTCGCCGTCCTTGCCGAAGGCGACCGCGGTGATGGTGTGCGGGCCCTCGCCCAGCTCGCCCGGGTTGGCGGCGAACGAGCACGGGGAGGCCGGACACTCCTTGACCGGATTGCCGTCCACACTGACCTGGATGTGATCCAGCGGCCCCCCGGACGCTCGGGCCACGATCTCGAAGCCCGATCGGAGCACCTCCCCCTCGGCGGGCTTCTCGATCTCGAGGGTCGGCGGCGCCGTGGGCGGCCGCGCGTAGGTGAGCGTGTAAGAGCAGGCGATGACGTCGAAGACCGAACCGAACGCCTGCCCCAGGTCCGAGGCGTCCCTGGTGTACCGGTACGATCCGCCGGTCTTCGCCGCCGCCTCCTTGAGCAGCTCCTCGCCGCCCTTCTTGAGCTCCTCGCCGAGGCCGATGGCATGGATCGGGATCCCGGTCTTCTGGGCCATCTCGAAGATCTCCCCGGCCGAGTGCTTGCTGGAGTTGTCGCCGCCGTCGGTGAACACCACCACCATCTTCCTCTTGGCCTCCAGCGCGGAGAGCTGGGTCAGCCCCGAGTGGATGCCGTCGATCACGGCGGTCCAGGGAAGGCACGAGAGGTCGTCGATCTCCTTCTTGACCCGATCGCGGTTGTTCGATCGATCCGCCGGGAACGGGACCCGCTCGTGGACGGTCCCGGCAAAGGTGACCAGGCTCAGCTTGAACGAGGGGTCCAGGCGCGCGACGAACTCCGTGGCGGCCTTCTTGAGGTCGTCCATGGCGCGGTCCATGCTGGCGGACTGATCCAGGACCAGCACCACGGCGTTCGCCCCGTGCTGGACCGTCAGCAGCCGATCGAGCCTGAACTCCCTGACCGCCTGATCGTCCTCCCGGACCTCCAGATCCGACTTCGTCAGGTTGACCACGTCGGCGCCGGACCTGGCCTGCTTCACGGAGAGATAGACCACCGTGTCCTCGCCCCTGGCCGGAGGTCGGCCGAGAGAGCCCTTGAACGTCCATGTCGGGGTCATGGCCGGCGTGTAGCCCGGGGTCCGGACCAGGATCTTGTGCGACAGGGTCCCGTCCGGCCCGTGGGCCCAGGGCGACTCGTAGGCGACCTCCATCTGCCCCCTGGCTCTGGGCCTGCCCAGGAGCCACGTCAGGTTGGGGATGTGGAAGCGGGTCATCAGCACGAACCCGACGGCCAGCGGAAGAGTGGTCAGCCCCAGCAGGAAGAGGCTCACGGCGAGCAGCGCCCGGCTGTCGTGCTGGATCGCTCTGACGGCGCCGAAGGCGAGGAAGACCAGCGCCACCGGGAGCACCACGTTCAGCGCCAGAAACGCGGGCTGCAGGTAGAACGACGGGAGACGGGCCAGAAAACCCGCCCCGAGGAGCGTGGTCTCCAGCGCCGTGCCCTCGACGATTCCAACGACGAACCCCAGGGAGGCGTAGACGAACACGGCTCCGGCCGCCACCCTGAGGAACACGCCGGGCAGCATGGGAAGACCCAGGAGCGCCAGCAGGGCCAGATCGGCCAGGCACAGGGCGTTGGCCCAGAAGCCGGTCTCCCTTCCGAGCAGCAGAAAAGCCGGAGGCTGGACGTTGCCGAAGAAGAGCGCCGCCACCGACACCTCGACGGCCAGGACCAGCATGAGGACCAGCGCCACCGTGGAGGCCTCGAGCCTGCGGACTCCCACCAGCGCGACCAGGAGTCCCAGCACGAACAGCCCGATCGACAGCGGGGCCAGCGGGGTCGAGGCCCGGTGGCCTTCCCAGGCGGCCGTTCCCAGCCCGGCCAGCGCCGTCGCGGCCACGAGCCAGAACAGCGCGATCAGAGCGATCCGCCCCCAGTTCCACTTCTTGACCCCGGCCGGCGCGGCCTTCCTGTCCGGTGGCTGGGCCGGGGAGGTCGGTGCCCTGGGCGCGAGCGGCGAGGTCGACCTGGCCGGGCGCTTCGGGACGCCACTGCCCGGGACGCCGTCGGCGCCGTGGGTGATCGGCTTCGAGATCGGTCTGTTCGAATCTTGATTCGTCATGGGTCTTCAGCGGCCGGGCCGGTCCACACAGGGTAGCTCGAGTCGGACTCGCGCGACCGCGGCCGGCCTGTGACGCCTCGCGTCACAGGATCCAGACCACGGCCACGATCAACGCCAGCGCCAGGAGCAGCTTCAGCCAGTCGAGGATCGTCCGCAACAGGCTCACGTCCTTGGCCAGGCGGAAGCCCAGTTCGTCGTGGTGGTACGTGAAGAAGCCCGTGAACGGGACCAGGAGGTCCTTCTCCGGTTTGGAGTCGAAGCAGCCGCCCCGGAGGTGCTCCTTGACCCCGTCGTGGGTCAGCTCCATCACGTTGCCCGCCATGTCGTAGCAGCCGAACGCGGAGCAGTCCTTGCGGAACGAGCCGACCGGCCGGGCCGCTCCCTCGCCGGACCACTTCAGGTTCGCACCGCCCGGGACGTAATCGTTGCCCCAGGGGTAGTCGTGGCCGTCGGGGCCGCGGGCCGCCACCTCCCACTCGTCGGGCGTCGGGAGCCTCTTGCCCAGGCGGGCCGCGTAGTCCCGCATCCTGTCGTGGGCGATCGCGGTGGCAGGGTGCTGACCCTGGTCCTTGGGGAACTTGTGGTTCGGCTCGAACCTGGCGTACTCCGCGTTGGTCACCTCGTACCGGTCGATGTGGAAGGAGCTCACGTAGAGCTTCCGGTCCGTGCCGTCCCTGGAGAAGTCGTAGGTGCCCCCGGGGACGAGCACCATGCCGGGCTCGCCGCCGCCGACCAGCCAGTAGCCGACCAGGACCGCCACGGCCAGCCCGGCCTTCAGTCGCGGGTTCCGGGTCAGGCGAGCCACCACGCCGACCGGGGCGAGCTGGACCCTGGTCTTGCCCGCGGTGGAAGGGCCGCTGCCCGGCTTCGGCGGCGCGCCGGCGACGGGGCCGGCCGCCGCTCCGACCTTCTCGGTGGTCGGGGCGGCTCCCGCGTCGACCCGGGGTGGAACGGGGGTCCCCCTGGGCGTGCCCATCCCCTTGGGCACCGTGGCGGCGACGTCGCTCTTGAGAGGCGGTGCCGCCGGCTTGCGGGCTTTCACGTCGGGCCTGTCGGCCGGAGCCGCGCAGCGATCCAGCGCCTCTTTCACGGCCGCGTAGTCCTGGGGCCTGGAGTCCGGCGACTTGGCCATCATCCACCCGAGAAGCTCCGCCGTGGCGGCGGTCACCTCCGGGCGCTCCTTGCGAACGTCGGGCACCGGATCCTGCTTGTGCTTCATGAAGACCGCCCCGGCGTGGGGCCCCCGGTACGGGGGGTTGCCGGTCAGCAGGAAGTAGCCGGTGCACCCCAGGGCGTAGACGTCGGCGCGGAGGTCCACTCCCTCGGCGTTCTCCGCCTGCTCCGGCGCCATGTACGAGGGCGTCCCCAGCGACGAGTCGGTCTGGGTCAGCCGGGTACACTCCTCGAGGCACTTGGACAGGCCGAAGTCGGTGAGCTTCACCTCCTGCCGCGAGTCCAGCATCAGGTTCGACGGCTTGATGTCCCGGTGGATGATGCCCCTCGCCGCCTTGGCATCCAGCCCTTCCACGGCCTGGCCGAGGTACTTGAGCACCGCCGCCTCCGGAAGCGGCCCCTGCTTCTTCACCAGCTCTTGCAGGGTGGGGCCTTCGAGCAGCTCCATGACGATCGCCACCGCCGTGCCCTCCTCCACGAGGGCGTGGATCGTCACGATGCGGGGATGGGTCTCGTCGCTGGCGGCCACCTTGCCCTCGCGGAGGAACCTGGCGCGGCAGGTGTGATCTGCCGCCAGGTCCTCCGACAGGAACTTCACCGCCACGTGACGGCCCAGCGGCTCGTCCAGCGCCTTGTAGACCGACCCCATGCCACCCGAGCCGATTCTCTTGATGACCTTGTAGTGACCGATCTTCCTGGGGGGGCCCAGGGCCTCGGTGGCGGGTTCGTCTTGGTCGGGCATCGGTCTCCTCCGGAGAGCGCCGGCAACGGCCGTGGTGCGGGGTCCGACCCCGAGTCTATCCCAGATGGAGCCTCTTTTCCATAGACCGTCTCATCCGCCCATCCCTGCTCCCCGGCCGACCATTGGACAACGGGGTCGGCTGATCGGGACCCGGCAGACAGGCGAAAAAATGGGACATGGCGAATGTCCACCGTGTGCCGACAGTGATAGTGTGGACCAGACCCCGGGGCGGAGGCTCCGGGAACCCGGAGACCGGACTTGAAAGAGCCGCCCGCCCCCGCGCCACAGGAGCTCCCCCGGGAGCTCGGGTTCTTCAGCGCCGTCGCCATCGTCATCGGAACGACCATCGGCTCGGGCATATTCCGCTCTCCGGCCAGCGTCGCCGACAGGCTTCCGGGGCCGGTTCCGCTGCTGT
>JACQZM010000405.1 GCA_016213885.1 Candidatus Rifleibacteriota bacterium | reverse complement strand
CGCGGCTCTACGACTACGACTCCCGGTGGGCGTACATCTCGCTCGACGCCGAGCGGCGGCTGACCGGCGACAACGAGGTCGTGCAGGTCATCCAGATGCAGGTCGACGACATCTACGCCGTAGTCAACGGGATGGAACTCCTCCGCAGGGAGCTGGAGGTGTGTCGCCAGGTGACCCACCCGAAGGCCAGCAACACGAGCTCGGGTCGGCGGGAGTTCCTGGTGACCGTGGACGCCGGAGGACAGGTGGTGGTCTACGCGGTCGTGAAGGGGAACCTGGTGGCGCAGACCATGGCCGTCGCCTCGAGCTCCCCGGTTCCTGACCGGATCGTCATCCCCAGGGTCGACCGGATCGTCTTCCACCACCGCAGCGACGTGCACGCCGTCAGGTTGCAGGTCTTCATGGGCGGCGTCTCCCTGGTCGCGACCGTGCGCTCGATCAACGACCTCGCGCCGACCAGCTTCGACTTCGATGACACGTATGGGATCTGACAGGTCCGGTGGAATCGTCTACGTCGGGATCGTTCTCGGCGCCATGATCCTGATCGGGTTCTTCGCGGGGCTCCAGATGCAGATGGACCAGCAGGTGAGCCGGGCCCGGACCCTGAAAGGGTGGTTCCAGGCTGGCTTTCTGGCGCGACACGGCCTCGAGAAGGCGGCCCTGTCGTTGAAGGCGACCGGCACTCTCGGGTCGATCCCGCCCTACACGCTGGAAGGTGGGGACGTGGCGGTCTTCCTCGAGGGGCCCAGACCTGCGGGATCGAGCAAGTACGTGGTATTCTCACGGGGACGGTTCGGCCGGACGTCGGTGCTGTACGTGGCGGACATGGTCAAGGTGAGCGCCGGCGTCCTCACCGCCAACCTGGAGGTCCGCTACCAGGAGCTGGACCCCGGCTCTGCCCAGGTCCGTTCGAGAGTCGTGGCGGAGCGGGCCGTGACCCTCCGGAAGGCCCGGGACGCCATGCGGGCCTACCGGAGCGAGGGGACCGGGAGCCTGGCAGCGCGACTGTCGGCGTTCCTCTTCGTCGTCGCCGACGGGAGCGTACCGCAGCCCGATCGGCAGTCGATCGTCGCCCGGCTCCCGCCGAAGCTGACCGCGGCGCTGCCGTGATCCCGGGGAAGGAACCATGCCCGACCGCGATCCTCTTCTGGAGAGGCTGAAGCTGTCGCCGACGGTCACCTCCCGCTACCGGATCGGCGAGGCGCTCGGGAGCGGCTCCATGGGGACGGTCTACCGGGCGACCCACCTCCCGCTCGACCGGCCGGTGGCGCTGAAGCTGATCAAGAGGGAGAAGCTGGACCAGGAGGGTCGGCAGCGTTTCCTGAGGGAGGCGCAGCTCGCCGCGCGGATCACCCACCGGAACGTGGTGCTGGTCTTCGATTGCGGCGAGGAGGCCGGCGTCCCCTACATCGCCTTCGAGCTGATCGACGGGCCGACGCTGCGTCGGCGCCTGGACAGCGGCCCCCTGGAGCTGCCCGATGTGCTCCGGATCACGATGGAAGCCGCCGGCGGCCTGGCCGCGGCTCACCAGCTGGGCATCATCCACCGCGACGTGAAGCCCGAGAACATCCTCCTGGCCGGCGGCCGGGAGGTGAAGGTGGCGGACTTCGGCATCGCCAGGCCCACGGCCGAGTCGGGTCCGGGCCTCACCGCCCAGGAGATCATCCTGGGCACCCCTGCCTACATGTCGCCGGAGCAGGTCTCCAACCGCGTTCTCACCCCTGCCACGGACCAGTACTCGCTGGGCATAGTGGTCTACGAGATGGTGTGCGGCCTGCCGCCGTTTCACGGCTCCACCGGCGAGGTGGTGGCGCAGCAGCTGAGGGATCCGCCGCCGATGGAACCGCTGGGCCGGTCGGTCCCGGACCGGGTGAGGGAGATCGTCCAGCGGATGCTGGCCAAGGATCCGGCCCAGCGTTTCCACGGTCTGGGAGAGCTCGTCACCGCCCTGGGCAAGGCGGCTCGCGCCCTGGAGGTCCGGAAGGCGGGGGAGCGCCGGAACCCGCTCGGTCTCACGGCCGTCTCGGCCGGGGGGCCGACGCTCAAGGTGCCATCGGGCGAGATCGCGCCGTCGGGCCCTGCTCCGGGCCCCGACACCCATCGGTCCCGACCGCCGACCTCGACCGGCCCGGACGGCCCGTCGGCCCGGCCGGTGGGCGGGGGCGCAAGCGGGCCCCGGATCGATCCGGTGCTGATCTACATGCCTGACCGGGTCCAGACCCGGCCACCCGGCAGCATCAAGTGGGTCGCCCTGGTATGCTCCCTGGTGGTGGTCATGGTCCTCGCCTACTCCCTGGGGCGGTCCCGCGGCCCGGCGGTCGCGCCGTCGACGACCCGGAGCCCGGACGCGGCCGCCCCGGTCGAATCGCCGCCGGCGGATACCCCGTCCCGCCGGATCGACCCGCCCCGGGTCCAGCAACCCCGGGAGGACGATCGGCTCGCCGTCGGCACCGTGGTGGGCAACAAGGAGAGCCGGATCTACCACGTCGTCGGGGTGACCCGGGCCACGCTGCCGGGACCGCGCCACCGCGTGATCTTCGCCAGCGAGGAGGCCGCCATGGCCAGGGGTTACAGGCGGGCGAAGTTCTGAGCCCGGAGGGGTCGTCACCGGGGATGGCCGGGCCCGGGGCGAGACTTGGGCCCGCGGCCCGGCGCCTGCTCGTGAGCCGGGTTCTCACCGTCGGCGCCACCGTCCCCCCTCGTCGCGCTCGGCCCGGCCGTCCTGCTGCAGCTTGAGCAGCGTGGCCAGCAGGTTCCGGGCCGCGTACCGGTGGGAGCTCACGGGCTCGTCGCTGTACACCTCGGGCACCAGGGCGTCCAGCGCCTTCCAGGTCCGGTCCAGACCGTCCAGCACCTGCTGCTCGCGCCGGGCCCTGTGGTCCAGGTACCATTGGAGGGTCTGCCGGACCGTCCGGGTCGGGATGCCGTGACCCGGGTAGAGCACCCGGGCGTCCAGCGCCATCAGCTTCGCCAGCGACGCCAGGTACTGCACCAGGTCTCCCTCGGGCGGATCGATGATGATCGTCGAGGTCGTGGACACCATGTCCCCGACGATGAGACCGCCGAACTTCTGCTGGAGAAGGCAGACGTGTCCAGGGGCGTGGCCCGGCGTGTGGATCACCCGGACCGCGCCTCCATCGCCCAGGTCGATGGTCTCGCCGTCCTCCAGGAACCGGCTCACCTCCACGTCCGCCAGCCGCTCCGCCGTGAGCCGGTGCGCCCAGACCGGCGCCGGGAATCGTTCGAGGACCCGGTGCAGCGCCCCCAGGTGGTCCGGGTGGTGGTGGGTGAGCACGATCGCCTCCAGGGACCCACCTCGTGCCGAAAGCGACGAGATGAGCGCCAGGAGCTGGTCCCCCTCGTGCTGGTCGGACGTGGCCGGATCGACGACCAGGAGCCGGTCGCGGCCGACGACATACGTGTTGGTCGACCACGCCGGCGGGAGCGTCCGGGCCGACGCCGGGAAGATGTAGACTTCCGGGCTGAACCTCGCGATCAGCGGCAGATCGCGGAGCTTCTCGTCGTCGTACTGCCTGAGACGCTCCAGCGACTGATCGGGCCTGTGCCCGGCCAGGATCTCCAGGAGGCCGAGGACCGGCGGAACGAGCGGCAGGTCGCCGGCTTCGAACCGCCGGACAGCCTCGTCCGCGCGGATCCACAGCCCGCTCTCCAGCTCGCCGGGGACCACCGCGGGCTCCTGCCCCTCCGGGAGCACGGCCAGGAAGAAGCGGTTCCTGAACCGGACGTCGAAGAACCGAGGGGTGGTCTTCACCCCGAGAGGAAGCAGGGTCCGCCCGTCCACGACGGCGCCGAGGGCGCTCATCACCCGGGAAAAAGACAGCTCTCCGGCCAGCAGCGCCCGCCGCAGCGCCGGCAGCTCCCCGGGGTCGACCGGCCCGCCGCACCGCCTCACGGCCGGGAGCACGCCGACCTCCTCGAACAGCTCCCTGGCCGCGGCGACGTAGTCGTGCGGGCACGCCCCTTCGGGGTCCAGCACCTCCACCTCGCGGTCCGACGGGTCGATGCGGCCGCCGGGGAAGAC
This sequence comes from Candidatus Rifleibacteriota bacterium, assembly GCA_016213885.1. Taxonomy (GTDB): domain Bacteria; phylum Muiribacteriota; class UBA6191; order JACPRK01; family JACQZM01; genus JACQZM01. The sequence goes on along the minus strand of JACQZM010000405.1, from coordinate 31,826 downwards.
GTAGGTCCACGGGAACGCCCGGTGAGTGGGCGCCCTGAACACCAGGTAGACCTCGTCGGCCTCCCAGCTCTTCACCAGCAGGGTCGACGCCGAATCGATGGGGGCTGTGACAGCGGTCCTCCGGATCCCGACCCGAGTGTAGGCCCCGCGCGAGGCACGGTCAATGGGCAAACAGACAGCTCGAAGGGCCCGGTGATCTGTCACAAACGGGACCGGTCCCGGGTCCTTTCGAATGACCGGCGACATCGCCGGTCGCCCGTGAAACGACGGAGCACCGGGTCGTTCGGCCGGCTTCGATCCGCTCGATAGGCCTTTGAAACGCAGAACCGGAGCTGATAAGCTGGGGGCGTCCCTTTCCAACCCAGGACCTGCTCGACGGGCCCGAAGAGAGGAATCATGAGAGCACTAGTGCTTCTCGCGCTGCTGATGGCGGTCTTCATGCTGCACGTCGCTCCGGCGTTCCCGGCGCAAGACTCCTCGGAGACCGAGGACGCCTACCGGATCCAGGCGATCGAACCCGAGGGATCGGGGCAGACCGGTGGCGCCATCCAGAAGCCGCCCAAGGGCCCGGTCCGACCGCTGGAAACCGCGATCAGGATCAAGTTCACCAAGCCCACCGAGCTCTCCAGCGTTCGATGGAACGTGGGGGTGGTGCCGGTGGTGCCGCTGCACTGGAGGCAGGCGGACCAGGACGAGGAGAAGATCATCAGGATTCCGGGCACGTTCCAGCCCGGCGCCACCTACCACCTGGTGGTGACCCACCCGATCCACAGCCGGGACGGCAGCGATACCATCGAGCCGGGTCGCTACCCGTTCACCATCCCGTACTCCACGGGCCAGCTCAGGTTCGTGGGGCAGGGGCAGGTGCTGGAGCGGGAGAGCCGCCAGCTCGTCCACCTGGCGATCCGCAACCTCGATCGGTTCCGCATCGAGGTGACCCGGGTGCCGCTGTTCGCCCTGGTCTTTGGCGATCCAGCGACCGCCTTCTCGCAGCCGGTGGCCCAGCTCGTGAAGAGCTGGAACGGCCGATCCGACGAGCTGTCCGCCGCGCTGAAAGACCACAAGGGGCCGTTCGCCGGCCTCTTTGCAGGGACCGTGCAGACCGAGGGCGAGGTGTTCTCGGATCCGGGGCCGGAGGGCAAGGAGCGGCGCAACTCGTTCCCGTTGAACTGGCGCAAAGGAGCCACGAGCGGCGCGACCTACCTGGTGCAGGCCGTGGGTGTCGAATTCGAGGATCCGGTGAGGAGCTCCGTGCAGCCCCTCCAGATCACGGACCTGGGGATCTCCCACAAGAGGTCGCCCGACGACCTGGTCGTCTGGGTCACGCGGCTCGCGTCCGGCCAGATCGTCTCCGGCGCCCGGGTGTTCCTCGCCACGGCGGACGGCAAGCTCCTGTTCGCTGGCGAGACCGATGCGGACGGCCTGCTGAAGCTCACCGCCGGTGGGCCGCTGGCCAGCCTCGATCTGAGCTCCAGGAGCCTCTCCGTCGGTCAGGCCCCTCTGGACCTGGGGCAGGTCAGGCGGATCTTCGCCATCGCAGGCGAAGATCTGGCCTGGGCGATCGTGGGTGAGCAGGCCATCAAGGTGCCCCGGAAGATCCCGTCGGGCGAGGCGACGGAGGCCCAGCTGACCCGGGGCCACGTGTTCACGGAGCGGGGCATCTACCGGCCCGGGGACACGATCCGGTTCAAGGCCACGGTCAGGCAGTTCAAGAACGGGACCGGGGCGGTGCCGACCGGAAGCGGCCAGGCGTCCACCTGCGCCGTCGTCATCCAGGACGCGAAGAACCAGACCGTGCTCGAGACGACCCTTCCGTTCTCGGCGTTCGGGACCGTGTCCGGCACTCACCGGATCAAGAAGTTCGACCCGCTGGGCCAGTGGACCCTGGAGGTCAAGTCGCCGGGCAAGAAGCCGATCAAGTGGGCCGAGACCACCTTCAGGGTGGAGGAGTTCGTGGCTCCGCGTCACAAGGTCGACGTGACGTTCCAGGAGAAGAAGGACAAGGACACGGCCCCCCGGAAGGCCGCTGCCGGCACCAACCCGGATCAGCGCTCCGCCGTGGGCACGATCCAGGCCGTGTACTACGCCGGCGGCCCGGTCAAGCACGGCAAGGTCCGCTGGCGCCTCACCCTGGAAGGGACCCGCCATCAGTTCTTGTCGAAGGGGTACGTCTGCGGCACCGACCTGCCCGGCGAGCCCGCCGTGATCGAGTCCGGCGAGGCCATGCTCGATGCGAACGGCTCGCTCTCCGTGGAGGTGCCTCTCAACGCCGAGGTCGTGGACGGTCGCAGGGCGCTCTCGCTGACCGCCACGGTGCTCGATTTCGACGCCAGGAGCGCCACCGGCTCCGGCAGCTTCTCCGTGGAGCCGCCGTTCAAGGTGGCCCTGGGCGATCACACCGACGATGCGGACGTGGACGAGCCGGTCCAGCTCCCGGTGATCGTGGTGGACGCCGCGGGCAAGCCTGTCGACCAGGGCGAGCTGGAGGTCGAGGTGCTCCAGGAGCGCTACACCTCGGTCCAGAAGCGCAACGATGCCGGCGACTTCTACTGGTCGTGGGAGTCCGTGATGACCCGGGCGTTCGAGATGACCGCGGCGATCAGAGGCGGCGCCGGTCTGGTGAAGGTGACCTTCTCCGAGAGCGGCAAGCACCAGATCCAGGTGGGCTACAAGGCTCCCGACGGCGTGGTCTACAGGTCCACCACCACGTTCAACGTGGAGTGGAACGACGCCGCCGACGGGGACAGCACCAGGTGGCGAGCCGAGCGGCTCCGCACCATCGCGCTCAGGGCCGACCGGACCGAGTACCTGCCGAACGAGACGGCGAGGATCAAGATCCATCCGCCCCGGCCGGCCTCCTCCTTCCTGGTGACGGTGGAGCGAGAGAAGCTGTTCACGGTGAAACGCGTGACGCTCAAGCCAGGGGAGAGCACCATCGATATCCCCATCGTTCCGGAGTACCTGCCCAACGTCTATGTGTCGGTCCTGGCGGTCCACGGCCGGGAGACGTTCCCGGTCTACGCCACCGAGGCCGACACCGGTGCGCCCGGCTACTCCCACGGCTACGTGACGCTTCCGGTGCGGCGGGAGCACGCCGGCCTGAAAGTACAGTTCAAGGGCGCTGGCGAGGGCGTCTCCTCCGAACCTGGGAAACGGCACCAGATCACGGTCTCGGTGACCGATCGCGATGGCAAGCCGGTCCAGACCGAGGTGGCGCTGGCCGTGGTCGACGAGAGCGTGCTGGCGCTCACGGCCTACCAGAGCCCGACGCTCGATTCGATGTTCAAGCTGCTCTTGCCGCTGGCGGTCCGGACCTGCGATCTGAGGGCGCTGCTCATGCTGCAGTCGCCGTTTCGGGCGCTGGTGGTCAGACCGCTGACCGGCGGCGACGGGGGGACCGGCCTCGCCACCAAGACCAGGAAATGGTTCGATCCGGTGGCGTTCTTCCAGCCCGACCTGGTGACCGACGCCCAGGGCTCTGCCACGGTGGAGTTCACCCTTCCCGACTCCATGACCACGTACCGCGTGTTCGCGGTGGCGGTCGACCGGACCGACAAGCACGGCGCCCTGAGCCGGCCGCTCCTGGTCAGAAAGCCGTTCTACATGGAGGCGGGCCTGCCCCGGTTCTTCACCCACGAGGACGAGGGCAAGTTCATGGTGGCTCTCTTCAACGGGACCGGCAAGGCCGGAGAGGTCCGGCTGCAGGCGGAGGCGCCCGGCGGTATCTCGCTGAAAGCCCCTGACAGCGCCGTGACCGTGGCCGCCGCCGACCGGGCGCAGGTGCCGGTGGAGTTCAAGGTGACCGCGCCGGTGGACGCTCTCGTGAAGCTGACGGCCCGCCTCGGCGACTCCTCCGACGCGCTGGAGCTGCCGGTGCCGGTGCGCTCTCGCTACGTGACCCGGACCCAGGCGATCCAGGGGGTCCTCTCCGGCAAGAAGGCCGACCTGAAGGTGAGGCTGGCCTCCGAAGCGACCCAGCTGCCCAAGGATGTGGCCGGCCTGGCCACGGCGCAGCTCTCGGTGTCGGCGCTTCCGACCCTGCGGCTCACCTCCGGCCTCAAGTACCTTCTCCACTACCCGTACGGATGCATCGAGCAGACCAGCTCCGGTGTCCTTCCGCTGGCAGCGCTCCGCGACGCCGCGAGGAAGGGGCTCGTGCCCCAGCTGACCGTCGAGGAGGTGGACAAGTTTCTCGTGCCCGGGATCGAACGTCTGTTCACGATGCAGGTGTCGACGGGCGGATTCGGGTACTGGCCCGGGTACACCACCGCCCACGCCTGGGGCTCCGCCTACGCTGTCCTGGCGTTGACCATGGCCAGACAGGCCGGCGTGCCCGTTTCCGAACAGGAGCTGACCAAGGCGCTGGACTACGTGAGCAAGGTGGCGGCCGGCAAGACCGACTCCGCCTCCCAGGCCCGGGAGATCGCCCACTACGTGCTGGCGCTGAACGGCCGCAAACCCGAGTCGTCGCCGCTGGATCTGCTCCGGCTGGGCGCTGCCCGCGTCGGCCGGGACGACATCTGCTTTCTGCTGATGGCGGCCGCCAGGGGCGGCAACCTGGCAGCTGCCAGGGCCAAGCTCGCCGAGATGATCCCGGACCAGGAGGACAGGCAGGACCACGAGGAGTTCGACCCCGACACGTTCTACTCCCAGGAGCGGACTCTGGCGCTGGAGCTGTTGACCCTTCTGGAGGTCTCGCCGGACCATCGCCGGATCGGGAAGGTCGTCACGTCGCTGTTCAACCAGATGCGGCCCGAGGGAAACTGGTACACCACCCAGGGCACGGCGTGGAGCCTCATCGCCCTGAGCCGGTACATGGAGCGGACCCCCGCGGCCGTGCGGACCCTCGGCTGCAGCGTCTCCGGTGCCGGCGCCAGGCCTGGCACGGTGGAGGTGGGCCCCCGGGGAACCGAGACGGTGAAGCTCGACGCGCAGGAGTTCCTGTCGAGGCCGGCGGTCCAGCTGGACAAGACCGGCGAGGGGCCTCTGGTCTACAAGCTCGAGGTGACCTACCCGTGGCGGGGACCCGACACCGCCCACGACTCCGTGCCGCTCAAGCGGACCTATCGACGCCTCGCCGGCGAGGGCCCGATCAAGGTGGGCGACCTGGTGGAGGTGCAGCTGGAGATGACGGCGGCCAGGAGCTACCACTACGTTGCGCTGGTCGACCCGTTGCCCGCCGGATTCGTGGCGATCAACAGCGCCCTCAAGTCGGAGGAGCAGCTCCCTGGATCGCGCGACTCCGAGGACGGCTGGACCCCCGGTGAGGAGTGGGTCTCCACGTTCGTGCCGTCTCACCTCGAGCTCCGGGACGACCGGGTGCAGGCGTTCCGGGACTACGGCTGGCGCGGCAAATACCGGTTCACGTACATCGCCCGGGCGGTCTGCGAAGGGAGGTTCGCTGTGCCGCCGGCCAAGCTGGAGCCGATGTACAACCCGGGCCAGACCGAGTTCTCCACGGCGACCGTCGTCTTGATCCAGCCGGCGGGCCGGTGACCCTGACCGGCGACGCCCGATGATGAAGGTCAAGTTCCTGGAGCGGTCGCTCATCGGCGACGCCGGGGCCGCTGTCTCCAGCGCCCGGGAGCAGCTCAGGGCGCTGGGGATCGAGTTCGAGGAGACCGAGACCGGTCCGGACGTCCTGGTCTTCCTGACCGGCGGGACCGAGGTCGAGGCCCGCCAGCACGTCCGCGACGGCTCGATCCTTCTGCCGCTGGGGATCGGCAACGGACTCGCCGCGAGCCTGGAGGTGAAGGCCTGGGCCGAGGCCCGAGGCATGCCGGTCTCCCTGGTGGCGGACCAGCTCCGGGACCCCCGGCTCAGGAACGCTTTCGCCCGGCTCTCCTCCCTGTCCGGCTGCCGGATAGGCATCATCGGGGAGCCGAGCGAGTGGCTCATCAAGAGCGGCGACCCCACGGCCCTCGCCGAACTCGGGATCGTGACGGAGCGGGTCTTGCTGGACGAGGTGGTGGCCCTCGCCGATGACGATCCGCAGCTGACCGACCGGCTCGCCGGGTCGGCCGGACAGGCCACGATCGGGATCGAGAGCATCCGCGAAGCGGTCAGACTGTACGTGGGGCTCAAACGGATCGTCGGGCAACGGCGTCTCACCGGATTCGCCCTGCGCTGTTTCGACCTCATCGCCGGTCAGGGCCGCACGGCCTGTCTGGCCCTGTCGCTGCTCAACAACGAGGGGGTGGTGGCAGCCTGCGAGGGTGATCTGGAGGCGCTTGCGACCATGCTGGTCGCCACCCGTTTCACCGATCGACCCTGCTTCATGGCCAACCCGGCGCTGTTCGAGAACGGCGTCCTGACGCTGGCTCACTGCACGGTGAACCTCTCGCTCGTGGAGTCCCACGACCTGGTGACCCACTTCGAGAGCGGCACCGGCGTGTCGATCCGGGGCCGGTTGAGCGGCGATGTGTACACGGTCCTGCGGCTGGGCCGGGGGCGCAAGTTCTTCGTCGTCGAGGCCCAGAGGGTCCCCCGGCCGCTGTCCGACTTCATGTGCCGGACCCAGGTCTCCCTGGCCGTGGGAGCGGACCTGCTCACCAGGGCCCTGGGCAACCACCACATCGTGGTGCCCGGCGCCTGGGAAGCGCAGCTGGCGTGTCTGGCCAGCCTCGGCTGGCGGCGGGTGTGACCGGGATCGGCGTGGGGGGGCGGAGGAAGAAGAAAGAGGAGGGGATCCGGATTGAGGTCGCGCTCGGGGGCGCGACTCGGACCCGGCGAGGCGCCGGGTCATCCCTACTTCGTCGCCTCCCGTACCTCTTCGGTGACGTGCCGGTACGTGCTGCCGGTGGAGTCCTTGGGGGTGAAGCTGTCCTTGTAGTTCGCCACGAACCAGACCGCCACCACCAGCAGGCCAAGACCGAACATGGCCTTCATCAGAAGTGACAGGAGCGGCGGCAGGGAGTCCCGGGCCACCAGGGTGTACACGGCGCCGGCCGCCATCAGGGCCATCACCGTGTAGATGACGGCGTTGGCCGCATCGGCCTTCCTGATCTGGCTGAAGGCGATGATCCCGATGACGACGAACGCGATCAGCGGCTTCAGCCAATCCCACGGGTTCGTCCCGTGGTCGGCCAGGATGCGGGCGTTGATCTCCTTCTCGCGACGCGCCTGGTCGTCGTCGAAGCCGCTCCGCGGCGGCGGCCCCGGCGGGAGCCCTCTGTCGGGCTGCCAGGAGAGGGGATCGGAGAACTGCTCGCCGCCCACCTTCCTCCCCCTGGCCTGAGGGAGCCCACCTTGCCCCTTGCCCTGGACCATCACGATCACCTCCGGATCATCCAGAACCAGTCCCTTCCATGCTAGGATACCACACCATGCTCTACCGACTCCTCGCCCCTCTCGTCAGGCTGATCGTGAGGGTCTTCTACCGGCGGATCGAGGTCCACGGACTCGAGAAGATACCCGCAGGATGCCCGCTGGTCTTCGCCGCCAACCACCCCAACATGGCGATGGATCCCTTCATGGTGGGGTCGAGCTGCGACAGCCCGGTCCACTTCCTGGCCAAGTCGACCCTGTTCTCTCCGGCGCCGGTGGGCTGGCTGCTGCGGTCGCTTGGCGCGGTCCCGGTCTATCGCCGGACCGACGATGCCTCTCAGCTCCACAAGAACCGGGAGACGTTCGAGGAGTGCTACCGGGTGCTGGAGCGGGGCGAAGCGATCGGGATCTTCCCGGAGGGGACGAGCCTCTACAGCCCCCGGCTGCAGCCGCTGAAGACCGGCGCGGCCAGGATCGTCCTGGAGACCGAGGAGCGCAACGGTTTCTCCAAGGGCGTGAAGATCGTGCCGGTGGGGCTCAACTTCAGGGACCGGCACCTGTTCAGAAGCGATGTCCTGGTGCTGTACGGCGACCCGATCGACCCGTCCTGGGCGTTCGACCTGTACCGGAACGACCCGGCCGCCGCGGTCCGCGAGGTGACGGACCGGATCGAGGCGAGCCTCGAGGCGCTCACGGACAACCTCAAGGAGAACCAGGACGACCGGTTCGTCAAGCAGCTGAGGCAGATCTACGTCTCGGGCTACCTGGCCGCCGATCCGGCCGGAGCTCCCAGGGACCTCAAGGAGGCGTTCGAGGTGGACCAGCGCCTGGTCGACGCCTACGCCTACTTCGACGCCACCCAGACCGAGCGGACCCGCAAGGTCAAGATCCAGATCGAAACCTACCTCTACATGATCGATGAGCTGGGTCTCACCGTGGAGCTGATGAACCGGCGGCGACTCCGGCTCTCCTGGGTGCTGGCCCATACCCTGGTCCGGCTGCCTCTGCTGCTGCTGGTCGGCGTTCCGGTCTGGGTCTGGGGCTTCGTCACCAACTATCCCCCCTACCGCCTGTGCGGCGTGATGGCCGATCGTGTCAGCACCGACCTCTCCGAACCGGCCACCTACAAGGCGCTCTTCGGGACCGTGCTGTTCATCGTGTACTACGCCGCGCTCACCGTGCTCACGGCGCTTCTGGGAGGCATCCCCGTGGCGCTGCTCGCCCTGGCCAGCTTCCCGATCGCCGGCTTCGGGGCGCTGGAAGTCACGGATCGCTTGACCCGGTTCGTCCAGCGCTGGCGAACCGCCGTCCTGTTCCGCTTCGACAGGGACCTGGCGACCCGGCTGGCCCGGACGCGGGACGAGATCATCGCCGAGCTGAGGGCGATGCGGGAGGAGTGGCTGGCGCGGCCGGCTGACTCGTGAGGCAGAGACGCTCCGGTGCCCGGCCGTGGCAGCTGGAGCCTGTCAGCAGCTGCCGGATCATCTCGTCGGCCAGCGCCGAGTCGCGGGCGGTCAAGAAGGCGTAGAAGATCCTGCCGGTGACGGGACACTGCCAGGTCGCCGCCCTGATGAAGCCGGCCCAGCCTTTCCGGTAGAGCCCCCTGGCCGCCACGACCCGGTGCCCGGAACAGAAGAGCGGGGCCTCGGGCCACAGTGCCCGGCTCTTCGGGTCGATACCCGCCACCACGGCGCTGAAGTACATCATCTGCATGCGGCCCAGCTCCGCCTCCGGCACCACCCAATCGGTGGCCCCGGCCCAGGTCACGTCGCACCAGGCCAGGCTCGCCGGGTCTCGCAGGATGATCCGGCCGGCGCAGCGGTCCTCGGTCCGTCTCACGGCGGGGTAGTCGGGAAGCCTCAGCAGAAGCGTCGGTGGGGTCACGTCGACCCAGCCGGGCAGACCGGGTCGAGCGAGCCTGGCGGGGAGCCAGACGAGCGCGACCAGGCCGATCGCGACGAGGAGCCCGGCGATCAGACGTCTCACGGGGAACCTGTTGGACGCTCAGCCCTCATGTCGGCCCGGCGAGCGAGACTAGATGTGGTCGCCCAGGATCTTGAACAGGACGCTGGCGCAGTGCTTGCAGTAGTCGTGGTCCTTGGTCAACGTCTCCTCGAGGATCTGCCGGACCTCCTTGCTGGCCGGGTCGACCTTCTTGGTCTTGTTGGACAGCCGCAGGAAGTTCTTGATCCTGTTGAACACCACCTCGTTGATCGGCTCGCCGAGCTGCTCGTTGGCGCTGTAGGGCATCTTCATCATGTCGTCGAATCGCTCGATGAGCACGGACTGGAACGCGGCGCGCCCCTTCGGGCTGATCTTCTCCTTGGCCACGAGCAGCTCCTCGATCTCGTCGATCAGCTCCGCATCGCGCTTGGCCAGCTCCTGGCCGGTCTGTTTCGCCTTCACCGCGGTCAGGTAGTTCTGGTAGATGTTCTGACCGTAGTCCGCGTAGTTCCTCGGCACCACGTTGTTGATCAACGTCTTGATCCGTGCCTGGATGAACTCCTCCTTGGTCTTCTCGAAAAGCTCCTTGGCGACCGGGGCGTCCTTCTCGGTCTTGTGGTCGAACATCCTCAGGACCGACTCGGAGATCTGCTCCATGTCCACGCACGAGTCGGAGCGTGTGTAGGCCATGGAAAGCACGTCCTGGAAGAACCGGGGCGACAGCCCCTGGAGCCCCTTGGACTCCTTCCGGGTCTTCACGGCGTACGAGGCGAGGAAGGTCAGCGTGTCGTCGGAGACATGCTTCCTCTGCTTGGTCAGGTTGTCGGTCCGCCGCACGAACTGGCGGTAGATCTTCTTCTCGTTCTCCACGTCCAGACCGTAGGGGAACTCGATCTTGAACAGGCGGCCCCGGAGCGGCTCCATGATGTCCTCGTTGACGAAGACGTTGTACTCCGGGAAGTTGGTGTGGCCGATGACGATCTCGTCGACATGGACCGTGGGGAAGTTCGCCATGTCGATCCGCTTCGACTGGATCAGCTCCAGCAGCAGACCGAGGAGCTGCCGACGGGACTTGAAGATCTCGGTCCAGTCGAGGATCCCGCGGTTGGCCCAGATGATCTTGCCCTCGAAGTCGAAGCTGTCCGGGTCGTACGTGGACCCGATCTTCTTGAGCTTGGAGAAGTTGATGTTGCCGACGAAGTTGGTGATGTCCTCGCGACGGAGATCGGTCGGCGTGTGCTTGGAGAGGCCGGTCTTCCTGGCGCTGGAGATGTGGATCCGCTCCACCGGCACCAGGCGCCAGTCCTTGAGCTTGCGGATCTTCTGCTCGCAGACCGGGCAGGGGATCGCCTCGGGGTACCAGCGAAAGCCCTTGGACTCCTTGAGCGTCGGGCGTTCCGTGATGGGGATCAGGTCGTAGGGGTGCTGGTGGAACGGGCAGTCTTTCACCCCGTACAGGATCCCCTCCGGCTTCTGCGAGAACGCCTCCAGCTGCTTTTTGATCTTGTCGACCGTGTACGACTTGCCGGCGCCCTGGGGCCCCACGAACAGGAGCAGACGGCGCTCCAGCGAGGTGCCGTGGGCGTGGAAGAACAGCACGATGTCCTCGATCTGCCTGTCCACGCCGTACAGCCCGTCGAACACCTGGTCCTTGCCGAAGTGGTCGATCATGTCCGAGATGTAGTGGTGGGTGTTGCGGCGGAGGAGCGGGTGCTCCCAGGAGGCCTCGACGTACTCACCGGCGAGCTTGATCTTGTTGATGTCTGTCTTGGAGGCCATCTTCCCTGAGCTCCCCTTTCTGGTGCGACCAGTCACTCGAACCGTCTCGTCCCAGGACCGGTGGATGACCCGCGGCGGCCCGCCCTGCGGATCGCTTCCCCGGTGGGCCGTCTCGCTACTCCCGGATCAAGCCCCTCTCCACGAGCCACTTGATGAGCAGCTCCATCGCCTCGTCCCCCTTGTGGGTGACCTTCCCCTGTTCGTCGAACATGATGAAGTAGGGGACCCCGCTGATGCCGTACTGACGAGCCACCGGCGATCGCCAGTCGATCCCCTTGACGCCCGGCCGGTTCAGGTCGACCTTCCTCAGAAGGAGCTTCGGGTTGCCGTTCACCAGCTTCTCCAGCGGCCCGGCGATCCGTCGACACGGCGGGCAATACTCGGAGTAGAAGTCGAAGATCGTGACCTTTCCCCTCACGACGTGGTCGGAGATGTTGACCCGATCTCCATGGGTCACCACGAGCACCTTGGCCTGGTTCACCTCGGAGGCGTAGTGAGCGCCGACCAGGACCAGTGTTCCGACGACCGTCCAGAACGTTCGTGCCAGCATCTTGCCTCCCGGGGCCCTGCGGACGGCGCTCGCGCTCAGCCGTCACCACGTTTCGGCTCGATCGAAGCCTTGTCTTTCTGCATCATCCGGTACTCCACGAGCATCCTGGCCAGACGACGGATCGCCTCGGCGATCTCGTCGGGGCTCTGCTGGCTGAAGCTCGCCCTCAGGTAGTTGGAGAGCGACCCGGTCAACGAGAAGCCCGGCCCAGGAACGAGCAGCACGCCGGTCGAGACGGCCAGGCCCGCGATCATCTCCATGGTGTCGATCCGGCCGTTCGCCTGGCTCAGCTCCATCCACAAGAAGAAGCCTCCGTCGGGCCGGTTGAACGAGACCTGGTCTTTCAGCTCGCGGTCCAGCGCCGACACCAGCGCCTCGTAGTTTCTCCGGTACATCGCGCAGTTCTTCCGGATCCGCTCGAACATGCCGTCGGGGCCGACCTTCTTGAGGTAGGTCGCCAGGATCACCTGGTTGAAGCTGGACGTGTGGAGGTTGGCCGCCTGCTTGAACAGGTTGAACTCCTTGATCAGCTCGCGGGGCCCGGAGGCGTACCCCATCCTGAAGCCCGGGACGAACACCTTGGAGAAGCTGTCGAGCCGGACCACCCGGCCGGCCGTATCCATCGACTGGAACGAGGGGTAGTAAGCGTCCGTCGTGAACTTGATCAGCTCGTACGGGTCGTCCTCGAGGAGCAGCAGATCGTGCTGTTCGACGATGGCATAGATCTCTCTCCGTCGAGGCTCGTCCATGGTGACGCCGGCGGGGTTGTGACAGTTCGGCGTGACGTAGACGAACTTCGGCGGGGTCATGCCCTTGCGCGATCGGCGGACCAGGTACTCCTCCAGCGCCCTCGGATCCATGCCCCTGGCGTCTTGCGGGATCGGCAGGAAGTTGTCGGTGAACGCCGAGAACGCGCCGAGCGCCCCGGGGTAGGTAGGCTCCGTGAGCGCCACCGGGTCCCCCGGGTCGAGAAACAGGTAGCCCAGGACGAACAGCCCTTCCTGGGAGCCGTTGATGACGCAGATCTGATCGGCGCCGAGCTCCACCTTCGACTTGGCCTTGTGCCACTCCTGGAGCCGGGGGATCAGCTCCGCCTGGCCCAGAGACGGACCGTACTGACAGGCGGACTCGAGCTCCTTCCTCGTGAGGGCGAACGACTCACCGGACGCCGTGAAGGTGAGGTTCTCCATCGGGAAGGTGGCCGGGCTCGGGTAGCCGCCTCCCAGGGAGATGACCCCCGGCGTGGTGGCGACCTTCAGGAGCTCCCGGATGATGGAGGTCCGGCGGCCGCGGGTGCGGGCTGCCATTCGAGCGTCGAATTCCATGGGCTCTCCGCGACCGCCGGCGCGGCCGGTGCGGGCAGTCTAACACGCTGCGGGTCGGCTGGACAACGGATGTGGGGAAAGGTCTCGAACGCTGATCAGGAAAGGATCTGAGGCACTCGTTCCCCGGCGGACTCCACCGTCTCCGGTAATACGTCGAGGACCCGGCTCGGTCCGTGGACGTACGGGTTTCGCCGCAATCTGCAAAGGACCGTCACGATCGTGGAAATCGACCGACACCCCCGTGGCCCAGGGGACACCAAACCGAGCTGGAGGGCGATATCCGAGGCCGATCCGGCCAGCGGCGAGACCTCGGCGGCATCGTTCTGGACAGCCTCGAGATGGTTGGACCCGCGGGGGCGGAGGTGGAGTATGTTCGGTCGGTACTTGGTGTGCCTGGCGGTCGTCCTGGCGGTGGACCTCGCGTGGGCGCCCGCCTGTGAGGCGCAGTGGCGCGGCCGTGGCGGTCATGGTGACCAGGGCGGCTTTCACAGCCGAGGTTCCGGAGGCTTCCGCGGCGGCCAGAGTGGATTCCACGGCAGAGGGTCCTGGGGTTCCCGTGGCGGCCACGGTGGCTACCGGGGAGGCCATCGCGGCTGGAGCGGCCGAGGCCTCGGCGCCCTGGGCGTCGTGGGTGCCCTGGGTCGGTACGGCGGCAGATACGACTACTCCCCCTACTCCTACCCGGTTCCCAGCTATCAGACCGGCTACGCGGTGGAGCCCGCCTACTACGGCTACCCCGCCGGCTACCCCGCCCCCAGCTACTGCGATGACCACGATCGGGGCCGGCGGACCCGCAACATCATGCTGGGCGTCGGAGCAGCGATCCTCATCGGCGCGCTCTTGAGCCGACACCGGTGAGCTGAAGGTGCCACTGGGCGCACCGGAAGAGGCGAGGCGGCCCCCGCGAGGGGGTCGCCTCGCCCGGTATTGGAGCCGTTTCCCATCGATCGAGGCCGTCCGCTCGCCCGGGAACCGGCGCCCGATTCCAACGCCCTCGAGCGAGCCGTCGCCTCATCTCGAGGGTACCGGCGAGGCCCTATTCGAAGACGTTGCCGGCCGTCGCGGCGGCCGGCGCCGGATTCCAGACGGTCCCGAGCCCGTGGCCCGGGACCACGTGGTCCAGCGCCCTGGCCGCCACGAAACCCACCATCTCGTCGACGGTCCGGGGCCGGTGGTAGAACCCGGGACAGGCCGGAAGCACCATCGCTCCGGCCCGGGTCACCGTGAGCATGTTCTCCAGATGGACCGCCGAGAGCGGCGTCTCCCGGACCACCAGGACCAGCGACCGTCGTTCTTTCAAGCAGACGTCGGCCGCCCGGGTGATGAGGTTCGACGAGAGACCGCCAGCCACGGCTGCCAGCGTCCTGGTGGAGCACGGAGCCACGACCATTCCCCGGTGGGGGAACGACCCCGAGGCGATGGGCGCGAACAGGTCGTCCACCCGGTGCACGACCAGGAGCCGCCTCAGCTCGCCGGGCGCCAGCGACCCGGGCTCGAACACCTCACCCAGCTCGTGCCGCCAGGTGGCGAGGCCCGCCTCGCTGAACACGAGGTGAACCGGGTGACCCAGCGAGAGCAGCGCCGTGACGACCCGGCGTCCGTAGACGGAGCCGGACGCGCCGGTGACGGCGACGACGACGGGCTGGTCGGATCTCTCCATGGCGGCCGGCCTCGAGCAATGCTACCGGTTCTGTCTGATCAGGTCCGCCACCAGGCCCAGCCCCAGCCACTGGATGGTCGCGAACGCCAGGACGTTGGAGGCGCCGAACAGGGCCGCGCCATGGCTGATCCACGAATCGAACAGCTCCCGGGAGAAGATCGGATATCGATCGAGCCCGCCCACCCATCCCACGATCGGATTGATGGTGAGCAAGAGCGCCGGCGGCTCCGAGGCCCACGACCCGGTCACGACGAGCGCCACCACGGCCACCAGCTGCAGGAGCATGATCCCGATGGCGATCGGCAAGAACACCCAGGAGCTCCCCCTCGAGGCCATGGTCATCATCCTCCCTCGACCCGGTTCGTCGGAAGCGCAGCCTCTCGAGCGTGGGCGGGAGTCTAGCGCTCGCCGATCCGGAGCCCGGGCAGAGTCTTCGGCAGCGGCACGTCCGGTACGCCGGGCATCGGCTTCCCGGCGAGCAGAGCCTCCCGTTCGATGAAGAATGCACTCCGGTCGTAGCCCGTGATCTCGTAGATGCCGGTGTCCATGCGAATGGCGTCGCACGGACAGGCCTCCTGACAGTATCCGCAGTAGACGCACCTCAACAGATCGATCCTGAACTGCTTCGGGTACTTCTCGATGGTCTTGTCCGGCTCCTCCGCCGCATCGATGTAGATGCACTCGGCGGGACACGCCGTGGCGCACAGCATGCACGCCACGCACCGGGGCTTTCCGTCGGGCCTGACCAGCAGCCTGTGCTTGGCCCTCAGCCGGATCGAGATCGGCCGTCGCTCCTCCGGGTAGCAGATCGTGGGGATGCGGCGGCGATCGAGGAGGTTTCCCAGCATGCGCGAAATGGTGGCCGCAAGCCCCTTCACGATCTCGAGCAGGTAGACCCTGATCCCCCAGCTCAGCTCGTTCTTCGTCTGTTCCATAGATCCATCCACTCGCCGGCTCCCTCTAGCGGGGAATCAGCGTAGCAAAAGCGGCGCGACAAGAGCCGTGACGGCGATATTGGCCAGAGAGAGCGGCAGGATGACCTTCCACCCCAGCCGCATCAGCTGATCGTAGCGGAAACGCGGGACCGTCCAGCGCACCCACACGAACAGCCACATGAAGAGCGCCACCTTGGCCACGAAGGCGCCGATCTGCAACCCCGCGGCCAGGAGAGGACCCCCCAGGGCGACCAGTCGCTGGGTGGGGAGCCAGGGCACCTGCCAGCCGCCCAGGTAGACCGTCACGAGAAGGCTCGAGAAGGTCATCATGGCGACGTATTCGCCCAGGTAGAACAGGGAGAACTTCATCCCGGAGTACTCCGTGTGGTAGCCGGCGACCAGCTCCGACTCGCCCTCCGGCAGGTCGAACGGAGTGCGGTTGCACTCGGCGAAACCGACCACCAGGAACAGGATGAACCCGATCGGCTGGAACAGGATGCCCCACCACGGGACGACCCCCAGGAACAGGTGCCCCTGGCTCCTGACGATCTCGTTGGGATCGAGGGACCCGTAGATCAGCAGCGCTCCCACCAGTGACAGGCCCAAGGAGACCTCGTACGACAGCATCTGGCTCGCCACCCGGAGCGCTCCGAGCAGCGGGTACTTCGAACCGGAGGACCAGCCCGCGAGCATGATCCCGAGAACGCCGAGGCTGGCGATGGCGAACACGTAGACGATGCCACCGTCCACCTGGGCCGCCGACATGGCTATCTCGTGGCGGCCTTTCGCATCGGACCAGGTCACGGTGTCGGCCACCGGAATCACGGCATACGCCATCAGCGCCGTGACCACCACCAGGATCGGGGCAAGCAGGAAGTAGAACCGGTTGGCCCTGGTCGGGATGATGCTCTCCTTGCTGATGACCTTCACCGCATCGGCCAGGAGGTGGAGCAACCCCCAGAACCTGAAGCCCAGCACCTGGGCCCGGCAGGGGCCCAGCCGGTCCTGGATGAAGGCGCTCCCTCTGCGCTCGACCCAGACCATGAGCGGCACGGCCTGCATCAAGACCACCGGGATGACGATGACCTTGGCGACCATCGCCAGGAACTCGACGTCGAGAAGTCTCGAGAGGTTCATGGGGTCTTCGTGTCGCCGTCCTTCTCCGGCTGCTTTCCGCCTGCCGGGTCGGGCGCCCTGAGCTTTCCGTGGCCCCGATCCAGGTCCTTGTACTTGATGCCTCGGAAGCTGGCCACCGCCGTTGCCAGCTCGCCGAAGACGTGGGCAGGCTCCGCCACGTCGACGTTGATCTGCATCGCGTCGGCGAGCCTCTGGAAGATCGCCAGATCGGGCAGCGCCTCTCCCCTGGGCCCATGGGCCCGGTTGATCTTCTGCACCAGCCCTTCCACGTTGGTGAACGTCCCTTCCTTCTCGGTCCACGGGGCGCTCACCAGGTGGACGTCGGCCAGACGAGAGGTGGCGTTGACGAACGGGCTCTGGACGACCAGCAGCTTCGCCTTCTTGAGAGCATCCTGGGCGCGCTTGCGCTCCTTCCCCTCCGGGATCCGCCCCAGCAGGTCCGGGTCCACGACCCAGAGCGCCTTGATCTTCCCGCTCATGAGGCCATCGAAGATGTCGGTCAGCGCCTTCGGCTCTTTCTTCATGAGCGTGGGGATCTCGGAGGCGCCCCGCGTGTTGGGGTTCTTGTCCTCCCGGATCAGGATACCGTCCGGGGCCCCGGAGTCCACGAGCCCCCTGAGCGGCTTGTGACACGCCACGCTGGCCGTGCCGATGCCGCGAGTCATGAGCCTGGTGAACGCGAACACCTCCTCGTTCGTGCACCAGTTGGAGAAGATGCCCGCCACGGAGTTCGGCCCGGCCTTGCCCAGGTGCTCCTGGAACCCGGCGGAGACCGCGGCGAGCGCCTCGGCCCAGGTGGTGGACACCTGGTCGGCCCGACCCTCCGGCGGCGCCAGCAGCGGCGCCACCGGGCGCTTCTCGTCGTTCACGCACGTGTAGCCGAGTCGACCGGGGTCGCACAGCCAGACGGCCAGCCCGTCCCGCTCTCCAGGCATCATCCGGTAGATCTGGCCCCGGTTGTGGTCGAGGATCACCGGACAGCCCGCCGAGCAGTGGGGACAGACCGACCGGGTGTGCTTCAAGAACCAGACCCGCTGGGCGAACCTGAACTCCTTGGAGGTCAGCGCGCCGACCGGGCAGATGTCGGTGGTGTTGAGGGAGTATCGCGACGACAGGCGTCTCGCGGGGAAGATGGTGATCTCGCTGTGATCGCCGCGCTCGATGATCCCCAGCACCGGGTCCTTGGCGAACTCCCGCATGAACCGGACGCATCGGGTGCACAGGATGCAGCGCTCCACGTCCAGGACGATGTGGTCGCCGATGTCGACGTTCTTCGGCTTGTGCACCTTCTCGTCCGGGCCGAGCCGGCTGTCCCGACGGGAGTGTTCGAAGTAGAGGTCCTGCAGCCTGCACTCCCCGGCCTTGTCGCAGATCGGGCAGTCCAGCGGATGATTGAGCAAGAGGAACTCGAGCACCGTTCCCTGGGCCTCTTTCACCTTGGCGCTCCGGGTGTGGACCACCATCCCGTCCCGTTCGATCGGGGTGGAACAGGCGGTCATGAGCTTGGGCGCCTTCTCGACCTCCACGAGGCACATGCGGCAGTTGCCCGCCACGGACAGCCGGGGATGCCAGCAGTAGTGGGGGATCTTGACCCCCAGTCTGGCGGCGGCTTGAATGATGGTCGTCCCCGGTTCGACCTCTATCTCCCGACCATCGATCGTCACCTTTGGCATGGTCTCGCTCTCTTCTCGATGCGACGCCACCGAATCGACGTGGTCACGTTCTGGATCCCGGAGGCTCCGGTTCAGGGACCTGGCCTGGAGGGCGCCTTGTTCTCCAGGGGGCACCGTTTTTCGGTCACGTGTAGGTCGAACTCCTCCCGGTACTTCTGCACGAACGAGAGAATCGGTCCGGCCGCAGCGTCGGCCAGGACGCAGATCGTGATGCCGGCGAAGCTGGTGGCGATGGAGGCCAGCTTGTCCACGTCGCCCGGTTGCCCCTCCCCGCGCTCGATCCGGCTGACCACCTTGAACGCCCAGTCGGTGCCCTCCCTGCACGGCGTGCACTGTCCGCACGACTCGTGGGCGAAGAACCGCGCGATCCGGGCCAGAAGCCGGACCATGCACACCGAGTCATCGATCACGATGAGACCGCCCGAGCCGGCCATGGACTTCTTGGCCGCCAGCGAGTCGAAATCGGCCTTCGTGTCGATCTCGTCGGGGGTCAGAATCGGCGCGGACACGCCGCCGGGGATGACCCCCTTGAGCGTCCGCCCCTCGGGCAGGCCGCCGGCGTGGGTGTAGATGATCTCCCTGAGCGTCGTGCCCATGGGGAGCTCGAACACACCGGGCTTCACGACACAGCCGGAGACGCCGAACAGCCGGGTGCCCGGGTTCCTCTCGGACCCGATCTTCAGGAACCAGTCGGCGCCCCGTTCGATGATGTGGGGAACGAACGCCAGGGTCTCCACGTTGTTCACCACGGTGGAACAGCCGAACAACCCCACCAGGGCCGGGAACGGTGGCTTGATCCGGGGCTTGCCGGGCTTCCCCTCCAGAGACTCGATCAGCCCGGTCTCCTCGCCGCAGATGTAGGCCCCGGCGCCGGCATGGACGGTCACGTCGAGGCAGAACTCCTTGCCCATGACCTTCGGGCCCAGGATCCCCTCGGCGTAGCACTCGTCCACCGCCGCCTGGAGGATCTTCCGGGCCTTCACGAACTCGCCCCGGATGTAGATGTAGGCGTGGTGGATCCCCACGGCCCAGCACGAGAGGATGATCCCCTCGATGAGCATGTGGGGCGCCCGCTCCATGATGACCTTGTCCTTGAACGTGCCCGGTTCGCCCTCGTCGGCGTTCACGCACAGGTACTTGGGCTTCTCCGTCTGGGCCGGGATGAACCCCCACTTCGTCCCGGCCGGGAAGCCGGCCCCGCCGCGGCCCCGGAGGCTCGCCTTCTTCACCTCGGCCCCCACGGTCGCCGGGGTCATCTCATCCAGCGCCTTCTTGAGGGCGCCGTACCCGCCCCTGGACCGGTAGCCGGCCAGGCGGTGGTAGTCAGGGACGTCCAGGTCTTTCGTCAGGATCAGTTCTGGCATCTTCTCTTCCGCTCGTATTCGCTCCTGGTGAGGGTCATCTTGAGGAGCTCCAGCCCCTTCTCGTCGGCGAACGTCGCCTCCTCCCGGAACCCGGCCTTCTCGTAGATCCGGATCGCCCGGGGATTGAAGATGTACACCGTGAGCCAGATCTGCTGGAACCCCAGAACGCGAAAAAGATGGTCGATGAACAGGCCGAACGCCTCGCTACCGTACCCCATTCCCCAAGAGGAGCGGGAGAGTCGCACCGCCACCTCGGCGGAGTTTTGCTCCTCCGGGTACGTTCGATACAGCAGGTAGCCCACCGGCCCGGGCGGGGTGGCCAGCGTCTCGATCACGAACCAGTTCGTCTCCCGCCCCTGGAGCACCCGGTTCTTGAAGCCGTTCCGGAACTGGTAGGAGGGCCCTCCGGTGTCGCCGCCGTCCAGGTAGTTGGCCTCCGGCTCTTCCCACCACTGCTCGATCAGAGGCAGATCCTCCGGCGTGATGACCCTGAGGTGGGTCCGCCGGCCCGACGGCGGCGCGCTCGGGGCAAGGGCCCGCGGCTCTCGCACCGCACTCTTCTCGATCTTGTCGTTCATTGCTGGAGCCACCTCGGCGACTAGCGGAGCTTCTCCAGGAGCCGGTCGGCCGACTCGGTCGTGACGCAATCGTGGTAGTCGTCGTCGATCTGCACGGTCGGCGCCTTGTCGCAGTTGCCCAGGCACTCCACCGAGAAGAGGGTGATCTTCCCGTCGGCGGTGGCCTGGCCCGGGCGGATCCCGAGCTTGCCGGAGAGGTACTCGAGCAGCTGGTCCGCACCCTTGAGGAAGCACGTGACGTTGGTGCACACGTAGACGCAGTGCTCCCCCACCGGCTTCTTGTGGTACATCGTGTAGAAGGTGGCCGCCTCGTAGACCGTCACCGGCGGAAGCTCCAGCTGCCCCGCCACGTAGTCCATCACCGGGTGCGTCAGGTGGCCGAACTCCTCCTGGGCCAGCCGGAGCGCTGGAAGCAGCGCGGCCTGGCGCGTCGGGTAACGGGTCAGGTACCAGGCCAGGCGGTCCTTGGCCTTCTGGGAGAACCGGATCTCGTTGGATTCACCGGACATCTTCGAACCAGGTTCCTTTCTAGCGGTCCAGCTCACCTACGATGATGTTGATGGAGCCCAGCGTCGCCACGAGATCGGCGATCATCTGGCCTTCCATCATCCTGTCGAACGCCGACAGGATCGGGAAGCAGGGTGGCCGGACCCGCACCCGGTACGGCTTGCCGGTCCCGTCGGAGACGATGTAGAAGCCCAGCTCTCCGTTGCCGCCCTCGGTGGCGTGATAGACCTCTCCGGGGGGCGGCTTGATGCCCTCCGTGATGAGCTTGAACTGCCGGATCAACGCCTCCATCTCGCCGTACGTTCGGTGCTTCTCCGGCAGGACCACGTCGGGACGGTCGACGTTGATCGGGCCCTCGGGCACCCGATCGAGGATCTGCGCCAGGATCCGCCGGCTCTGGCGCATCTCCTCCATCCTCACCAGGTACCGGGCGTAACAGTCGCCCTCGGCCCTGGTGGGGATGTCGAACTCCAGGTTCTCGTACCCCAGGTAGGGCTTGGCCCTCCGGAGGTCGTAGGGCACGCCGCAGGCCCTCAGGCACGGGCCCGTGAAGCTGTGGCTGATCGCATCGTCCCGGGAGATCGAGCCCACGCCGCTCGTCCGATCGATCCAGATCCGGTTGTTGGTCAGCAGCTTGTCCACGATGGCCAGGGAGTCGTCGATCCGCTCCAGCACCGCCTTGGAGCGGCCGATGAACCCGTCGGGCATGTCGCCGGAGAGACCGCCGATCCGGGTGTAGGTCGTGGTGAGCCGCGAGCCGCAGAGCGCCTCCAGGAGGTCGTAGATCTCTTCCCGGGGCCTGAAGAAGTACCAGAAGTTGGTCAGCGCCCCGACGTCGACGGCGGAGGCGCCGATGCAGACCAGGTGGTCCATGACCCTGGAGAACTCGTTCACGATGATCCGGATCGCCTTGCACCGGGGGGTCACGTCGATGTCGAGGAGCTTCTCCACGGCCAGCGCGAACCCCACGTTGTTGATCATCGCGGAGCAGTAGTTGAGCCGGTCGGTGTACGGGATCACCTGGGTGTAGGTTCCCTTCTCCGACATCTTCTCGAACGCCCGGTGGAGGTACCCGATCTCGGTGGCGCACTCGACGATCGTCTCTCCGTCGAGCTCCACGGTGAACCGGAGCGTCCCGTGGGTGGCCGGGTGGGACGGCCCGATGTTCAGCACCATCCGGCTGTCCAGGAAGTCCTTGGGGAGGTTGTCCAGATCGATGATGCTCATCCGTGTCTTCTCGCGTGGTCAGGACCGTCGGCGGGGCCGATCAGCGGCTGCCGGAGCGTCGCGTCGTAATCCTTCCGGAGGGCGTGACCCTTGAAGCTCTCGTACAGGAGGATCCGTCGCAGATCCGGGTGGCCGGCGAACCGCACGCCGAACATGTCGTAGATCTCCCGCTCGAACCAGTTGGCCGCCCTGTACAGCGGGGTGATGCTCGGCACGCCGGGCTCCGAGTCGTCCGCCTTCACCTTGAGGAAGACCCGGACGCCGGTCGACAGGGAGTACAGATTGTAGATGACCTCGAACCGGGGCTCCCGGTCAGGGTAGTCGACGCACGTCTCGTCCATCAAGAAATCGAACCGTTGCTCGTCTCTGAGCACCCTGACGACGTCGACGATCTTCTCCGGGGTGACGTACAGGCAGGTGTCGCCGACCGGGCCGGGACCCTCGGTCACGGCGTCGGCGAACCGGTTCGCAAGAAGCAGACCGACCTCGGCTGCGGTCGCGCAGGTGGTTTCACTCATCGATTCGTCGCACCCCCGATCAGAACAGCGGGGCGTGCTGCTCCTTCTCGATCTTCTCCTGGATCTTGATGACCGCGTCCAGCACCGCCTCGGGTCGGGGCGGACAGCCGGCGACGTAGACGTCTACCGGGATGATCGTGTCGATCCCCTGGACCGTGGCGTAGTTGTCGTAGAAGCCGCCCGTGGAAGCGCAGACTCCCATGGCTATGACCCACTTGGGCTCCGCCATCTGATCGTAGATCGTCTTGAGGACGGGCGCCATCTTGCACGAGACGGTCCCGGCGACGATCAACAGATCGGCCTGGCGCGGCGAGAACCGGACCACCTCCGCCCCGAACCGGGCCAGGTCGTAGTGGCTCGACACGACGGACATGAACTCGATGGCGCAGCACGCCGTGCCGAACGGCATCGGGTAGAGGGAGTTCTTTCTGGCCCACTTCAGAACCGTGTCGACCGTGGTGGTGAGAAACGTTTCGCCGAACATGGGTCACTCCCACTCCAGGGCGCCCTTGCGCCACGCGTAGACCAGGGCGGCCACCAGCAGGCTCAGGAAGACGAACACCTCGATCAGGCTGAGGAACCGGGTCTGCCGGTCTTTGAACAGGTAGACCCACAGGTAGAGGAAGACCGCCTCCACATCGAACAGGATGAACAGCAGGGCGATCAGGAAGAACCGCACGTGTAGCCGGTCACGGGCCGTGCCGATGGGAACGAGCCCGCATTCGTAGGGGCCGGCCTTGGTGGGGTTGGGCCGCTTGGGGCCCAGCAGATGGTCGAGGACCACCAGCCCCCCGGCCACGGCGGCTGCGAAGCCAAACAGCAGAATCAGAGGTACGTAGGTCGGTATGGACATTGGATGTGTCGCGGGTCCGGGTCTTCCGCGGAGCTGACCGCACACCGGGCTCCTCGCCCGATCGAGCGGCTCCTATCCAAGCTATCGGGCGCAATGCTACCATCCGACCCGGCAGCCTGTCCACGGCCAGGCACGATGAGCGACCAACTCTCGCCCCGGCCGGGGCGCGGCGGAGATCCCGGCCACCGTGGAACCACGATGAGAGCCCGTCCGTGACGGACGAGCTCCAAGGAGTGCCATGTCGTCATCGCTCCTCGCAACCGACGGGTACAAGTTCAGCATGGCCGAGGCGGGGTGGCCGCTGAGGGACGAGTGCTTCTACTACACTCATCGCCGGGGCGGAATCGGCGTCGTCCCGGTCGACCTGGAAGCGTTCGTCCGCGACCTGTTGCCGGAACCCGGACCGGACGACTACCGCTACCTGGCCGACCACGATTACGAGATGGGGGCGGGGTTCAAGACGGCCATGGTCCTGAGGGACCGGGTGCGGGTGAGGGCGATCCCGCGGGGATCGGCCTTCGTGGAGCGAGAGCCGGTCTTCACGGTCGCCGGCCCCTCGGCGCTGGTGTCGTGGCTCGAGCCGCTGGCGCTCCAGCTGAACTACCGGATCCAGGTGGCCACCCTGGCGACGACCGATCCGGAGGCGCTGGCCGTCGCCGTGGCCCGGGTCACCTGCGAAGAGCAGCGCCGGATCGTCCTGGAAACGCTGGACACCGTCGGCGTCGCTGCCCCTCCGATCGCGGCCGAACCGGAGCTCTACCACGGGAGGGTGCTGGCACGGGTGAAGGAGCTCGTCCGGCTGGTGGAGAACCCGAACCGGGTGTTCGAGGTCGGCATGCGGGCCGCCTCGTGCCTCGCGCAGCACCGGATAGCTCTCGAGGCCTGCAAGGAGGCGGGGGTCGTCCGTACCAGCAACGTGGTCCTGGCCCGGGAGCTCTCCATGGTCCCCGTGGGCACCATGGGCCACGAGCACGTGCAACGCTACGGGACCGACGAGGCGGCCTTCAGAGCCATGCGAGACCGCAGACCGAACCGGTCGAGCTTTCTTCTGGACACGTTCGACACCTTCCTGTCGGGGCTTCCGGCGGCGCTCGAGCTGATGCAGGAGAGCCCCGGTCGAGGCGATTCGATCCGCTACGATTCGGGCGACAAGGTGACCCAGTACCTGTTCGCGTGCGCCCGGGCCCGGGCGCTGCAGCTCGAGCCGATCCACATCCTGGAGGACGGCTTCGACGCGGTTCTCACCGGCAGGTTCGAGGAGCTGAGACGCCAGGTGGGGGTCGATCCGGCGCACCAGTTCTACGGTTACGGGGGGACCATCGTGGCGGAGCCGTCGGGCTCGACGCTGACCCGGGACCGGGTGTCGGCGGTGTGGAAGCTGACCCGGACCGGGAGGACCCCCACCATGAAGTTCGCCAACGAGGCGGACGGCGCCAAGGAGAGCGTGCCCGGGGAGCCGGTCGTGTTCAGACGGGTCACTGGAAACGGCCCGATAGGGATCGTGGGGCAAGAGGGCGAGGAGCCGCCGGCCGGATACGTCCGGTTGACCGGTGCGTCTCAGGCCGCGACCGGCGTCGCGGCGTTGAACACGCTCCCCGGCGCCCAGCTGAGAGCGATACCGAGCCCGGCGACCGGAGCGTTGATCGAGACCCTGCGGCGGCGCCACTTCGGACGGCGCCACGACCCATGAGAGACCGGTCAGCGCGCCGACGGCGAAGGGGGTGCTGGCCGGCGGCCCAGGACATCGTCACGGAGCTGGACGACGAGACCGTCGAGAGCTCCGGCCGCCCCGGGCATCAGCGGCCTCAGCTGATCGATCGCCTGGAGAAGCTCGGTCAGCCGGCCCTGGCGCCATCGACGCACCGAGCCGCCCCTGGGCGGGGTCTCGTGCTTCCAGCTGAACACCTTCTGGATCACGGGAACCAGCCTGGTGGCGGCGGGACCCTCGGTGGCGCCCAGCGACCTCTTGAACGAGGTCAGGGCGATGGCCGCGGCGCTTCGCGGGTCCCCGGCCTTCTCGGGCCAGTTCGCATCGGCCACGTAGGTACCCACCCTGTAGACGAGGGTCCAGAGATCGCCGAGCTCGTCCGCCGACACCCGGTCGGGCTCCGCGGCCATCCGTCGCGTCCACTCCGCCGCGTACGAGGCGAAGCCGTCGAACGCGCCGACGAGCTGCGGGCTCTCCTGGTTCCTGAGCTCCGCCATCACGAGCCGCAGCGTGAGGAGGCTTCCGGGGTTCTTCTTCTCCCCGGCCCGGACCGTGTCGGCGATGATCCCGAAGGCGGTGCAGATCTGCCGGGTGATGAACCGCCCGGCGGCGATGGTGCAGAGGAGCCGCAGCTCCGGCCCGGGGGTCGCGGCCACAGCGGGGTACCTGGAGGTGAGCTCGCCCATCAGCGCCGTCAGCCGACGGTTGACCTTCCCCTCGCTGCCCACCACGCTCTCGGACTTCCTCATCGTCTCCCGGAAGTCCGAGTGGGTCGGGTCTCCCAGGTACTGGTCCCGGATCTGGCGCCTCACGGAACCGCGATCCACGAAGCCCGCCATCAGATCGGCGACCTCACGGGAGACCTCGAGGCGTCCCGGCTCGGGGAGCGACGGCTCGACCGACCGCCGGGGCGAGCCGGACGGCGATTCCGGCTGCCCCGGGGAGCGTCCGGCAAACCCGGACCCGACCGGAAGCGACGACCCGCCGGGCCTGTCCATGACGGCCCAGCTCCCGGCGGCCACCAGGAGCGCCGCCAGGGCCCCGAGGAGCGGGGCGCTCCGCCAGGGGCGACTCATGGGACCCCCGGGCGGGCGGCGCGTAACGGCGGTCTCCCTGCCGGCGGCGTCGGGCTGGGGTCCGGCAGGGTGAGCCATCAGGGTTGGCGCCGATGAGGTGATCCGTCTCCTTTCCTGGACGGGTCTCTGCCGGGCCGTGGGGCGTCCCGGGGAGGTCAGCGCCTTCTGCATGGCCTCCCCCATCTCCTTGGCGCTGGCGAACCGCTCCTCAGGCCGCTTGGCCATGGCCTGCGCGACGATCCGGTCCACGCTCTCCGGAACCTCGGGCACGAAGGAGCTGGGCACCGGGATGGCGCTCGTCAGGTGGAGCTGGAGCAGCGCCAGCGGGTTCTCGTGATCGAACGGCAGGTGGCCCGTGACCAGCTCGAACAGCATGACCCCCAGCGCGTACAGGTCCGACCCGGTCGTCGCCTGGTCGCTGATCTGTTCACGCGCCAGGTACGCCGGCGTGCCCAGGATCACCCCGTGCTGCGTCTCGACGCATCCCTCGCCCCACTTGGCGATGCCGAAGTCCGTGACCTTGTAGCTCCCTGGCGCGAACTCGATGACGTTCTCGGGCTTCACGTCCCGGTGCAGGACCCCCTTGCCGTGAGCCTCCTCCAGCGCCGCGGCGACCTGGCTGCACCCGCGAAGGGCGTCGGGCCAGCGCAGCGTCTTCTTCTCCTCGAGGAGGGCGCGCATCGAGCGGCCCGGCAGGAACTCGTAGGCGATCCACGGGATACCCTGGTCGACGCCGAACTCCAGGATGACCACGATGTTCGGGTGGGCCAGCGAGGCCGTGATCCGCGCCTCGTCCTTGAACCGGGTCACCCGGGACGGGTCGATCAGGGTCTCGGCGTGGAGCACCTTGAGCGCCACCGGCCGGTCGAGGCTTCTCTGGGTGGCCAGGTAGACCGAGCCGAACCCCCCGGAGGCGATGAGCCTCTCGACCTCGAACTTCTCGGCGCAGCGCGGCGGCAACGGGCTGGACATGGCATGGGCCAGACCCTACGCCCCGCTGACCGCCGGGCCGCCGCCCAGCGCCCTCTCCTTCAGGGTCCGGAACCGATCGGAGACCTCGGTGAGCTTGGCGTCCCAGGAGGGGTCTATCTTCTGACCCTTGATGCACTGGTGGAAGGTCAGCAGCAGGGCTGTCACCACCAGCGGGTGGATCAGGGCCAGCCTGATGACGTAGGTCAACACCAGCGGGACGATGAGCCCCATGGTCTTGACCAGAGGCCAGGAGGGCGGAAACAGCGCCCACGTGGGCAGGCCGAGCAGCGTCAGGAGCACCAGGGCGCAGACGACCACCAGCGCCCACTCCACGACGACCAGCGCCGCCGCCATGGTGAGGACCGTCTTCCAGTTCTGGGCGTACAGCAGCACGCCGTCGCGGGCCACCTCCCAGATGTTCTGCTCCTTTCTCAGGAAGGCCAGCGACAGGACCACCTCGTCGATGTTGGTGGCCGCGACCCGGACCACGGCGTTCACGATCGCCACGACCTGGTCGAGACCCGGGACCGGGAGTATGGACGCGATCCCCTCCAGGGTGGCGTTGAACGCTCTCACGACCCCCTTGACCAGCTCGTCCACAGCGGCCAGCACCGACACCTCCTTGAACCTGCCGGCCACGGCGTCCTTGGCGAACTTCGTCTGGCTGACCCCTGCGGGGAGGCTGCCGAACGCCACCACCTGGGTGAGCACCGCGATGTACCCGGCGTTCACCACGTAGAGCAGGTAGTTCCTGACCAGGGCGAGCAGACCCCAGTTGACACCGAGGGCGACCAGCAAGATCACCACGCCCAGGACCCCGGCGATGGCGGAGCCGATCCAGATCAGCCCGAGCACCAGCGCCCAGTAGGTCAGAATGGCCAGACCGACGGCTCCGTAGACCGCGAGCCGGTACAGGAGGAACGGAAAGAGCTCGATCATCACGGTGGCGGACTTCTCGAGTCGATCAAACGCCTCTTTCACCTGGGTGGACCTCCCATGCCGCCGGACACGGCGCTGGCTCGCCATGCTCACCATGCTCGCCGGGCCGACAGGGATGGAGTATATCACGCGGGCGCTGGCCGCCGGCGCTTCGAACCGGCTTCGACGAGCGCTCCGGGCCGGGGGGGGGCGCCGGGTCTGCCGAGCCGGCGAGATTGGTGGGTGCAGCACCCGCTTCCGGTGGTGTATCTTCGGACCGGTGAATCCCATGGAGCTCGACCGCAGAATCAAGGTCCTCGAGGTCCCGGGCCTCGAGGAGCCGACCCTGGTCGCCGCCTGGCCGGGCATCGGCCTGGTGGGCTACAACGCCGTGGAGTTCCTGCGCACGGCCCTGGATCCCCGACCGGTCGCCCGGATCGAGGTGGACGAGTTCTTCTCCCTCCAGGGCGTCCAGGTGAAGGACGGGCTCTGCCTTCCGGTCCACTTCCCGACCAACACGTTCTACGGCTGGAAAGACCCGGGCGGGAAGCGGGACATCCTGCTCTTCCTCGGCGCGTCCCAGCCGATATCGGGCATGGAGATGCCGCTGGCCTCGCTCGTGGTGGAGTTCGCCCTGAAGTGCGGCGTGCGGCAGGTCATCACCGCCGCGGCCATGGTGACCCAGATCGACCACATGGCCCCGTCGAAGATCTGGGCCGTCGCCGGCCGGACCGAGGACTGGGGACTCCTGGAGAAGCTGGGCGCCCAGAAGCTCCAGGAGGGCGTCATCGGGGGATTGAACGGGCTGCTGGTCGGCGTGGCGCAGCAGCGCGGCCTCAACGCCGCGTGCCTGATGGGCGAGATGCCCCACTACACGACCCACATCGAGAACCCGAAGGCGTCCCTCGTGGTGCTGGAGATGCTGACGGCGATGCTGGGAATCACGGTCGACCTGGGGCCGTTGAGAGAGCGATCCCGGTTCGTGGAGACGCAGATCCACACCTTTCTGCAGTCGGCACGGGAGCGGACCGAATCCCAGGAGACGCCGGCGGCGGCCGGGCCGGAGGGCTCGGAGGAAACGGAGCTCGCCGATGAGGAGACCAGACCCGAGGACGAATCGAAAGAAGAGGAGACCGAGCCGGGCCGCGTGAAGAAGTGCCCCCCCTCGAGAGGCGGGGGACCCACGATCAACTGACGCGGGTCGTGCGGTACGGTCGCACCGGCGAGGGTGGCATGGGGATATTCGATCGGCTGGCCGCGTCGATCGGCGGCAACGCCTGCTCCGATGAGCGCGACCTGGAGGAGGTGCGCCTCGCCCACGCCGAGGCGGCTCGAGACCCGGCGTCCACCACGCTGTGCCAGCGATGGATCGGGGTGCTGGGTGTGCATCTCCCCTACCTGCGCCCCTCCCCGGCCCTGGGCGGCCACCTCCTCTCGATCCAGCGAAGCGCCGATGCCACCTACCTCCGTCGGTCGTCGTTCTACGTGGCGCTCCTGGAGTGGCTCGCGGAACAGGTGGATCGGGACGATTCGGGGGTCTTCCTCGTGGTATGGGAGGGGCTGAGGCTCCAGGCGCTCTACCTGCCCGAGGACGCGCCGTCGATCGCCGGACCGGCCCAGAACCTGGGCACCAACCTGGACCGCTACCTGGGACGCATGCGGGCCGCCGGCGGTCTGCCGGCCCGGCTCACCGAGTCGATCGAGCGGGCCGA
Organism: Candidatus Rifleibacteriota bacterium; assembly: GCA_016213885.1. Taxonomy (GTDB): domain Bacteria; phylum Muiribacteriota; class UBA6191; order JACPRK01; family JACQZM01; genus JACQZM01. The sequence goes on along the minus strand of JACQZM010000405.1, from coordinate 2,124 downwards.
GACGGCGGTCAGCGTCTACACCTTCGCCGCCGGCCAGGAGAGCGCCGGCTCGGGGACCTCCGGGATGCGCCCGCTCCGCAGGCGAGCGGCCCGGGAGCCGCCGCCTCCGGACCGCACCGGCCCCGGGGCCGGGAGGAGCGGCCAGTTCCCGTCGGCCCGGGAGCGCAGGCCCGGGGGGGGCGGTCCGAGCAAGGTGCTCTCCCGCCCCAGCAGCCGGAAAGCGCTGGGGTTCTCCACCGGTCCCATCCACGTCAGCGATCTGGAGCCGTCGCTCGCCGCCGACGGGCAGTTCGAGACGGTGTGGCAGAAGCTCAGGGAAGCGTGCGCCCGGGGGGAGCCCGACGCGATCCGCGCCTTCATCGACGAGATCGCCGCGCTCGAGGCCGACGGCGAGGCCCAGCGGAGGTCCCGTCTGGCCCGGACCCTGGAGCTCATGGAGCTCATGAGGCTGGCCTACCGGCGGGGCGCCGAGGGGGTCTCGACCCGGGCGGCCTGCCTCGACCCGATCGTCGACGGGCTCGTGGCGCTCCTGGAGAAGCCATGGGCCAGGGAGCTGGTCCTCACCCATCAGGGCTGGCTCGAGAACCGGGTGGAAGGGCTCGTCAGGGATCTGTTGCAGGCCGCGGTGTACAACCGCCCGGAGGTCATGGGTCCGCTCTCCAGGCTGGTCTGCTTCTTGATGACCGAGTTTCCCGGGCTGCCCAGCGTGGAGGTCCTGGCCCCGGCCGTGCCGATCATGGCCCAGCACCTGGCGCTCGGCGAGGCGTGCCGGGAGACGCTGACCCGGACCCTGGCGGGCCTGACCCTTCCGGATGAGGGGGGCTGCCAGGCGTTCGGAGCGCTCAAGAAAGCCCAGGAGCTCCTCGGTGTCGTCGAGAGGACCGGGCCCGGCAAGAGCTCCGAGGTGACGCGACACGACGCGCTGAGGATCGTGGTCCAGCAGGCGCTCCTCTCCGGCGATGCGTCCGGCCCGACCCGGGAGCTGCTGGAGAAGATCGCCCACCGGCTCCGGTTCGGGCTACCGGAGCTCGATCAGCTGGTCCAGGACGAGAAGAAGCACCTGGGGGCCGTGTCGGCGAGCGGCCGGTTCCGTCGACGCAGAGCGCTGAGCGCGCTGCTCGACGAGATCTACCTGGCCGGCAGGCCCTCCGACTCGGAGAAGCAGATCATCCTCTTGACCGCCAAGGCGTTCGGTGTCGCTCCGGACGAGGTGAACGAGATGATCCGGGCGGCCCGGGAGAAACACCGAGACCAGCCCCGATCGGAGCGGACGCCGGACCTGAGGTTGCCCGGGGAGCTCGAGCGGGACTACCGGGAGCTCGGGGGACAGTGCCGGGCCAGGCGCAAGCTGGCGCTCTTGTGGGCCACCTCCGCCGAGGAGCCGCCCCGGGCCGTCCCGGAGAGCGGGCCGGTGGCGAAGGTGTTCACCCGCCCGGTGGCCTGGCCCTATCCGGTGGTGGTGGTCTACACCGCCGGCGAGGGCGAGGAGGTCCGCGCCGCGGCCCGGGGCCGTGCGCTGGAGCCTCTGGTCATCAGGTCCGGCGACGAGACCCGGTTCGTCGTGTTGAACCGGAACACCGGCGCCCCGGTGGTGCCGCCGTTCCCGGTGGCGACCCCGGAGCTCGACTCGTTCGCCGCCGCCAGCCTCGAAGACGGCCTCTACTTCATCGTCTTCGTCCGGCTGCCGGACCTGGGCATCACGGAGGTCCGGAAGGTCCGCCTGAACCTCGACGCCAGCGGAACCATGGCCCGGGTGGTGGATCTCCTGGCACAGGGCGACGTGGAGGGCGCCCGGTCGACGCTGACCGACCTGGCGACCCGGGCTCCCCGGGTCCGTCTGGTCCGGTTCCGCCTGGGAGAGCTGGCACGGCTGGAGGGCGACCAGGACAGGGCCCGGGGATGCTACGAGGAGGAGCTGGCGCTCTTCCCGGACTCCCCCGACGCCTGGACCGGCCTGGCCCTGCTGGCCCGGGAGCAAAAGGACGTGGTGGGGGCCATGGAGGCGCTCGAGAAGGCAATCCCCCTGGACCACACCCACCTGTCGGCCACGCTGGCCCTGGCGGGGCTCGTCTCTGCAGGGCCGGGGCTCCCGGGCGTCTCGGCGAGCTATGCGCTGCGGCTCGT
>JACQZM010000224.1 GCA_016213885.1 Candidatus Rifleibacteriota bacterium | reverse complement strand
CACACGATCTACTACGATCAGCTCCCCCACTACTTCCTCGAGTTCGACGTGTTCGACAGGTCCACGGGCCGGTTCCTCTCGACCCGGGCCCGTCACGCCCTGCTCCGGGGGGCGCCCGTGGTCTCCGTCCCGGTGATCCGGTCGGGCCCGGTCACCTCCCACGACGACCTCGTCTCTCTGGTGCAAAGGAGCCTCTACAAGAGCCTGACGTGGAAAGAGAACCTGACGCGCGCCTGGGCGGGACGACACCTGGCCCCGGACCGGCTCTGGAAGGAGACCGATCCGGCCGACCTCGCGGAGGGCCTCTACATCAAGGTCGAGCAGGACGACGAGGTGGTGGGCCGGTACAAGTACGTGAGGGCGAGCTTCCTCACGGCGGTCCTCGAGTCCGAGAGCCACTGGCTCTCTCGTCCGATCGTGCCCAACCGGCTGGCTGACGGGATCGACATCTTCGGAGCGTCCCGATGATCCGCGGGGTGCCTCCCTGCCCGTGCGCCCCGGCCTACGAGGTGGATTGGCCGGCGCTCCTCGACGGCTGCCCGTGGCTCGGGGAGCTCGCCGGTTGCGTCGACGACCCGCGTTTCCACGGAGAGGAGGACGTGCTGGCCCACACCCGGATGGTCGCCGAGGAGCTCGTCAGGCTCGCGGGCTGGAGGGCTCTGCCCGAGCCGCAGCGGGAGTCGCTCTTCGCTGCGGCACTGCTGCACGACCTGGGCAAGCCGGCGACCAGGAGGGTCGACCCGGACGGCCGGATCGGCACGCCGGGGCATGCCCGTCGAGGTTCGATCCTGACGCGGATCACGCTCTGGAAGCGGGACGTGCCGTTCGAGGTCCGGGAAGAGATCGCCGCTCTGGTGCGCCATCACATGGTGCCGGGCCACCTTCTGCAGCGGGACCGCCCGGAGCGGAGGGCGATCGAGGTGAGCCAGGTGGTTCGCTGCGATCTCCTGTCCCTCCTGGCCGAGGCGGACGCCCTTGGCCGGAAGTGCGACGATCGACAGCGGCTCCTGGACGAGGTGGAGCTGTTCCGCGACTGCTGCAGGGAGCTGGGCTGCTACGACGGTCCGCGCCGGTTCGGCTGCGCGTCGGCCCGCTACCTCTATTTCACGAGCCTGGACCGGCACCCGGACGCACCGGCACCGGAGGGATTCGTAACGGAGGTCGTGGTGATGTCGGGGCTCCCCGGCGCCGGCAAGGACACCTGGATCCGGAAGAACCTGGCGGGTTGGCCGGTGGTCTCGCTCGACGCGATCCGGCAGAGGATGGGGATAAGGCCGACCGCTCCTCAGGGACCGATCCGCGACGCTGCCCGGAAGCTGGCGAAGGAGCACCTGCGGGCCCGCCGGCCGTTCGTGTGGAACGCGACCAACGTGAGCCGCCAGATGCGGGCCGAGTGCATCGGACTGTTCGCGAACTACGGCGCCCGGGTGAGGATCGTCTACGTCGAGGCGGGGTACGAGCAGCTCGGACAGCAGAACAGCGGCCGGAGGGATGAGGTCCCGGGTGCGGTCATCGAGAAGCTCCTGGAGCGGTGGGAGGTTCCCGACGTGACCGAGGCCCACCAGGTGGACTGGATCGTCGCTCCGGCGAGCCGCGCTCCGCCGGCCAGAGGCGGGCGGCGCTGACTCGGATGGCGCCTGCCATGATCCCTTCGCATTCCCGGTACAGATGGAGCGGTCGAACCATGAAAAGTCACCTGCCGGCCCGCCATCCTGGCCACCATCCTGGTCCTGTCTGGCACCGCGGCCGGTGCCGTCACGAACCCGGCCGTGGCCCTCAAGACCCCGCCGCTCGCGCCGCACGGGACCGGCATCACCGAGGAGATGCTGAAGCCAGGCCTGGAGAAGGCCCGTACCGAGCTGGGTCGCTCATCGGGCCTCTTGGGGAACGCCTGGCGGACCAGGACAGCCACGCCGTCCGGGACCTCCGGCGCGATCTCCTTGAGCGGTCTCGGCGGCTCCTTGAGCTGCTGGTCGAGGACGGCGCTCAGCGCGGCGCCGGTGAACGGGCGCGGACCGGCGAGCATCTCGTACAGGATGAGCCCCATGGCGTACACGTCAGTGGGCTGGCTGACCGGGTCCCCGACGATCTGCTCCGGCGACACGAGGGCGCTTGCTTCGGCCTCGCCCTATAATAGATGAAGAGGAGGTCGTCGATGATGGAGCGCCTGCGCCCGGTCTGCCGTGTCGCCACGGGGGTGCTGTTCGTGATCGCCGGGATCGGCCACCTGGTAGTCCCGGACAAGCTCGTGGTCATCATCCCCCCCTACCTGTCCCATCCGCGTCTCATCGTGCTCGTCAGCGGTCTCCTCGAGATCGCCGGTGGGCTGGGGCTCCTGTGGACGAGGATGGCGCGCAAGGCCGCCCTGGGCCTGGGGCTGCTGCTGATGAGCTTCCTCCCGGCGAACATCCACATGGCCGTGAACGGAGCCCAGATCCCGGGCTGGGAGATGCCCGCCTGGGTCCTGTGGGCCAGGCTGCCGGGGCTCCTGGTGTTCCTGGCCTGGTTCCACTGGTGCACTCTCGACACGAGGTCGCCGGGGGCATCGCCGGGCGCTTGATCGCCCCGGCCCGTGACTCCTCGGCCCGCTCTCTCCGCCGAGCTTGGCCCGGATCGACTCGTATCGCGCGAGGCTGGTCGCGATCTCCCGGACCCGATCCTCCTTCACGAAGGTGAGCAGGAGATCACGTCCGGCCACGTCGATTCGCTGGAGCGAGGCCCCCACGGCGTCGCGGTCGAGGCGACCATCAAAGAGAACGACCTCGCCGCAAAGCTCCGGGAGGGAGTCACGGCCTCGCTCAGGCGGGACGGAGGCGTCGACCTCGACACGACCCGGTCTGCGGCGGACGCACGCCCGCTTGCTCCGTTGGTGCGTTCGCTGTTGTGCTCAGGTTAACCGGTACATATACCGGCTATCAGCGAGAAGCGATCAGTGAAGGGCGAGAAGTGTCACGGAAGAGGCCGTTAGATCCGGACGACGAGCGAGATCGTGAACGTCTTGCACAGATCAAGGGTGAGCCTGGTAGGGTGGGTCTGTTCCGGCGTGGCACACTTCAGAAGCGATCTCGGCGGTGTGCGAGTTCCCGGTGTCGATGCCGGGCAGACCCGCCTCGACTTCACGGACCGTTCTACCACTGGACCCGAAAGGTGGAAGCCAAGACGGTGAGCGTCTACCTGACGGTGGAACAGGCGGACGTGATGGGGGAGTGGATAGCCAACGCCCGGCGTCTGGACGAGCTTCTGGAGGAGTTGCAGGAGGTCAGCTTTCGGATAACGGAGCGCTCGCTACCTCCGAAACCCGCACGGAGAGCCGGAAAGCGTGGCCCTGGTGCGACCTTTGGGTAGAAATTTGGCATGAATCTTGACGTCCACCCCCTCCTCCCTCGGAGAACCGCATGAACGTGGGGTACGAAAGTTCGGAACCCCCCTTGGAGATCATGATCCAGAGCCCTTAGCACTACAACGTAAGATCGCCATACTGGCATGAGCGCGTCTTGCGGAGGTCGATCCCCAGCACCGCGAGTTCCTGTTTTCGACTATTTGTGGCAGATATCCGTGACCGTCGCTTACGT
>JACQZM010000404.1 GCA_016213885.1 Candidatus Rifleibacteriota bacterium | reverse complement strand
TCGGCGATGGCGATGCCGGGACCGGTGTCCTCCACCTCGAATAGCACCCGCGTTCCGGCCCCGTCCGCGGGCCCGGCCCTTCTGGCGCGGACCGTCACCTCGCCTCTTGCGGTGAACTTGATCGCGTTGCCCACCAGGTTGATGAGCACCTGGCGCAGCCTGCCCGCGTCGATCTGCACGAACCGGGGCAGGTCCGGGGCTCGTTCCGTGGTGAACCGCAGTCCCTTGTCGCCGGCCCTGGCGTGCATCAGGGACCGAATCTCCTCGAGGAGCTGGTGCAGGTCCGTGGCCGACGGCTCGATCACGACCCGGCCGGCCTCGATCTTGGAGAGCTCCAGGATGTTGTTGACGAGGCTCAACAGGTGCTCTCCGCTCCGGGAGATGATGGCCAGGAACTTCGCCTGCTCCGCGGTGACGTCCGGCGCTTCTCTGAGCAATGCGGAGAACCCCAGCACGGCGTTGAGCGGGGTGCGCAGCTCATGGCTCATGTTGGCCAGAAACACGCTCTTGGCCCGGTTGGCCAGTTCGGCCTGGTTCCGGGCCAGGCTGGCCCGCGCCCGCTCCCGCCGCATCGCCTCGGCCAAGGCGGAGATGAGGACGCCATTGAAGAAGAACACGCCCATGACCAAGAGGTCGGTTCGATCGCGGATCGGGGAGGCGCTCAGCAACCCTGGCCAGAGGTACAGAGTCGAAAGGCAGCCGAAGAGCGTCGCGAAGACGCCGGCGCTGAACCCCTGGAGCAGGCTGACGATCACGACCGCCGGGTAGAAGGTCAACCAGGGGGCCCGGACACCGAGCGCGTCGAGCGGCCAGCAGCGCAGCCCGAACGCCACCGCCGTGAGCGCCGCTGCGATCAGCAGGCGGCGGACAACCGGGAGAGCGTTGTCGATACGGTTCAAGGCTGGGCCTTCCAGTCGGGATCCGGGGCCGGGGCACAGGGATGATAGGCTCCCGGGGGGGGAGATGCAACTGTCGGAGCGGGGTCTCGAGCATCCGCGGGGACCCGGATCCTGCGGAGGCGGGACTCGGCCGGGCTCAGTCCTGCGCGGGCACCCAGGAAGCCCACGAGGTCACTTGAACGACAGCCGGAGGCACACCAGCAGGACGTCTCCGTTTCCCTTGGTCTTGCCGAGCCGGGGGATGTACGACGAGACCAGGTCGGCCTGCTTGGTTCCCAGCGAGCAGATCGGCAGCGCTGCCGGGAACGGCGTGCCGTCGAAGTAGTCGACACGCCTCATCATGAACGTGGAGAAGCCGATGCCGAACCTGAACGCCGACCGGAGGATCGGGAACTGCCACCGGTACGCATAGCCCAGGTGGAACTCAGGTTCGTAGTGCGAGTCGGAGAACGCCAGCACGTACAGCGACTCGTCGTTGCCGGCCTCGTTCGTCAGCGTCTTGCCGATGCCGACACCCCACGGCGCCTCGTTGAGCTCCCGGATCCGCTCGGGCGTGTAGGTATCGCGGCCGTGCCGGGCGTAGCCCGACAGGTAGAGGTCCGACGCCCCGTCGTCGAGAATGGCGCTGAGTCGGTTTCTGAGACGGTGAAGCGGGCGGTCGTGACCGCTGGTCCTCGCCGGCTTCCGCGTCTCGGCAAGCACCGGGCCCGGGCCTGGCTCCGGATCGCGAGCCGCTCCGACGCCCGGGCAGGCCAGGAGCGTCGCCGGAAGCAGCAGGAGCAGCAGTCGACGGGCCGTGGTCCGCGAGCCCGGAGGGCGAGTCGGGAGGGGGCTTGGGGGGCGGAATGAGCGGAGCGAAGGGCCCCCCATCTCGGAAGATCCGGCCCGGCTCGGCCGCGGAGCCCGCGACGCGGCCGAGCCCGGAGGGCGAGATGGCCGGATCGGCATGCGGCGGCCTGCGGGCCTGACCGGGATCGGAGGTTCCGTTCGGGGGATCATGCTGTCTTCCTGGCGGATCGCCCCGGCCCGAGGTGGTCTCGACCCCCTCGCCAGAGACCACTCCCGGCCGGAGGACCGGGCACACCGCTCCTCGAGGCGCGGCCAAAGCTCGGGGCGTGTCCGGAGGTGAAGTTAGTGCAGCGTCGTGGTCATCGTCAGCTCGCCGGGTGCGACCACGGCAACGATCGGAGATCTCGTCCCCAGGATCGCCGACCGGTGGCGCACACGCGTCCACGGAGCTATAGTGTGGTCCGGGCACCGCCGCCCGTGCCAGGCCCGTCAGAATTCCCGGAGGGTTCCGGATGGACTGCCAGGAGTGGGAGCACCCCCATCAGTGCGACCGAGAAGACCCGGAGATGCCGCTCGACGAGCCCGATCAGACCGTGGAGTGGCTCTCGTGGGTGATCCTGTTGCTGGCAGTGGTCGGTCTGTTCACCGTGATCCCATGGATCTGGGCGGCCGCCGTGCTGGGGGCCAAGGCACTCTGGGCGCTGGCATCCCTGGCCGTCGGGCTCGTGGGCATGGTCCTCGGAGCGGTGCTGAAGCTGACCCTCGGCGCGCTGGGGTTCCTCTTGAAGAGCAAGCTCGTCTGGGCCACCGCGGCCGTGGTGGCCGTCGCCGCCTACCTGACGAGCTAGCCCCACGAGGCAAGACCCCGTCCGCGCACCGAGAGCGCGGGGACCTCAGTGCACCGTGTCGTAGTACCGGTAGATCTCGTGGTGGCGGCCGAAGATCGTGGCGATGAGCGCCGCCCTCACCCACATCCCGTTGCGCATCTGACGCCAGTACATGGCCCGGGGGTCC
>JACQZM010000403.1 GCA_016213885.1 Candidatus Rifleibacteriota bacterium | reverse complement strand
GGCCTCCGGAAGCCCGGGATCCCCCCACCTGTTTCGCGGAGTCGGGCCTGTGATCAGGCCTCGGCCTGGCTGCAGAGCTACCAAGAAGGAAGTGGAAGGGATCCGGATCGAGGTCGCGCTCGGGGGGAAGGGAAGAGGAGGGGATCAGGATCGAGGTCGCGCTCGGGGCGCGACTCGGACCCGGCGAGGCGCCGGGTCTTGCGACTCGGACCCGTCGAGGCGCCGGGTCTTGGAAGCCATGGTATATTGAGCCTGGGTCCGCCGTGCCGCCGATCCACGGCATCAGGGCCTGTCCGGCGAACGAGCGCGTCCCGGTTCCAGGGAGTCCAGGTGTCCGAGGAGATCTTGATCTGCCCGCGGTGCAGCGGGTCCGTCCGCCTCGTGCCCGACCGCTCGGGTCAGGCGGTCTGCCCTTCCTGCGGGACCACCGTCACCCGGAAAAGACCCGCTCCGGCGTTCACCCAGGGAGCGCCGCCCCCCCATCTGCCGGACCCGGAGTCCACCCAGGTGTCCGCCGCTCCCGCTCCCGGGTTCAGCGCCGACTTCCTCTCCCGGTTCCGGTTCGTGAGGGAGCTCGGCTGCGGAGGCATGGGGCAGGTCTACCTGATGGAGCAGGTGGAGCTGAACCGCCACGTCGCCGTCAAGGTCGTCCGGGGCGACGCGTTCACCACCGATCAGGTCGGGAGGCTTCTCAAGGAGGCCAAGATCCTGGCCGCCCTGAACCACCGGTACATCCTGACGGTCCACGGAGCCGGCATGGACCTGTCCACGCCGTACATCGTGTGCGAGTTCGTGGAAGGCGCCTCGCTGGAAGACCGGCTCCAGGAGGAGAAGCCCTCTTTGAGGCAGGCGCTGGTGCTGGTGCAGAGGATCCTCGACGGGCTCAGGGCGGCCCACGAGAAGGGCGTGATCCACAGGGACCTGAAGCCGGCCAACATCTTCTTGACCTCTGACGGCAGGCCCAAGATCGGCGATTTCGGCCTCGCCAAGTCGCAGGAGCTGTCGTCCGGGTTGAGTCTGGTCGGGATCACCGGCACCCCGGCATACATGAGCCCCGAGCAGTGCCGGGGCGGGACGGTCACGCCGGCCAGCGACCTGTACGCCGTGGGCGTCATCCTGTTCAAGCTGCTCACCGGGCAGCTTCCGTTCCCGGGTCCGACCCCTGCGGAGTGGCTCTACCAGCACCTGGCCGGCAATCCGCCGGCGCCCAGGTCGATCAGGCCGGACCTGCCCGAGTCGCTGGACGCCATCGTCCTCCAGGCGCTGGACAAGGATCCGACCCAGCGGTTCGGCAGCGCCAAGGAGTTCCGGCACGCTCTCCAGCAGGTGATCCGGGAGCTCACCTCGCCGCGCCAGGCCCCCCGGCAGGGCCAGGTCGAGCCGGCGCCGCGGCCGTTCTCCGCCGTGCCGGGGGCGGTGCTGGCAGACCGGTACGAGCTGGTCGGGCAGATCGGGGAGGGCGGCATGGGCCAGGTCTGGCTCGCCCGCGACCGGGAGCTCGACGACGAGAGCGTGGCGGTGAAGCTGCTGCCGCCGGAGCTGTGGCGCGACCCGGAGGCCCGGGCCAACGTGAAGCAGGAGGCGAAGCTCGCCCAGCGCCTGGCCCATCCCAACGCGGTGCGGGTGTTCCACCTGGAGCCCGCGGAGCCGCCGTTTCTCGTGATGGAGGACGTGAAGGGACCCACGCTGGCGGAGACGCTGGCCCGGCGGAAGGAGGATGGAGCCGGGCCGATGAGCCCGAAGCAGGCGCTGCCGATCGTGGAGGGGGTGGCCGCGGCGCTGGACCACGCCCACGGCCGAGGCCTGGTCCACCGGGACCTGAAGCCCTCGAACATCCTCCTGGAGGAGCAAGAGAACGGCGACGTCGTGCCCAGGCTGTCGGATTTCGGGATCGCCGCGGAGATGTCGAGCTTCCGGACCCGCCAGACCGGCGCCGTGCCCACCGGCACCCTGGCGTACATGAGCCCGGAGCAGGTGGCCTGTCGCAAGCTCGACGGCCGGTCCGACGTGTACTCCCTGGCCGCGACGCTCTACCAGATGCTGACGCTCTCCCCGCCGTTCGTGGGTGGGGACATCGTCTCGGCGATCAAGACGGAGCCGGCGCCCAGGCCGGACAACGTGGACGAGCCGGTGGCGACGCTGCTCGCGCGGGCGCTGGCGAAGAGGCCGGAGGAGCGTCCGGCCACGGCCGGAGCGCTGGCCGCCGAGCTGAAGCTGGCGCTGGACCCCTCGACCCGCCGACCGATCAGCACCGCTCCCGCGGCGTCGGCACCGGCGATCGCTCCGGCCCCCCGGAGCGACCCGGAGCCCGCGACGCCCCTGGCGGCCCCGGCGTCCGGGCCGCAGCCCGGACCGTCCAGGCCCACCCCCGAGCGGTCCAGGGCCGGGGTGCAGGTGGCGATCACCCTCGTGGTCGTCGCCGTGATAGGGGCCGGGGTGATCACCCTCCGGCGGGACCGGACCGTCACCGGCCCGAAGGCCAGCGCGTCGGCCAGCGCGTCGGTGGTGAACCCGCTCGTGCTGACGGCGTCGACCAGGCCGGTCGTGCCGGCCTCCCCGGCGCCCGCCTGGTCCCCCGGCGCTGCGACGCCGGTGGCCCCTCCTCCCGGTCCGCCGCCGCTCGATCCGGCGCTCCGGTTCACCCCCGAGGGTTTCGGGCTGCGGCGGCTCCCGGGCGTCCCGGTCACGGCGACGCCGGACCTGGCCGCGATCGCCCACGCGGCAGCGCAGGGACGTTCCAGGGCTCAGGCCGCTCTGGGCCTGCTGTACGAGCAGGGGCTCGGGCTTGCGACGATCGACCCTCGCCAGGCGGCGAAGTGGTACGGGCTGGCCGCCCAGGGAGGCGAGGTGGAAGCCCAGGCGGCCCTGGCCTCGCTGCTGCTCGAGGGCAACGGGTGCGCGAAGAACCCGTCGGAGGCGCTCGCCCTGGCCCGCAAGGCCGCGGACGCCGGGAGCGCCCGGGCCGGCGACGTCCTCGGCGACCTGCTCGTCAGCGGCAGGGGAGTCATCAGGAACGAGGAGGAGGGGTTCACCTGGTTCCGCTGGGCTGCCGGCCGGGGCTATGCAGAGGCCGAGATGGACGTGGGCCGGTGCTACCTGAAGGGGCTCGGCGTGAAGCAAGACCCGGTGCAGGCCAGCACCTGGTTCGCCAGGGCGGCCAAGGGGCTGGCCGTCGCCGGTGCCGGCGGCTCTGCCCGGGCCGCGCTGCTGCTCGCGTCCTGCTACCGCGATGGCAACGGCGTCGACAGGGACCTGATCCTGGCGGCCGGCTGGTACCGCAGGGCGGCCGATCAGGGCTACGCGGACGCCCAGTTCCACCTGGGCCTGTGCACCGAGGACGGCTCCGGCGTCGCCAGGGACCCGGTCCAGGCGGCGGAGTGGTATCGCAAGGCCGCTCAGCAGGGTCTCGTCGAGGCGCAGAACAGGCTCGGACGGTGCTTCGACGAGGGCATCGGCGTGGCCAAGGACCCGACCCAGGCCGTGGGTTGGTATCTCAAGGCGGCGGAGCAGGGGTACGCCGCGGCCCAGGACAACCTGGGGGTGAGCTACCAGGAGGGCACCGGGATCGCCAAGGACCTCGGCCTGGCCGTGAGCTGGTATCTCAAGGCGGCGGAGCAGGGGAACGCGGCGGCCCAGAACCGGCTGGGCCGGTGCTACGACGAGGGCTGGGGCGTGGAGCGCGACCCGGCCCAGGCCGTGACCCGGTACCGCAGGGCCGCGGAGCAGGGGCTGGCGGCGGCGCAGTACAACCTGGGCGTCTGCTGCGAGGAAGGGTCCGGGATGCCCAAGGACCCGGCTGGGGCCGTGACCTGGTACCGGAAGGCCGCGGACCAGGGGTACCTCAACGCCGTCAACAAGCTGGGGCGGTGCTACGACGAGGGCATCGGCGTGGCCAAGGACCCGGCCCAGGCCGTGGCCTGGTACCGCAAGGCCGCGGAGAGCGGTCTTGCCGTGGCGCAGAACAACCTGGCCGTGTGCTACGAGGACGGGTTCGGCGTGGAGAAGGACGTGGCCACGGCGCTCGCCTGGTACCGCAAGGCAGCGGAACAGGGGCATCTGGCCGCCACGAACAAGCTGGGGCGGTGCTTCGACCAGGGCATCGGCGTGGCCAAGGATCCGGTGCAGGCCGTGGCCTGGTATCGCCAGGCCGCGGAGAAGGGGTTCGCGGCGGCGCAGAACAACCTGGCCGTGTGCTACGAGGATGCGTTCGGCGTGGACAAGGACGTGGCCACGGCGCTGGCCTGGTACCGGAAGGCGGCGGAGCAGGGGCATGCCCCGGCTCAGTACAACCTGGGGCGGTGCCACGAGCGCGGCGTCGGCGTGGACGTGAACCTGACCGTGGCCGTGGAGTGGTACCGCAAGGCCTCGGACCAGAACTACGCCATGGCCAGGACCGCTCTCCAGAAGCTGGGTCGCTCGCCGGCCAGGAAGATCAGAGGCGGCCAGTGACGGTCCGGCCGCCTCCCGGAACGGTCGGTCCGATCGGCAGCCGGGCCGACCGCGGCCTCTGTCCGGAGAGGGCTCGCGTGCTATAATCGGGCCGCCCTCCCGGACCTGGTGGGGGAGAGACCGATCCACGATCCCGGAGCCACCTATGCCACACGTCACGATTCTCAAGGGACGCCGGCTCGATCGAGAGTTCTCGTTCGAGAAGGATCCGGCCTTCGTGGGCCGCGAGGAGGGGAACGACCTGGTCCTGGACGACGCCTCCGTCTCGCGGGTCCACGCCAAGTTCCTGAAGGACCCGGGCGGCTGGTCGATCGTCGACCTCAACTCCACCAACGGCGTGTACATCAACAACGCCAAGGTCAAGGAGATGGCCATCAAGGACGGCGACGTGGTGGTCCTCGGCGACTACACGCTGTTCGTGAAGAGCGTGGAGGTGCACGAGCCCGAGGTCGGCGGCACCCGGAGCGCCTACGAGACCCTGGACGCCCTGTTCCTGCTCACCCGCAAGTTCGGGGGGCCGGTCAGCCTGAGCGATCTGCTGGAGGCGATGACGGATTGCCTCCTGGAGATCTTCAGGGCGGAGCGCGGGTTCATCCTGCTGAAGGACAAGAAGAAGGGCTGCCTGGCCGACCCGTGCATCGTCCGCCGGGTCGAGGGCACCGAGACCCGGATCCAGATCTCCAAGACCGTGGCCAGCAAGGTGCTCGAGACGCTGAGTCCCATCCTGGTGACCGACGTGGAGGCGGACAGCCAGTTCCGGAACGTGAAGTCCATCGAGTCCGGGTCGGTCCGGTCCATCATCTGCGCGCCGCTGCTCAAGGAAGGCGCGGACGCCCTGGGCGTGGTCTACCTGGACAGCCGGCTGAAGAGCCGGGCGTTCACCGACAGCGACCTGTCCATGCTCGACCGGTTCCTGGAGCACGCCAGTCTGCTGATCCTGACGGCCACCGAACGGGATCGGCTGAGGCGGAACAACGAGAACCTGAAAGCGCTCACCAAGGAGATCAGCCTGGCCGAGTACAACACCGACAAGATCGTCGGCACGAGCCCCAGGATGAAGCAGGTGCTCTCGCAGGTCGTCGACCTGGCCAAGGAGGACGTGACGGTCCTTCTGACCGGCGAGTCCGGCACCGGCAAGGAGCTCATCGCCAAGGCGGTGCACTACTCGTCGCGGCGGTCCGATCGGCAGTTCGTGGCGGTGAACTGCATGGCGCTCTCGCCGGAGCTGATCGAATCGGAGCTGTTCGGCCACGAGAAGGGGTCATTCTCCGGAGCGGTGAGCAAGCGGATCGGCAAGTTCGAGCAGGCCGACGGCGGCACGATCTTCCTGGACGAGATCGGCGAGCTCTCCCAGGACGTCCAGGTGAAGCTCCTGAGGGTGCTCGAGACCCGGTCGATCTGCCCGGTGGGCGCCAACGACGAGATCGAGCTGGACATCCGCCTGATCACGGCCACGAACCGGGACCTCATGAAGCTGGTCCGGGAGGGCAAGTTCCGGGAGGACCTCTACTACCGGATCAACGTCTTCAACCTCGAGCTGCCGCCGCTCAGGGAGCGCAAAGGCGACATCCCCCACCTGGTGACCCACTTCCTGGAGTTCTTCAACCGGAAGATGGGGAAACAGCTCGCCGGCGTGGACGCCGAGGCGCTGAACCGGCTGGCGGCCTACGACTGGCCCGGCAACATCCGGGAGCTGAAAAACGTCATCGAGCGCGCCTTCGTGGTGGAGAAGAGCAAGATCATCACGCCGGCCAGCCTGCCGTTCGCCCTGACCCAGGACCTCAGGGCCAGGGACGCCCTCGACCAGCGGTTCGAGTCGTTCGAGTACCCCAACGACTTCACGGTGGCCAGGGACCTGTTCGAGAAGCACTTCATCATCCACTCGCTGAAGCGGCACCAGGGGAACATCACGGCCACGGCCAAGGAGACCGGCCTGCCGCGGCGGACGCTCTACCGCAGGCTCGAGAAGTTCGGCATCGACCCCAAGGAGATCCTCTCGGAGGAGTCGATCCAGGCTCTGGGCAGCCTGGACGACGCGGAGGAGTAGTCGACCGGGCCGATGCGGCGCGGCCTCGTGGGGCTCTTCTGGATCGCCCTGGTGGCGATCACGGTGGTGCGGTCGTTCGCCCTGTTCCCGTCGGTGGCCCAGGCGCTGTCCGACGAGCCGCTCATGAACGCCGACTACCCGTTCCACGCCTACCAGGCCGCGATCGGGGTGCGGTTCTTCGGGACCCGGTGGGCCGACTGGGGCTACGACCCGTACTTCCTGGCCGGCTACCCGAAGTCGCCCCATTACGACGGGTCGGTGCTCCCGTTCGAGGTGGTCACGGCGGTGGTGCCGGGCCTGTTCCGGGCCCAGAAGGTGCTGGTGCTGGTCACCCCGCTGTTGACGCTGGGGCTGACCGTGATCGGCCTGCGCGGCTTCGGGCTCTCCCCGGCCGCGGTCCGGATCGGGGCGCTCCTCTCGGTGGCCCTGTTCTGGCTGTCGCTGTCGGTGGTGTTCCTGCTCCTGGCCATGACCAGCGGGGTGATCGGGGTGGGGCTGGCGCTGGCCTCGCTGGGGGCGCTCCACCGGGCGGTCACCGGCGGTCCCTGGTGGCCTTTCCTGGCGCTGGCCCCGTTCGCCGCGAACTGTCACCCCCACGCCCTGCTGGTCCTCGGCCTCGGCACGGTCTGCCTGTTCGCCTGGACCCGGCCCATGCCGGTCCGCGTCATGGCCTGGGTGGCGCTGTGGCTCGCCGTGGTGAGCCTGCCCTACCTCGTGCCGTACCTCTCGTTCATGTCGGTGGCGGACCCGGAGCGCCGGACCGTCTACTGGGCTCTGGCCAGGCCGAACGAGCCGGTGCGGTACTACTTCAACATGGATGACGGGGCGCGTCAGGCCGGGATCCTCGAGCTGGTGCTTCTGGTCGTCGCGATCCTGGGGATCCGCCGGTGGGGCAGGGAGAACGACCGGCTCAGGGCCGGGATGTTCGGGGCCACGGTGGTGGCGCTGTTCCTGTTCACGTTCTACGGCAGCCTGTCCAGGGCGGGGGCTGCGATCCAGCCGCTGAGGCTCACCACCTTCCTGGCGTTCCTCACGCTGGTCCCGGCCAGCTCGTATCTGGCCTGCATCCTGGAGCCGGAGACACCGCAGCCGGCCAGCCCCAAGGCGTCGGAGGCCCGCTGGTTCATGGGCACGGCCGGGGTGGTGATCGCCGGGCTCGTGGTCCACGGCACCGTGAGCCTGGCCGGTCTTCTCAGGGTGGGGCTCGACCGGGCCGACCGGGAGCTGATCGGCTGGATCGACCGGGTCGCCCGGCCGGACGCCCGGGTGCTCATCGAGGATGCCGGCGTGGGCGGCCCGCTGGGGGGCGACGAGCTGTCCGGCGGCGGGGTGCTGCCGCTGGTGCCGCTCTACACCGGCCGTGCCGTCATCGGCGGGCCCACCGCCTGGGTGTACATCCGCCACCGGTTCGCCAACGCCTGCGATGGCGAGCTGTTCGGCCGCCCCGCGCGGGAGAGCACCGGGCTCGCCGGCCTGCTCGACCGGTACAACGTCGGCACGCTCTTCGTCTGGTCCGCCGACGCGTACCGGGCGGTGCGGGCGCTGCCCGGGGTCAGGCCGCTCGGTGCGGTGGGACGGCTGGTGGGGTTCGCCCGCGCCCCGGCGGGCTACGCCAGGGTCGGTTCGGCCACGGTACGGGCCACGTGGGACAGGATCGACGTCGAGGAGGCGAGGCCGGTGCGCCGGCGCCTGGTGCTGTCGTTCCACCACGACGGCATCCTGGAGGTGGACCCGCCGGCCCGGCTCCACCCGGTGGCGCAGGGCGACGACCCGGTTCCTTTCATCATGATAGAGGATCCACCGGCCAGGTTCACCATCAAGGCCGGGAGGTCCACGGCGGCCAGGCGGGGTCGGCCCGGCGAGAGGTGAGCCGATCACGTCGTCGATCGCGGCGCCGTGACCGTCGGTCCGGCGGTCTCCTTCGGGCCCAGCAGGCGAGCCGCTCCCAGGCCGCCGAGGAGCGCCAGCGGGGGCACCAGGGCGACCCGGGCGGCGCCGGTGGGCGGCACCAGCACGAACGCCACGGCCAGCCCCAGCACCAGCGCCAGCGCCTCCCGGGCCGCCGGAGCACCGGAGCGCACCAGCGGCAGGCCCAGGAGCCCCAGGAGGAACACCACGCGAGCCCCCGGCAGGTACCGGAACGGGGTCGCCGCGTCGGGGAGCGGCTGCCGGCCCGGCGCCGTCAGCGCCGCGAGCGGGCCGCCCGGGTCCAGGGTGAGACGGTGCGGCGCCACCCCGACTCCCGGGGAGCACAGCAGAGCCACCGTCAGCGGTACGACCAGGCTGGAGGCGACCAGGGCGGCCCGGCCGACCCGGGGAGCCCGGAGGGCCCAGGCGAGCGTCGCTGCCGCCACGATCATGGGGGGCCAGGTCGCCACTGCGAATCCCAGAAAGAAACCCGAAAGGGCCAGTCGCCGCGGCGACGGCGTCGCGACCGCGGCGAGCGTGAGCGCCAGACCGGTGGAGGCGGCGAGGAGCCAGGCCGGCGACAGCTGGCACTCGTGGGCGAGCAGGGTGCCGCACAACCCCCAGATCAACGCCGCCGACGCGGCGGCCCCGGTTCCGATGGTGGCGCGCATGGTTCTGACGAACAGCCACAGGACGACCAGCGTCGCCAGCCCTTGAAAGAACCGGACCCTGGGCAGAGACTCCCCGGCGAACCTGTAGATGCCGGCCAGAAAGAAGACGTAGACCGGACCCGGCATGAACGCCAGCGGCGGTCGCTGGCCCTGGGAGGCCAGGGCGTGACCGGCCTGGTGCCAGACCGTCTCTTCGGGGGACGGGGCGGCCCAGCTCGGAACGCCGTGGACATGGTACTGGATCAACTCCCGGACGACCACGAGCAAGGCGATCGTCGCGGCCACGGCGGGGAAGCGCTGGGCGGTTCGAGATCTGGACACGACGAGCTCAAGGGTATCACGGACAGGGGCCCGGAAGGAAAGAGGGGCCGGAGCACCTCTGCGGTTCCACCGGAACGCGGCGGGGCCGATGACGGGCACGTGTCCGCGCGCAACTCCGGATCCCCGTTCCGGGACCCCATCCCTGTCCCGGCCTGGCGTGGAGTCCGGGTTCGCCCGGTCCCCCGAGGCTCTGCGGGCCTTCTTCGAGACGGACGACTTGCGCGCTGGACCTCTCGTGGATAGAGTGACAGCGGGGTACGGGCGCCGGGGCGCCGGTGCCAAGAGAGCCGGGAAGCTCAGGGCAGGAAACGATGGCACGTCAGATGAGCCGAGCCCGACTCAGCATCGTTGTCGTGGCCGATTCCCACCTGGGGTTCGACTGCTCCTTGAGGCCCCGGATCGACCGCAGGAGACGGGGCGAGGACTTCTTCTGGAACTTCGCCAGCGTGCTCTCCTACGCCGCGGCGAACGCCGATCTGCTGGTCCACGGTGGCGACCTCATGTTCAGGAGCAAGGTGGATCCCCGGCTCGTGAAACGAGGCTATGACCTCCTCCTGGCCAGTGCCCGGAAAGGTCTCCCCATCGTGGTGGTGCCGGGAAACCACGAGAGATCCCGTCTCCCCTCGGCACACCTGCTGGAACATCCGAACATCCACCTGCTCGACCGCCCGAGAACGGTGACCCTGTCGTTACGCTCGCTGTCAGTGGCGATAGCCGGCTTTCCCTGCCAGCGGTCGAACGTCCGGCACCTTTTCCAGTCTCTTCTCGAGCAGACCGGATGGTGGTCCCGTCCCGAGGAGATCAAGCTCCTGGCGATGCATCAGGCGGTGGAGGGAGCCAAGGTCGGCGCCCACAACTACACGTTTCGTGGGGGCCCCGACGTGATACCGATGGCCAGCATCCCCTGGGACGCCACCGCCGTTCTCTGCGGGCACATCCATCGCCGGCAGGTCCTCTGGCGTCGCGACGACGGATCGGGTCGGAGCGTACCCATCATCTATCCTGGCTCCATCGAGCGGACATCGTTCGCCGAGCGGCTGGAGGCCAAGGGCTTCTTCGAGATCGCGTTGGGTACGGATCAGACAGGAGAATGGCGGGCCATCCCCCACGCGGTGTCCCTGCCCTCGAGACCCATGGTGGATGTGCCGATCCCGGCGTCCGGTCCGGTCGATGAGATTCTCACGTCGCTGGCGGAGCGGATCGCCGCATTGCCGGCGGACGCCATCGTCCGGCTGAGCTGCGTCGGCGAGCCCAGCCCGGATCTCAGAAGGTCGCTCACAGCCGTGAAGATCCGCGAGATCTTGCCCAGCTCCATGAACTTCGAGTTCGGGTCTGCGTTCTTCAGACGGAGGTCGGATGACGCTGCGGGGTGACATCGTCCGCAGGATCCGCAGGGAGGTGCCCCGGGCCCCAGGTGTCTACCTGTTCTGCGGAGAAGACGAGACCCTGCTGTACGTGGGCAAGTCTGTCGATCTACGTTCACGGATGCTGAGCTACTTCGGTGCCCCTGCCGACGAGTTCCCGCGCCGGATCCAGGACATGGTCCGCATGGTCAGGACGTTCCGGTGCATCACCACCCGCACGGAGCTCGAGGCGTTGCTGCTCGAGGACAGGCTGATCAAGGAGAAGCAGCCTCCGGTCAACGTGAGCCAGAAGAGATCAGATCCCTGCTCCTACCTCGTCGTGACGAGCGACACCTACCCCGCGCTGAGCGTGGCGATCAGGCCCGTCGAGCGCCGGGAAATCCGGTCCTTCGGCCCCTTCAAGGACCGGCGGCAGGCGGCTCGCCTGAAGGCCGCCATCGTGGACCATCTCGGTCTGAGGTCCTGCCAGGGGGCGGTTCCGTCCAGGGGCTGCTACCGTCGAGAGATCGGCACCTGCCCGGGCCCCTGCCGCGGGGACGTCACCACGGAAGAGTACATCGTGCGCGTTGGCCGGGCGCTCCGGTTCCTGAGAGGGAACGACGGCCCGATGGTGACGGCTCTCGAGGCCCTCAAGAAACGGCAGGTCGAATCCCTTGCTCTGGAGAAGGCTGCCGAGACCAGGGACCTCGTCTCCTTCTGCAGGGCGTTCGCGGAGCGGCAGAGGTTTCTCTCACGATTCAGACGCGGATGGCTCAGGATCGTCGAGCCGACGGACCGCCCGGACGCACCTCTCGTGCACGTCTTCGCGAAGGGAAGGTGGGATGCGATCGATGGGTGCGCGGACGCTCACGAGCTCCGCCACCGGATCCGAGAGCTCCAGGACCCGCACTGCACTTCGACGGAAGAGGACCGCGCCGTCACGGACCGCGGGCTCATCGTGCACCGCTGGATGAGGGCCCACGAAGGGTCGTTCGAGTGGACGTTCCAGGGCCTCGAGGGCACCGGGAACGGACCTGCCGTGGTGATGCCCGACGGGATCGCCTCCAGGCGCAGGAGGCCCTCCTCGGACCGGACCTCGTAGTTGAACTGGCGTGGCGCCCGACCGGGTCAGCGCACCCGCCGGCGGTCCGTCTCGCCGGTCCTGGCGTCGGGCTCATGCTCGGCCTCGCCACGCGGTGCGTCCCGGGACAGGTCCCGGGGGGCCTCCGGTTGCCCGAGCGACTCCCCCACGGTGCGGGCGATCTCGCCGGCCAGGGCGAGCTGGTGCCTCAGGCCGCCGGTGAGGCTCTCCAGCGACGTCTGGCTCTGGTCGATCCCCAGCAGCGTGAGCTTGGCGAGAGCGTCTTTCAGCACGGTGCGGGCCTCGTTCACCCGGCGGTCGAGCTCCGGGAGCTTCGCCATCAGAGCCCGGGCCTCTCCGTCGGCGTTGAGCTCCCTGAGCCGATCAGCGGTGGAGGCCAGCTCCGCCTTGGCCGCCAGGGAGTCCACGCCCGCGTCGACCACGGACCGCACCATGGCCTGGTAGGTGTGGGCGAAGGTGCCGGTCAGCTCCAGGGTGTCCTGGTGCTCCACGATCTTGGCCACGGCGGCTCTTTCCAGCGCCTGGATCGCCTCCAGCGCCTCCCGGTCCGGGTCCGACAGCTTCTCTTTCAGCCTGGCCCGGGCTTCGTCCCGCTCCTCCTCGGCGTTGCGCTCCTGCCGGGCGATCAGCGCCCGCCTCACTTCCTGGCCCATGAGCATGTCGTAGAAGAAGTGGGCCCCGCCGGCGACGAAGAGCGCCGGAGCCGCGATCCAGGTGGGGTCCCAGTTCGGGCAGAACCAGGCCAGGGCGAACGAGGCGGCCAGCGGAACGTAGGTGAGCTCCCGCTGGATCGACTCCAGGAGGAGCTGCCAGAACGGCGGCTGCCGGGCGCTAGGCACGGTCGCCCGGCGGTGGCGCCGCCTCACTCCCAGGTACGCCCAGCGCCTCGAGCGTCTTTCGATCGGCGGCCGAGAAGCCGGCAGCCCGGATCCGCTCCACGAGGTGGGCGAACTCCGGCTCCCGCCGCGGGTCCGCCGACCCGGCGAACGGAATCGGCAGGTCCAGGACGATCCGGGCCCCGGGCCCCTGACCGTGGTGCTGCGACATCACCACCACCCGGGTCGACACGTAGACCGCCTCGTCCAGGTCGTGGGTGACCAGGATGATGGTGTCGTTGTCCAGTCTCTGCACCGACCTCAGGAGCGCCTGGAGCACCCCCCGGGTCTGGGGGTCGAGCCCGGAGAACGGCTCGTCCATCAGGAGGATCTTCGGTTTCAGCACCATGGCGCAGGCGATGTCCACCCGCTGCTGCATGCCCCCGGAGATCTCGTAGATCATCTTGTCGAAGTCGGCATCGGTGAGGCACATCTTCCGCAGGTACTCCGCCGCCGCCTGCCGGTACTTCTGGCACATGGCCCGGTAGTGCCCTCGCCGGAAGAGCTGGTCGCCCAGGTTCAGCTCCTTGAGCACCAGCCCGTAGGCCGTGTTGTCCAGCACATTCATCCACGGGTAGAGCACGTTCTTCTGGAAGATGATCCCCTTCTCGCAGTTCGGGTACCGGGAGAGCTGGCCGTCGACCCTCACCTCGCCGGTGTAGTCGCGGTAGTCGGTGAATCCGCCCACGATGGAGAACAGGGTGGACTTGCCGCACCCCGACGGGCCCACCAGGGCGATGAACTCGCCCCGCTGCACGGCGAGATCGATGTCGAACAGCACCCTCCGGTCGCCGAACGACCGGTTGATGCCCCGGAGCTCGAGTACCGGCTGCGGGTCAGACATGCTGGCTCCAGGGGAAGACCTTGCGGACGAACAGTCGCACCGCAGCGTCGAACATGTATCCCAGGAGCGCGATGAACAGGATGTACCAGAGGATCACGTCCACCCTGAGCGTGCGCTGGACCAGGGAGATCCGGTACCCCAGGCCGGCCTCGGCGGCGATGAGCTCCGCGGCGATCAGGTAGACCCAGGCCGGCCGCATGGCCAGCCGGATCGTGTCGAGGATCGGCGGCAGCTTCAGCACGAGACAGATCTTGTAGAGGACCTCCGGCGTGGACGCGCCCTGGGCGTAAGCCTGGAACACGTACCGCTCCGGGACCTCCAGGATGCGCAGGTAGAAGTTCTGGGTCAGGTCGAAGAACGTGCCCAGGAACACGATGGCCACCTTGGCGGTCTCGCCGGTCCCCAGGTAGATGAACACCAGCGGCAACAGCGCCAGCGGCGGCACGAACGAGAAGAAGCTGATGAACCGCAGCATCAGCGTCTCCACGGCGGGGAAGGCGCCCATGTGGAGCCCCACCACCAGCGCCAGGATCGACGACAGCCCCAGCCCGAGGAACAGCCGCTTCAGGCTCGCGATGGCGTCGTCGAGAAGGTAGATCCTGAACCCGCTGGGAAACTCCCCGTAGCGGTGGACCTGCCAGAACCGGAACTCCTTCCACCCCTCCCAGGTGTACCCGTTCTCGTCCCGGACCTGGACCACGTAGTCGAGCCCGCCGACGAGCTGGCTCCCGGTCGGCATCAGCTTGTCCTTGGGGTTCTCCAGGTGGCGCTCGTGGGAGCCCCTGGCATAGATCAGGATCACCACGAGGAACGGCAGCGCCGGCAGGACCAGCCGGCCCAGGCCGCTCCGGAACTGTTCTCGGACCATCATGGCAGGTCCACCTCGGACGACCCGGTCACTTCACCGTGATGAACTTCGAGTCGAACGTCACCTTCGCGGCGTCGTCCTCGAGCTTCCCGTGCTTGAGCAGGAACTTCTTCACGGACTCCGCCGTCTTCTTGATCTGGTCACCATCCATGAACTCCTTCGTCCTCTTGGCGTCGGTGAACAG
This sequence comes from Candidatus Rifleibacteriota bacterium, assembly GCA_016213885.1. Taxonomy (GTDB): domain Bacteria; phylum Muiribacteriota; class UBA6191; order JACPRK01; family JACQZM01; genus JACQZM01. The sequence continues at coordinate 8,210 of JACQZM010000403.1, read as the reverse complement.
GTCGGTGCCGGTGAGCATCTTCTTGAACTCGTCCGGCGTGGCGCCCGCCTCCTTGGCCATGCAGGCGATGGCCTCCTCACGGGTCTTGGGGCTGGTGATCATCTCCATCGCGTCGTACCAGGCCGCCACCAGCGCTCTGGCGGGCCGCGGGTCGCGGTCGAGCTTCTTTCCGTTCCAGATCAAGAGATCGATGATCTCCCCGGGAATCTGCCTGGAATCGTAGAGGATCTCTCCCTTGCCGTCCTCCTTGGCCAGCGAGAGGTGGGGGTTCCAGGTCACGGCGAAGTCGCACTGGCCCGCGAGGAACGCCTTGCCCGCATCGTCTCCGCCGATGTTCTTCACCATCACCTGTCCTTCGGTCAGCCCGCCGGACTCCAGCGCCCGGATCAAGAGGTAGTGCGAGACCGAACCCTCTTCCAGGAGCACCTGCTTGCCCTTCATGTCCTTGAGGGTGAGCCCTTTCTTGGCGAGCACGCCGTCGCCGCCGGCGGAGAAGTCGTTCACGATCAGCGCCCGCACGTCGATGCCGCTGGCCGCGGGCTGGTACGATTCCATGATGGTCATGGCGCACGCGTCCAGGTTGCCAGCGGCGAACGCCTGCACCGACGCCATGTAGTCTTTGAATTTCTCCACCTTGATCGCGACCCCCTGCTCCCCGGCCCTCTTCGCCAGGATCCCCTTGGCGTCCATCAGGTAGAACGGCATCCACCCGGTCCAGATCGAGACGCCGACCTTGAAGGTCGGCGTCTCGGCCAGGGCCGGGGTGCTCGAGAGCAGCAGCACCAGAGCGAGGACCAGGGAGAGGGACAGCGCCCGTACCATGGGGACTCCTTTCGTGTCAGCTCGACCGAGGTGCTCGCACGACGCTCGCCGTCCGATCGTCGGGGCCAGACCTCGGCCGGGCCATCAATCCAGCGACACCAGGATGAACTCGACCCGCTGACAGCGGGCCTGGTAGCCGCGAGTCGGCTCGTTCGGCTTCCGGGGCAGCGGTGCCATGCCGCCCTTCCCGAGCACCTGCACCCGGGCCTTGGTGAGTCCGTGGGCCTTCCCCAGGTACTCCGCCACCACCCGGGCCCGCTCCTCCGACAGCGCCGCCGACGCCTTGGCGTCGCCGCCGGGGCTCGAGTGACCGATCACTCTCAGCCTCAGGCGCGGGTAGGGGGAGATCTTCTTGGCCACATCGTCGATGAAGTCCCGGTCGTCCTTGGCGAGCTCCGAGGAGCCCGGGGAGAAGTAGATCGGCGCCACGTCGAGAGTCCCCACCTTCTCGGAGCGCTCCCACTCGTCCGGGGTGAGTTCCCTGTAGGCCACCGGCTTCTCCGGCGTCGGCTCCGGCGACTTCACCGGCGTCGTGAACTTCTTGGCCAGAGGCCCCTCCTCCCCCTTCATCGCCCGCTCCAGGATCGTCCGGTTGACGATGGAGAACGGGTCCTTCAGCGGGTTGGCCGTGAGACGGCTCTGGGCGCGCTGGATCTCGATCGTCTCCTGGACGATCCGCGAGACCTTCTCGGAGGCGTCGGGGCCGCCGACCCCGAACCACCGGAACGCGTTGTCCGGCAGGTTCACGAACCGGATCCCCTGCTGGATCTTCTGGGCGGTCTCCATGGGGACGCCGGCGTCCTGGGCGATCGCCTCGGTCATCCGGGCCGGGTCCTTCTGGTAGTACTTGAGGGTGGCGAAGTAGGCCCGGAGAGCCTCTTCCACCAGGTCCGGATCCTGGGCGACGAGCTTTCTCGACACCACGGCCACGTCGACGATGAACTCCACCATGTCGCGGGTGGAGATCAGCACCCGGCACCCCTTGACCTCCTTCTGGGCGTTGGTCGTCTCGGGCTCCCAGACCACCGCCGCATCCACCTTGCCCGTCTTCAGAAGGTCGAGCGCCGCCTTGGACGAGGCCACCGGCACCGGCTTCACCTTCTTCTTGAACTGGGTCATCATCGCGTTCAGCAGGTGCTCCGACGGATACCCCTCGGCGAAGGCGATCCTGGGAAGGTCGGGCAGGGCGTCCAGGTCGTCGAGGGTCTGGACCTTCTCGCTCCCGACGATGGCGTCGCCGCCGTACGACTCGTCGATGACCCAGGTGATGACACCCGGGTAGTCGCTCTTCGTGCCGTTCACGGTGTACCCGTCGATGGTGGTGACGGCGATGTCGACCTCGCCCTTGGCCAGCCCCTCGAACCGTTTCGCCAGGTCCAGCTCCTCCTTGTAGGTGTAGCGGACCTTGGAGGCCATGAGCTGGCTCCTGAACTTCTCCGAGCGGAAGATGTAGTAGCCCGACCAGGGGTCGCCGGCGATCCGGAGCGCCTTCTTCAGCTCGCCGGTCGCGGAGGTGCCCTCCACCTCCGACTCCTTCTTCCGGGTGCGGAGGTACTCTTTGACGCGGGGCGTCACGCTGGTGACGACGATGGCGAGGCCGATCGTCAAGAGAAGGACGATGGGCCCTGTCTTGATCTTGACCTGCCCCCGCCGGAGCCGGCTCATGCTGCCTCCTGACCCCGGCCCGGGTCTACCACTGGCCTTCCATACCCTGGGAGGCCGGGGACGGCCGGGTCGGCGTGCCCGGGATGGTGTCCACCGTGGCGTCCACAGCGAGCTCGCCCTGGACCGTGGCGAGCCCCTCGGAGAGCTCCCGGGAGTCCGAGGCGAGGTAGTAGCGCGTGGCGACCTGCTTCAGGTCCGTGTCCTGGCTGGGCAGGTCGAACCCGATGATGATCAGCTCGATGAACCCGTCGGTGAGCCGGGCGGCGGCCTCCCGGACCATCCCCTGGGCCTTGCAGGTCTCCTCGCCGTCGGTCACGAGCAGCACCACGTTCCTGCCGTAGGGGTTCTTCTCGAGCCTCGGCTTGAGCTGCTCCAGCGCCTGGGAGAGCGAATCGACGATGGGCGTCTTGCCCCGGGCCGGCAGCCGGTCCACCTCGGCCACGACGCTCTCCCGGGTGGCCGTGTCGAGAGCGGCCACGATCCGGGTGTCGCACCCGTCGTAGATCACCATCCCCACGCGAACCGCCTTCGGAAGCGTCGAGAGGAACCGGGCCAGCGCCTCCCGGGCGATGTCGATCTTGGACCGGCTCCCCCCGGAGGCCGGCCGCTCCGCCATGCTCCCGGAGGTGTCGGCGATGACGACGAGGTTGGTCTCCATCCCCTCGGTCATGATCGCCTCGACCCGCTCCTCCCTGGTCTGGTCGGCCGCCAGGGGAGACGCGGCCAGCAGCGTGAGAAGGGGAACCAGGGTACCCCAGCGCTTCAGCCGGTTCATTCCTTGATCCACGACTCGCCCTCCACGTTCACGACCCGGATCTCCACCCGCATGTTCTCCTGCTGCTCGGCCCGGCTCTTGGGGTCCGGGTGGATCGGCTTGTCGATCCCGGCTCCGGTGGTCACGAGCTGGTCCTCCACGATCTGGTACCCGCCGGCCACCAGCGCCGCCTTGACCGCGTTGGCCCGCTTCTTGGACAGGATCCGGGCGGACTGCACGGCCTGCTGGATGATCTGCTTGGCCAGCCCCTTGCGCTCCAGCTCCCGGACCTTGTTCGGGTCCGAGTGTCCCACGACCTCGATGACGGCGCCGCCGTAGACCGTGGAGAGCTCCTGGATCTTGTCGAACACCGGCGCGTACTTGGTCTTGTCGAACGTCACCTCGTTCAGCCCGAAGGTGAACGTGTGGGAGAACAGCACCGCCGCTCCCTCGGAGGTGGCCGCCTTCTGGGCGGTCTCGTGCGGCAGGGTGAACGCCTTGGTCTGGGCCACCGGCCCCTTCAGAAACGTCTCCACCTTGGCGTGGTCGGGGATCAGCTTGAACGGCGTCGCCACCGGCACCGCCGTCAGGTATCCCTCTTTCAGAAACAGCTCCGCCGACGTGCCGAAGGTGCGGTCGAAGTTGGACGAGTAGCCCTGGTCGGTGAAGAACCGCTTGTTCTCGGCAAGGCCGGCGATCGCCACGTCGGACAGCATGCCGATCGACTCCTTGTTCACCTCGGTCTTGAAGAACAGCTGCGCCATCTGCTTGGTGATCTCCTGGAAGCGATCGGAGGTCTTCTCCTCCTTGTGCGCCCGGTGCTCGGCCAGCACCTCCTCCATCCCGATGACCGTGCCGGTGACGAACCCCTCGACCACCTCGGGATGGGCCTGGGCGAAGTCCGATCGGAACGCCACCACGTCGGCGACGAGCCGGTTGATCGTCCTGGTCGAGACCAGGAGCCGGGCGCCTTTCACGGAGTTCTCCGCCCCGGTGCCGACCTTGCCGCCGCTGGTCAGCGTCATGGTCTCCGGGGCGATGGTCACCACGGCGTCCAGGCTCATGTCGCGGCGGAACGCCCCGGGGGCGTCGTAGATCTTGGTCGGGTCCTCTTCGACGGCGATGATGTCCCGGGTGTACTTGATCGTGACGTCTTTCGAGGAGAGCCCGGCGTCGGCCAGCACCCGGTACAGCAGCCTCAGCGACGGGGAGTACTGCTGGAGCACCACCGTGGCGCCTTTCAGGTCCGTGGCCGATTTGATGTTGCGGCGGAACACGATCCCGTCGCCGCCGGCGGACCACGACAAGAGCAGCGGCACCTTGGGGACCAGTCGCTTGTCCTTGGAGAGCGCCTCCGCGTCGAAGTTCACCGGGCCGACCTTGGCCAGATCGACCTTGAACGGCCGGACCGGCTCCGCGAACTCCACGGTCTTCGTCTCGAGCTGCGCCTCGAGCGGACCGGCCGCAATGGCGGCGATGAACAGACCCAGCACGCATGACCTCGGACCAGAGGTACGGGACATCGGTGGCTCCTTAGAGTCCGGTCTAGCGGGTTCGCTCCCGCGGGCCGATCGTCTTCTCGGCCTGGGACGTCGACTCGGTGGTGGCTTCCGGCGACACGAGACCCATCTCCATCTCGATCTGCCTCAGCGTCTCGTTCGCCTCGAGCGACTGGGCCTCCTTCTCCACCTCGATCGCCTGGTGGTCGATGTTGTCCAGCGCCACGTGCATCCTGGCCTCCTTCTCGGCGGCCTCGGTCTGGATCCTGCCCACCATCTCGTCGTGGGTGGCGTCGATGCCGGCCACCTTGAACGACTCCATGGCGTCGGCGACCTTGGCCTGCCACTCGGCCCGCTTCTTGGTCTGCACGGCGTTCATCGCCTCCTTGGACTTGGCCTCGATCTGCCTCAAGAAGACGCTCTTCACGGACGCCGCCTTCTCGTACGCCTCGGTGGCCACCTTGAGCTGGCCCTCCGTGGCGGTCAGGTCGGTCTTGGCCTGTTCCAGGGTGGTGGTGAAGTTCAGCGCCAGGTCTCGACGGCCGGTCTTGAGCGCCGCCTTGATCTTGGCGGTCAGCGATCGGATCTGCTCTTCCAGCTGGTCTTTCTCCTTCTGCAAGAGCGTCTGGTTCGCCTTGATCATGGCGATCGACTGGTTCATGGCCGGGACCTGGTCCTGCATGTCCTTGACGTTCTGGCGCAGGATCATCTCCGGGTCTTCACCCAGCTCGATGAACCAGCCGACCACGGAACGGATCATTCTCTTCAGTCGCTCGAACATGGTGCCCTCTTCCCCTCTCTGGACGGAAAGATCCTGCCGGCCCGGGCTGCGAGCCGGCCTCGGGAGCACTATATCACAGCTTCAGACCGCCAGGGGTGGCTCATCGAGCTCATCGAAGCAGCCGCTTGAGTTCGCCCAGACGGTTGAGGACGTGGAGCCGGTCCAGCTTCGAGTACTCCTCCGGCAGGAACCGCCGGTCGGTGCACTCGGAGACGGCCGCCATGACCTGCAGCTCCACCTCCGGACCCTGGACCGAAGGCAGGAACGACGAGAGCTCCTGGGCCCAGTCGTCCTTCGTGGGGAGTTCCCGGCCGGAGACCTCGGCGCGCCGGCGGGTGCGGACCATGATCCCCTCGATGTCGGCCCCGGAGAGCGCCAGGCCACAGGGAACCTCCGGCGGGCCCTCGTCCGGCAGCTTGACGCCGACCTTCCTCGCCATCACCTCGAAGAAGTGGCGGTACTCCTCCGGGCTCGCCGGGTAGAAGAGCGGGATGTGGACCTCGGCGCGGCCCTGGCGCTTCAGGTCCACCGGGAGCAGGTCCGGCCGGCAGGTCAGGAGGAACCAGAGGATCTTGCCCCGGTATCGGGTATCGCCCATCTGGCTGGCGATCTGGGAGAACACGCGGCTGGAGGTGCCGGAGTCGCCGGACTGGTCCCGGTTACCCAGGGCGGCGTCGGCCTCGTCGATGATGACCCCCACCGGTCCGGTGGCCTTGAGCACGTTCAGGATCTTCTCCATGTTGCCCTCGGTGGCGCCCTGCCACTGGGAGCGGAAGTTCTTGAGCTTGACGCAGGGGATCCCGATGGTGCCCATGTAGCAGGTGATCAGGAAGGTCTTTCCGGTGCCCACCGGGCCGGTGATCAGGTAGCCCATGGGCAACGAGGCCGTCTTCCCCTCCTTGATCAAGGTGGCGTCTTCCGTGAGCCACTTCTTGGCGGCGTCGTGGCCGCTCACCATGTCGAGGGAGTGCTGCGGCTTCACGAACTCGAGGAGGCCGTAGCACTCCTTCTCGATGAGCTCCTTCTTGGAGGCGTAGACGAAGTCGTGGTCGATCTGCCGCTTGTTCCGGAGCGCCTGTTCGAGCATGTGCCGGATGTTGATCCGGGACAGGCCGGAGGTGAGGGAGGCGAGGATCTCCGGCTTGAGCTGGGTCAACGCCCGGGTGTCGCCGGTCAGGTGCGACTGGACGAACTCGAGGCGTTCGAGCTCGTCGGGCAGGTTGAGCTCGATCTTGCCGACGTAGGGGTTCTGGACGAGGGAGGCGTTGAGCTCTGCCAGGCTCGGCGCGACCAGGAGGATCGGCACGTCGGACTTCAGGAACAGCGGGTCGGTGCTCCACTTCAAGAGGGTGATCAGGCAGGATTCTTCTTCCTCGGAGAGGTTGCCGCCATCGCCGCCGGGGATGACCGTCTGGGCGTACTCGATGAGGATCGCCATCCGCTTCGCCTTCTTGCCGGTGAGGCGCGTCCTCAGGTAGCGCTCCATCAGGGGGAGCGCCCGGCCGGGCTCCCGGGGCAGACCCATGCCGACCTTGCCGCCGGAGGCCTGGGTCACCGCGTCGGCGACAGTGTGGAAGTCGCCGGCCAGCTCGTTGGAGGAGAAGCTGATGCCCGAGGCCTGGTCGTAGTAGACCAGACCGTCCCGGTCGGGAAAGAGCGCCTGGCTCAGGAACTCCTTGAGACTCACGTACTTCGTCCCGTCCGGCGTGCGGAGCGGGACGAGGTCGTAGATGTTGCCGTGGATGACGAAGAGGTTGAGCGTACCACCGCGGTACTGCTCGATGAGCTGCCGCGACCAGGGGGGGAGGAGTCCTTCTTTGATCGGTTCCATGGCGCCCATGTTAGCCAGCGGCGCCCCGGTGGGTCAATGAGTGATCGGGGCGAGCTCTCGGGCGCATCGAAGGCCTCCCTGGGCGGGAATCGCGGGCGGATGCCCCTGGTCGTGCAACGGGCTCGAGAATGCCGCCGTGAGCTTCTGCAGCGAGCCAGCCCCCGGTTCAGTACGGCACGACTACCCGAAGTCCTGGCATCGGCCGGAAGCGCTTGCCGTTGAGCGTGAACAGCGTGAGGCCATGGTGCCTTGCTGTCGCGCTCGGGAGAGAGAAGAAAGAGGAAGGGATCCGGATTGAGGTCGCGCTCGGGGGCGCGACTCGGACCCGGCGAGGCGCCGGGTCTTGCGACTCGGATCCGGCGAGGCGCCGGGTCTTGACCGGCCGGATCTCCGGGGCTACCTTGAATGTATGACCGTGAGAGCGATCGTCCGGCGATCCGATCAAGGGGGTCTTCGATGATGTTCCGATTCGCGCTGGTCGCCGTGCTCGTTCTCGGGCAGGCGGCGGCCCTGGCCGAGACGAAGTGGTTCCACCCGCGCCACGCCAAGCCGGAAGACGTGGAGTCGGTGGTGAATCGTCTGGCGCCCAAGGCGGGCATCGCCGCCGTGCCCCGGCAGGGCGCGGTGCTGGTGAACGCGACGTCCGAGGTTCTGGACGAGGTCTCCCGGATCATCCGGGAGCTGGACCAGCCGAACCAGACCGTGGAGTTCGAGATCGGCATCACCGGATCGACCAGCTCGTCGGAGCGCACCCTGGGCACCGGCATCGGCATCCGTCGGGCCGGCGCCACGAACCCTGACGCGGGGAGCCCGCCGCCCACCGAGCTCAGGCAGACCTCCGGCTCCTCGTCGTCCGCG
>JACQZM010000249.1 GCA_016213885.1 Candidatus Rifleibacteriota bacterium | reverse complement strand
CGCGGTCAACCGCGGCAGCAGGCCGGCATGGTCGATTATCCAGGGGGGAGATTGACTCGGTCACGTCACGGTCCGTCTGTGCCTCGCTTCGCCCGGAAGATGCGGTCGTGCGGGCTGACGGCGCCAGAAGGTCGTTCTGGCCAGACTTTCAAGAGTCTCGATGCCGCAGGTGAAGCAACTGGACCCCCACCCCCAGGTGGACCGGTGGGTCCCTTGTGGAGGGTCCCACGCTTTCGAACTACGGATGCAGGTGTGCAGATGTTGCCGTTGATTTGAAGAATATTCTGGCCGTCTTGAATCTCATGTTGCCCGAACACGCCACGGGAGCAGGGGTCTTCGAGGCTGCAGTCATCCGCTCATGTTCAGCCTCGCCCTAGACCGTCAGCGGCAGGTCGAGGCGGTGGGCCTTGCGGAAGGCGTCGACCAGGCCCACGGTGCCGGTCATCATCATGTCGCCGCCCGGGGTAGCGATCTGCGGCTTGCACCGGAACGGGAACGACAGCCCGTCCAGCAGGCCGCGACGAGGACCGGTGTAGAAGAACGCCTCGATGGCGTCCACCCCCACCTTCTCGAAGATGAACGCCCCCTCGCCATCCTCCCTGAAGATCTCCTCGGAGCTGATCGTCCCCGCGGCCAGACCGGTGACGTAGTGGACGTATCGCTGGGGGTTCTTCTTGAGGATCTTGGTGTGATGCTCGAAGAGCGCCAGGATCCGGTTCTCCCGGATCACTGCGCCCATGGAGTGGCTGTTGCCGCAGTTGAGGATGGCCACCGGCCCCTTCACCTCGGGACACACGAGCAGGCTCCCCTTGAGGGCGGCCATGCAGGTGTCCATCATCACGATCTTCTTGTCCGGCGAGTGCTCCTTGAAGTACTCCAGGGCGCAGTGCATACGCATGAAGCAGTCCGGGAGCGTTTCGGGAGTATAGATGAACACGTCCAGGGAGGGGTCGCGCTTCAGGTGCTCCACGAAGGTGTCGAACCGGAACGACCGGTCCGTGGTCCCGCCCTCGGCCTTGCCGTGGTCCTGGACCGCGAGGCAGAGGCCATCGATCGTGGCGGGATCCTCGCCGAGCGGCCTCAGGAACTCGTAGAACCGGTCCAGCTGGAGCTCGTCCAGGTGGATCGTCCGGTACCCCGGGTTGTCTCCGACCGTGAAGCCCATCTCCTCCACGCGGGACCGCTCGTTCTTCACGGCGCTGGCGGCCCTGAGCGAGAAGACCACCTTGTGCCCCTTTTTCAGGTGGCGAAGGCAAGCGTGGACCAGCGGCCCGCCTCCCACGATGTGCCCGTCCAGAAAGAGGTTCTCGGAGAGGCTCTCGATCTGGCCGGCGTGGACCACGGTCGGCGAGGTGAGAACCATCTTGATGCAGTTCTCCAGCTTGCGCTCCGAGTCGTAGAGCAGCACATCCTTCGTGCCGGTGCCGATGTCGAAGGCCAGTATCTTCACGGTCCTATCGTGCTCCTCTTGTGGCGTGTTGTGCCGTCGTTCGCCCCCGCCTGACCGAGGGCAGCAGGCGCCACCCGACGGCCTGCGCCACGCCCACCGCCGCGAAGACCGGCGGCGCGGCCACCGCCAGCGCCCCCGCGAAGAAGAAGGCGCGAAGCTCCAGCAGACCGGGGTTGAACCGCCCGGGGTCGACGCCATTGTATGCCAGAAACCACACCAGGTAAAGGCCCGAGCAGCCCATCAGCAGGTCATGGAGCGCCAGAAGAGAGATCCTGGGCCAGCGGAACGCCAGGAGCAGCACCAGCGCCGTGGCTGCGACGGCCACGGCCAGTCGTTCCGCCACTCTCACTCCGAAGCCCCACAGGGCGGCCCGGTCGAGGCCGAACGGGTCGACCGACAGGACCAGCAACCGCGCGGCCGGCTGGGAGGCGAAGGTCACGGAGACCAGCAGCGCCGCGGCCAGCAGGCCGGACCATGATCGCGCCGCCACCAGCGCTCCCAGCACCGACAGGGCGCTCACGATGGCCAGCGCCACCAGCACCTGGTGCGGCAGCGGCGGCGCCGGCCTGGACGCCCGGCGATGGTCCGCCAGAGCTCGATCCACCCGGGCGAGCAGGCTCTCGAGCTCGCTGCGGGCACGCGCCGCGATGCCCGCCGAATGGAACCCCAGCGCCCGATCGAGCAGCGCCCGGTCGAGCAGGATCCGCCGGCCGTAGAGCTCCCGGGACAGGTGGTCGGCGACGTTCAGCTTGTCTCTCAGTGCCACCTGGAGGATCGGGGTGGCGTCCTGGTCGGTGAGCCCCTTGAGCATCTCCGTGTGAGGAACACCCAGGGCGAACGCCGGTCGAGGCGACCCGATCAGCAGAGCCAGGGTCGGGGCGAGGTCGGACAGGTCGCGAGGGCCCGGGTCCACGCCGGGAGCGATGCCGCGCCCGTAGTAGAGCGCCCGGACGAACGGCCAGACTCTCTGCTGACCGCCGGCCCCGACCACCACCAGCGCCCCGCTGTCGGCGAGCCTCGAGCCGAGCGCGGCCAGCGCCTCATCCAGCCGGTCCATGGGGCCGCCGCGCTCCCACGTCCTGCTCGCCGGGAGCGCCACCTGGACCAGATGGAGCCCTGCCGGCATGCCGGGTGCCAGCTCCTCTCCGAGGCGGGTGAGCGCCACGATCGACGACACGGCGTCGGGCTCGCCGAACTCCGCCAGCGTGGGTCGGAGCTCCGGGGCGCCACGGTTTCCGACCAGCTCTTGCAGCAACCTGTGGCCGTGGAGATAGGCGCCCAGTCCTGCCCTTCTGAGCCGCGTCGGGAACGTCTCGGCCTCCGACAGGTCACGGATCAGGGCACCGTCGGCGAGCAGCCGGTCAAGCGGGTGGAAGAAGAACGGCTCCAGGTCGATCACGCGGGAGAACGGCCAGACGCGCCGGACGAACGGGAAGGCCCGCAACTCCCCGCCCTCGACCCCTTCCAGCAAGACCAGGACGACGTGGCCGGCCGGACGTCTGAGCGGGTACGGGGTGCCGTTGACACCGGCCGGCGGCGCCGGCCAGCGGGCGTACGCGCGCTTGGCGAATCCGGAGACGATCCCGGGAAAGGTGGCGACGACCGCCGCCGGGAGCGGCAGCATCAGCACAGCCAGCAGCATGAGGAACGCCCGTCGCCAGTTCGATCGCATGGGGTTGGCCAGGACCCGGTTCTCGAGCACGCCGGTCGCCCGTGGCCTCCACCGAGTAACGCACGGTCCCCGCCGCCTGTCAACCGGCCTGCGCCGGGGCACCGGGAGGCGCGGACCGACGGCAGAAAGCTCGGGTTCCACGCAGGTGCCGCCGGTCGCTGCGCCGGCGGAACTTTTTTTGCCGACCGATTTGCGGGATTACCCGGAGCTTGTTACTCTTCCATCGGTAGCGATAAGAGGACCGCGATCGGCCCGACCTTCGGCGACGCTCCGCACGGCGGGTCGCCGGTCGCTGGCGTCGCGACCCAGGGCGCGTGGAAGGGTGTGGTGCGAGTGAGGAAGCGCTGCGACCGCCGTTTCCGGGCAGCCAGCGCGCTCATCTCCCGAGGAAACCCGGTGAAGGGCTTCCACCTCCTGTCGAACATCCTCCAGGCGGAGCCGATCCACATCCCGGCCCTGCTCTCCCGCGGGGAGATCCTGTACAACCATCGCCGTTTCCGGCTCGCCCGCAACGACTTCCTGGCCGTGCTCCGGGAGGACCCTGACAACGAGCGGGCCTGCCTCTTCCTGGGCCTCATCAGCGGCATCTACGGCCAGATGGAAGAGGGCAAGGGCTACTTCGAACGGGCGCTCGCCCGGGCGCCCCACGACCTCTCGGTCCGCTGGCTCGTGGCGGACGCGTGCCTGGCCCTGGGGCAGTTCGCCGCGGCGCTGTGCCACTTCCAGAGGGTCCTCGATGCCACCCCCTCCGACACGAGAACGATCTGCGGCATGGGGTACTGTCACTTCCACCAGGGCGCCCTGGATACGGCGATGGACTGTTTCCGCAGGGCCGCCACGGTAGACCCGGGGTGCTCTCAGGCCCACCTGGAGGCTGCCAAGGTGGCTCTGCTGAAGGGCATGACGAACCACGCCCGGTACTACCTGCGGCGGGTGCTCGCCCTGGAACCGGCGTCCAAGGAGGGGCTCACCACCCTGGCGTTCCTGCTGCACTACACCGGGTCGCCCGGGGAGGCCCAGAGCACGGTCCGCCGGGTGCTCCGGCAGGATCCGACCTACCTGCCGGCGCTCCTGCTGCTCGGCGGGCTGGAGGTGCTGGGCAGGGCCCGCGGCAACGAGGGGCTGTCACGGGCGGCCCGGAGCCTGACGCCGAGCGATCTGCGATCGCTGCCGTTCGTGCGGTCCTCCCACCGGACCTACTCGCGGTTCATCTGGCTGCCGCTGGAGCCTCCGGAACCGTACCGGACGCGGGGCGATGCCGTCGAGCCGTTCGACTCGGTCGGCGGCGTCTGCCACTCCGGACTCCAGCCTCCGGACCGGAGCCGGCAGGACTGAACGTCCGGGAAGCTCCTGGCACCACGACGCGAGCTCCCGTCCGTCGCGAGGCCCCACGAGATCGTGGTGCTAGGTCAAGAAGACGATCTCCTCCTGGTCCTCTTCGGGCTCCTCCGGTTCGATGCGCTCCGGTGGCGGCTGGGCCGGCGGGGGCGCCTTCACCGTGGCCGCGAGGTACGCTCGCCGCATCGGACTGGCCGCGTGGAACTCCCGGGCGAACTTCACGGGGTGGGTGGACAGGAGCCGCGCGTAGTCGACCTTGTCGAGGTCGGCCAGGAGGCCGGCGACGACCCGGTCGTCCCTGGCCGGGCGGGAGAGCTTGATCCGACCCTCCGGGGAGAGCGTCGCCACGAGCATGCCCACGGAACCTCCGGACCGCCGGCCCCGCGCCACGTTGGACAGCTCGTGCCAGCTCCGGGGGAGCTGCCGCAGCCGCTCCACCACGACCCGTCGCCGGTTCGCCGGGTCCAGGCCGAGCGGGTCGATGCCCGATGAGAGGAGCACCTCGTCCTCCACCTCCCTGAGCCGCTGACCCGTGAGCTGGTCATCGTAGGTCAGAAACCCCTCCCTGTGCAGCCGGTCGATGAGGTCCGGCTCGTTGATCCGGAGCGCCCTCTGGGCAGAGAGCGGTCGCCCCAGGTCCGGGGTCAGCGTCGGGTTGTGCACGAGGAACGGCTGGTCGCCCTTCAGGCGATACACCCCGCCGAAGGCGTCGGTGGAGAACGACCCGACCGGGATCGTGGCAGTGATCGGCCCGGACAGTCCGAACGGCGGGAGAGCGTCCATCGCCTGCGTCAGCTCCCTCGACCGGGCTACCATGCCGTCGACCAGGTGCTCGTCCAGAAGGCGGTCAGGCTGCTCCCTCAGCTGGGCCACGCTCGAGTACAGGTCCGCCACTGCTGCCAGGTGGCCGGCTGGCGTGTCCAGAGTGAGACTGGCTTCGTCGATCTCCAGAAGATCGGCCGCGCAACAGATCGGGTGGCTCGTGCAGATCTGCCCGGCCAGCGGCTGCCGGGCCAGCACAGCGTCCAGCTGGACGCTCGACGCGGCCACCAGGTCATCCAGCAGGTCCCTCTCGAAGGAGTAGCAGGCGCTCATCAGCGGCGCGCGCAGCTGGCATTGCGAGACCAGCACCACCCAGCCAGGGCCCGGGCCGCCGGAGAGACACCCGGCCCCCAGCTCGCTCTCCAGGTCGGGGGACCAGCCTCTCCTGTCCACGCGGATGCTCCGGGCCGAGGTCGTCAGTCCCAGCTTCGAGGTCAGGATCTCCCGGTACGCGGCCGCCTCGGCCTCCGAGAGCATGACCAGACCGTCGACGCCGGTCAGCTCCGCCAGCATCGATTCGGGTGACGGGGCTGGCTGGACCACGTCGAGGAGCTCCGGCACAGGCGTCGGGGTCCCGGCCGGCGACGCCTCGAGGGGGGCCGGGTCAACGGGAGGCTCCACTCCCTGGAGAGACTCGGTGACGACGACGGGCGTCAGGACCTCGGCCTGCGGCGACGCCACCAGAGCCGGTTCGTCCGTCGGGGGCGCCGCCGGGACGTCCATCGAGAGGAACTCCAGGTCGTCGCCTCCGGGGGTCGCTGGTCGCTCCGGAGGCGGGATCGATCGAGATGGGGGGGCGTTGGCTTCGCTCATCCGGCCCCCCGAGCCCTCCTCGGGCTCGACCGCGTCGCTCGCTCCGCGGTCGAGCCGGGCGGGATCTTCCGAGATGGGGGGCCCTTCGCTTCGCTCATCCGGCCCCCCAGACCCCCTCCCGGCGGTTTCGCCGGAATCGGCGAACTCCACCGGTGGTTCATCGTGCGGCGTCTTGTCGGACCGCTTCCTCTTCGCCATCGTTGACCCCAATGCCACCGGATCGAGAGCTCAGCATCGCCGGATCCGGGCCGTGCTCATTCGTAGATCTCGCCGGATTCGGCCACTCCGAACACCCGGGCCGGCGACCCGTCGAGACCGGTGCCGCCGAGCCTGGCCTTCACCTCCGGCGGGCAGACGATCAGCCGGACCGTGCGCTCACCGGCATCGTTCGCCGCCGGGGTCAGGGTGTCGCCGAGCGGCTCCCAGAACTGGCCAGCATCGAACCTGCTATCGCACACGATCTCCTCGAACGTGCAGCAGAGGATATGGCCGCGCTCCAGCGAGTAGAGCATCATGTAGTGGAGGAAGAGGGTATCGTTCTCGGCCAGGCCGCTCCACTGGCGGCGCAGCACCGGCCGGCCGGCGTTCCCTTCGAGCAGCGAGGGAGGAGACAGCTCGAAGTCGGCCACCACCTCCGCCGTGCCCACCCGTTCGTAGTAGCGACGCTCCACCAGAGCCCGCTGCCAGACGAGCGGGTACTGTCCGGCCAGGATCTCGGCGAGGGCCCGTGAGACGATCTCGTCGGGCGAGGCCAGCTCCTCCAGGCGCGGGGCCGCCTGCTCCCTGTCCTTCTGGATGCGCCAGAAGTCATTGAAATGAGGAAGACCGGAGTCGGTGGGATCGATGGTGAACGAGCTCTCGACGGTGAACCGGTCGGGCCAGAGGAAGACGTACCGCACGCACGAGAGGGTGTTGCGGATCCTCTCCACGTACGCTCCGACGGTGGTGGCCTTGAGCCGGCTCTCCAGGGCGAGCCTGAGGTGGCCCAGCGCCGCCGTCAGGTCGTCGATGTAGCCGGGCACCGCCTCCCGCGCAAGGACCTTCACATCGCAGGCGTCCACGGCGTGAGGATACCTCCAACCGGGCGATGCCCGAAAGAACAAAAGAGCCGACACCCCGGAAAACCGACGGGGGCAGCTCCCTGGCGTGCGGGTCCCGTCGCCGTTCAGATCTTGGGCGTGTCCATGGCGGACAGGCTCGACAGGCACTTCTTGCAGTACCAGCGATCGTTCTTCTTCTTGAGGCCGTTGTACATGTCGACCTCGTGGCAGGCGCTGCACTTCACGGTATCGGTGAAGAGGGTGATCTCGACCATTGTGACTCCACTCCTTGTTGAGAAAGATGAACGCTCCGACACAATTATCGACCAGTGAGGCCGTTCTGTTGAGCCGGTCAGCGGGGCGGGGTACAATCCGGCCTCGATGAAGGTCATCTGGGTGACGGAACGGTTCCCCCCTGACCGGGGCGGCGTGGCCACCTCCTCGGCCAGACAGGTGGGCCTGCTGGCGCCCCATCTGGAGAGGCTGGACGTGGTCCACCTCGTGGACGGCCAGGAGCCCGGACGGGTGCACCTCGAGGAGCGAGACCGGCTGTCCGTCCACCGGGTGGTGCGCAGCTCGAACCCCGACGAGGCGCTCCAGCTGCTGCTCGCCGCCGTGGTCAACCTGCAGAGGGTCCACGGGCACCGGGTCATCGTCGGTTTCTGGGCGGTCCACGCGGGGTACGTCGCCACGGTCGCCGCGGGCCTGACCGGCGCAGTCAGCGCCGTGAGCCTGAGAGGGAACGACGTGGAGCGGGCCATGTTCCACGGGCCGCGGTTCCCGTTTCTGCACTGGACGCTCCAGCGGGCGAATCTGATCATGGCGGTGTCGTCCCCGATCGTCGAGGCGGTCCGGCTTCTGGCGGACCGGGTCCGCGACGTGCGCCTGGTGCCGAACGGCGTGGACACGGAACGGTTCTCCCCCGGCCCGCCCGATCCCCGGATCCACGACCGGCTTCGCGATGCGCCCAGGCCCTGGATCGCCTTCTCCGGGGAGCTCCGGCTGAAGAAGGGGCTTCCGGTGCTCCAGGAGCTGGCCACGGTTCTGGCTACCCGAGGGTCCGGGACCGTGGTCGCCATCGGAGGAATCCGGCATGAGGAGCGGCGGTCGGTCGAGCTGTGGCGGCGACGGTCGCCCGGGGCCTCGGCCCGTCTTGTCGAGATTCCCTACACGTCGGACACGGATCTGCTCGTCGGCCTCTACCGATCCATGGACCTCTTCGCGTTCCCGTCGTTCTGGGACGGCATGCCGAACGCGCTCCTGGAATCGATGGCCTGCGGCAGGCCGGCGATCGCCACGGCCGTGGACGCCATCCCGGAGGTGTTAACCCACGGCGAGACCGGCTTCCTCGTCCCGGCCCACCTGATCGGCCGGTTCGCCGGCCAGGTGCTGACGCTGCTGGACCGCGATCCGGCAGAGCTGGAGCGGGTGGGCTCGTCGGCCCGGAGGCTGGTCCAGGCCGCCTGCTCCCTGGAGGTGGAGCGCGAAGCTCTCCTCGAGGCGCTGCACGGTGCGGCGACGTGAAGGTCCTCTACGTGGTCAGCGATCCGCTGACGTCGCCCAAGGGCGCCTCCGTGAGGATCTCCGCCACGATCGAGGCCCTGCGCTCCCGGGGAGACGACGTGGAGGTCTTCCAGCCCTCGGTGGCCGCGGGTCCGGAGGCCGACTTCCTCGGGCGGATGCTGGCCCTGCGCCGGGAGGTCGCCAGCTGGCTTTCTGGAAGGCGGGGCGATCTGATCCAGTTTCGCGGGATCTGGGAGGGCGTGCCGGCCGTGCACTGGGCCCGCGCTCGCGGTGTCAGGTCGGTCTACGAGGCCCACGGGTTTCCCTCCGTGGAGCTCGAGTACCACTACCCGGGGCTGCACCGCCGCCGGACGCTGGAGAAGATCATCCTGGAAGAGCGCGCCCTCCTGTCGGCGGTCGATCGGGTGATCACCCCGTCACGGACCGGGAGGCGTTTCCTGTTGATGAGAGGCGTGCCGGCCGAACGCGTCGACGTCATCCCCAACGGAGTGGACGTGAACCTCTTCAGCCCCGCGATCAGGCCGGCGCCCGACGCCCCGCCGTACCGGCTCGTGTACGTCGGCACCCTGTCCCCGTGGCAGGGTCTCGCCACCCTCGTCGAGGCGCTCCACCACCTCAGGAACGGCCCGCTGACCGAGCTGTTCGTCATCGGCCCCACCAAGGGCGTCTGGCGCCGGCAGCTCCTGCGGGTCGCCCGCCGGTTGAAGGTCGAGCCGGCTCTCCGGCTCTCCGGTCCGGCCACGCAGCCCGACCTGGTGCCGGCGCTCCGCTCGGCCCACGTCTGCCTGGCGCCGCTCCCGGACGACTCGCGGAACTCCCTGCAGGGATGCTGCCCCATCAAGATCCTGGAGTACATGGCCGCGGGCAGGCCGATCGTGGCCTCACGGATCGCCCCGGTGGAGGAGATCCTGGAGCACCGGTCCTCCGCCTACCTGGTCAGGGCCGGCAGCGCCCTCGAGCTGGCGCGGGGGATCCGGTTCCTCCTGGAGAACCCGGCCGAGCGGGAGGCGCTGGGCCTGCAGGCCCGGGCCCGGGCAGTGGCGGAGTGGACCGTCGAGCGCTTCCGTGAGCGGGTTGCCGGGTTCATGGAGAGCCTCGCTGGCCGTCCCGCCGGCCCTGTGCTATAACGATCGGGGTCATGCAGAGTCGCCTGTACCACTACAGAAGCAGCGCCGAGTCGCTCATCAGAACGCTCCAGACCGCCGCCCGGGAAGACAAGGCGGCGGAGGCCGGGGCCTCGAAGATGGGATGCTGGGCTGCCTGCGCGTTCATGCTCGGCGTCGGCTCGTGCGTGGCCGCCGCCCCGACGGCCGACGTGAACGCCGCACTGGGCGCTCTGTGCCTGGTCGTGACCGCCGCGTCGCTCGTCTCGGGGCTGGTGTGCGTCACCCTCCGGTCACGCCACCTGAGCCACGACCTGGAGGATCGCAAGTACCAGTCGGTCGTGAAACTGCTGAAGGTCACGATGCCCGACCTGGATCCGGCTCACCCGATCAAGATGATGATCGACTTCAGGGGAGCCGACGTGGGAGGCCAGCTGGTCAAGACCGAGGGCGGCGGGTTCTTCTCCTCGGAGTCGGTCCGGTGGTTCGACCACCCCTGGCTCACGCTCCGCACCAGGTTCGCCGACGGCAACGAGATCTCCATCGGAGTGAGCCAGTCGGTGAAGTGCAAGTCGAAGAAGAAGCGCAAGAGAACGAGAATCCGGATGGCCGGCACCGAGACCCTACGGATCGCCCTCAAGCTGAGGCCGGCGTACGGGGCGCCGGAGAAGACGCTCGAGGCGCTGCGGGCCATCGCCGTGCCCGCCGGGCTCACGCTGAGCGCGGCCCGATCCAAGGACAGGTGGATCAAGGCGACGTTCCGGACCGGGCTGGCGGTCGTGGAGGGCAGGCTCTCCGAGGTCAAGGGTGGGTCGGTGGGGCTGCTGCTGGACGGGCACAAGCTCCTCGGGGCGCTGTTGTGGCTCGACCGCGGTATCGGCACGGCCCGCGCGTCGAGCTGACCGCCCGAT
>JACQZM010000402.1 GCA_016213885.1 Candidatus Rifleibacteriota bacterium | reverse complement strand
TCGGCGGCCACCTCGACCGTGGCGTCGACCCGCGCGCGCGTCGCGTCGACGAAGGCGATGCGGGTGTTGCGGAGCGTCACGCCGGGAGGCAGACCATAGGGGGCCGCGGCCCGGGCGCCCACGTCGGCGGCCTCCGGCGTGCCCCAGGCCCGCTCGACCACCATGGCGATGTCGGAGGGCCTCAGGGTGAAGCGCTTCGTGGGGTTCGGCCCGGTGAACTGGGTCGCCAGCGCCCTGGTCGAGACGAAGCCCAGGCCGCGGATCTCCTCCTGCGCCGCCGCGGACAGCTGGACCGGGGCGTCCTTCTCCGGCGGGGAGAGAAGACATCCCTGGGCCTTCGACCTCAGCTCGGAGAACGTGACGCAGTGAGGGTCGTTGGCGGCGCGGGCGAGCTGCAGCGCCAGCTCGTCGGCCATCGCCTCGGCCACGGCCAGGGTCTCCAGGGCCAGCTGGCCTCCAGCCACGTCCCGGGTGGCCGACCACTCCAGCGGCCCCAGGGCGATCAGCACCGCGACGACGACCACCAGAAGCAAGAGACAGACCGCCACGGCCATTCCGGCGGTCTGTCGGGGTCGATCCGCTCGTGTCACCACGGCACCTCACCGGATCCCACGGTCGGTTCCCGGCCGATTGCCCGCACTAGCGGGATTTCGAGGCGGCGGCGGGGTCGGCCGGCGCCGGAACCTGGGCAGGATTCGACGGCGTCGACGGCAGCGGCGCGGAAGGCTGCGCCGGGAGGTCCGTGCCCGGCTTCACGTCCTCCGTGGGCACCGGTGGCACGCTCGACTCGGGCTTCGGAGGAACCGTCACGCTCACGTTCGTGTTGCCGGGCTTGGTGGGATCGATGGTGACGCTGGTGGTGGTGGTCACGGTGCCGGTGGTGCTCCCGGTGCCGCTCACGGAGACGCCCACGGTGACGCTGATCGGGGCGGGCGGCTCCTTGTTCTCGCAACCACGGGCGAGGATGATGACGGTGGCGGCGATGAGCACGCCGATCCCGAAAACGAGCAGCGGAGCGATACCCTGATTCCTGCGAGTCCTGCGGCTGGTCATTGTGAGATCCTCCTCGGGGCCTGGCCTGCTCCTGGCGACCTGCCACGGCCGGCCACGAACGCCGGCCCGTGGCTCCGTCGTCGGGCCAGGCTCCTCTTCCCTTCCCTCGAGCCCGTGGTCCCCGGGCCTCATGTCCCGATTCAATTGTCGTGCCAATCGACGGTGCCGCGGCCCGGCACAGGCCAGAGTCCGATCAGGAGCCCGGGACGCCTGCACCGCCGCGTCGCCGCCGATCGGACGGGTGAACCGGTTCAGTGCTCGGTCCGAAGGCAGTGGGCACCGATTCGGTGCCTGGATCGTCCCGAGTATGCCCTGTCACGACCGGAGCAGCAACGATTCCGTGGCCAGGGCCGACGAGCCCGGCCATCCGCTGGAGGCGGTCGATCCCGGTCCGCTATCGCCTCGGACCCCCGAGCGTCACGGTGCGGCGGGGCAACAGCAGCGGCTCGTTCAGGGCGCTCTCGAGCTCGATCTGGACCTGGACCGGTCCCGTGGGCTCGTACCGGGGAAGCTCCAGCGTCTCCGTGGCGTCGATGCCGCTGAGAGTGGCCGTCGCCTCGACGGTCTCTCCCTGACCGACCCGCACCGTCCCCCTGGCTGCAGAGGTCAGCTCCACCGTGAGCCTCACCCCGGATCGACCGGTCTCGGCAGCCACGTCCTTGAGCTGCGGAAGATCGGGGCCGATCAACACCCCCGAGACGGCCGGCACGCCGTCCAGCGAGAGCTCGTACCGGTAGCTCCCGCCCGGCGCCAGCGGCTCCAGCATCAGGACATGGTCGCACGTCGGCGCGGTCTCGCTCACGACCTTCTCTCTCGCGTCAGCGCTCGAGTAGCGCACGGCGGCCTTGCACGGCACGGTCGATCGAGCCACCAGCTGTGCCCTGGCGAATCCCAGCACGAAGCCCGGGGCGCCCTCGAGAGCCGGCCTCCTGGAGAGACCGAACCAGGTCGAGACCAGGACCAGCGCCAGCCCGGCGGCGAGGACCACCGGACGCCGGTCCCTCGCCCCGAGGCCGGGTTCCGGCGAGGCCGGCGAGCCCGGAGCGTTCGTCAGCCGGGCCGGGCCCTTCAGCGTCTCGGTCCGCGGGGTCGTTCCACGGGGGAGCGCCAGCGGGGTCGCGCCGGCGCTGACAGGAGCCACGACCGGGGTCGAGCCGGCGGCCACGGCGGCGTCCCGGGCCCAGGCCTCCGGCGCCAGCGCCTTCAGCGCGGCCACCAGCTCCCGACCGGATCGGTGTCGGCGCCCGGGGTCCAGGTCCGTCGCCTTCAGGATGACCTCATCGAGCCCCGGACCCACATGGGGAGACCGGGTCGACGGCGGGGGAAAGGAGCGGACTCCCCGGGACATCTTGCGGATGTGATCCATGGCGTCGGCCACGGCACGGACGCCGGTGGCCAGCTCGTACAGCACCAGGCCCAGGCCGTGGATGTCGGTCTGGGCAACCACCTCGAGCCCCTCGGCCTGCTCCGGAGCCATGTAATTCATGGTACCCAGGATCACGCCGGTGGTGGTGAGCGCCGAGTTGACCATCCCGGCGAGCCCGAAGTCGATGAGCATGGCCCGGCCGTCCGGCAGCACCAGGATGTTCGACGGCTTCACGTCCCTGTGGAAGACGCCTCTTTCGTGGATGTGGTCCAGCGCCGAGGCCACGTCGGCCACGATCGTCTCGATGGCGCCACGGCCCGGCGGTGCCGACGACCTGTCGAAGTGGGCTCTGAGCCACGCGGCCAGGCTCGTCACGGACTCGATGTGGGGCATCGTGTAGAAGTACGACCCGGACTTCAGACGGCCCCAGTCCAGCACCGGGACGATCGCGGGATGGGAGATGCCCCGCAGGATGGTGCACTCGCGCTCGAACCGCAGGAGCAGGTCCCGGGCCACATCGTCCCGGACCACCTTGAGGGCGACGGCGACCCCGAGCTGGCGGTCTCGGGCGAGGAACACCTCACCCATGCCGCCTTCTCCGAGCAGCTTCACGGTCTGGAAACGCTCGTCCCCGCTCAGCTCCACCACCTGCCGGCCCGGGAGTATAGCACGGCCCGGCCCGGGTCCCGGGTCGTGCTAGTTCTGCACCAGGAGCACGAACCCGGGGGAGACGATCTCCACGTCGGCGAGCTGGTCCCCCATCGTCTCGGTCAGCACCGCTGGCAAGACCGGCAGCCTGAACTCCATCCGGTTCACGCCCTCCCGGAGGAACGCCGGGTCGAACGCCATGTACACATCGGCCGGCGTCTTCTCCGGGAACGCCCTGTCCGGCCGCGGCATCTGCACCTCGAAGGAGCCGTTGATCCGGACGAGGATCCTCTTGCCCCGACAGAGCCTTGCCCTGCAGTGGATCTCCACCCTGGAGGCCGGGCCGAGCTTCGGCAAGACCACCGAACCCTCCAGCAGGTCGTACCACTCCGGCGGGTGCGAATCTCCGGACCGCATCCTGAACGGCTGTTTCGGATCGATGAGATCGAGCTTGATCGGGCAGGGCCGCGCCCCCCTGTAATGAGGCCTCGACGAGGGACCGAAGTGGGGCGCGAAGAGCCGCTCGTAGGGGATCGAGGCCGGCGGCCCGAGGAAGCCCAGGGCCGTGTCCAGGTCCTCCATCGGGCCGATGGAGCAGGCGAACTGCGCCCGTTCGGCCGGGCTCAGCCGCGGGTCTC
This sequence comes from Candidatus Rifleibacteriota bacterium, assembly GCA_016213885.1. Lineage (GTDB taxonomy): Bacteria > Muiribacteriota > UBA6191 > JACPRK01 > JACQZM01 > JACQZM01. Next base: position 1,615 of record JACQZM010000402.1, on the reverse strand, counting down.
CCAGGACCCCGTCCTTGCCGCCCACGTCATCATAGAACGCAGGCGGCGGCAGCTCGTTCGCCAGCGTCGCCGTGAGCTTCTTCAGCTCGACCATGGTTTCCGGAAAGGTCCCGTGATACTGCCGCTCGATCCGGCCGGCTCCCTGCCAGAGCCTCTCGACCAGACGACCCCAGAGCCGGCAGCTCTCCTGGGCGGATGCCCGCAGATAGACGAGACGGGCCTGGTCGGTCAGGGCTGGCTGCTCTTCCAGGATCTCGTCGTTCAGACGGTGCTCGACCGTGAACCGTGGTGCCAGCCAGCCGGTCACCGGGATGGAGTAGCGGTGGTCCACGGTAGGGGTGTGATCCAGGGGTGACCAGGTGGCTCCCTGCCTGGCGGAGAAGCGGAGCCGGCTCCGGACCGGGATGGGGGTGTGGAAGCCGACCTCGAGGGTCCGGTCGAGGTGTGAGAGCGCCAGGCCGCCGGCGGCGAACCGCTGGAACCGGAACAGCGCCGTGGGCCCGGCCACGTCGTCGGCCCGGGGCTGCACCGTGATCTGGGGACCGGACGGAAGGTCCGCGAGGCGTATCCGGTGCTCCACGCCTTCCCGCCCCGACCGGACTGTCCACCAGCGGCCGTCCACGCCGACTCGCACCTGGGCCGGGCCCGACGGCTGGCGCCTGAACGCCACCGTGACCGACCGCAACCCTCGCTCCACGGCGGGCGACGACACGGTCACCGCCCGGATCGAGCGGTGGTGCACGGTCGCGACGAGCACCGCGGCCACCACCGCCGTCAGCAAGGTGCGGCTGGACCAGGTGTGCCACCACCGGTGGCGCAGCGACTGCTCGGACGGCGCCGGCGAGGCAGCATCCGCCTTCCTGGCCAGCATCCGGTCGACCAGGGTCGCCAGCGGCTCCGGCACGCTGGCCACAGAGGAGACCGCTGGCGCGTCGACCTTCATCTTCGCCGCGATGATCTGGACTGCCGATCCCAGAAACGGGTCGCGGGCCGTCAGACAGTGGAACAGCGTACCCCCCAGACCGTAGAGATCCGCCGCCGGTCCGACCTCCGACGACGCGGCGATCTGCTCCGGGGCCATGAACGAGGGAGTCCCGACCGCGCGGCCGGTCCTGGTGAGCGACTCCAGTGCATCGGCCATCATGGCCATGCCCAGATCGATGATCTTGGGCCCGGCTGCTCCGACGAGGACGTTGGCCGGCTTGAGGTCCCGGTGGACGATCCCCTGGTCGTGAAGCGCCTCCAGACCGTCGAGCAGCGCCACCGCGAGCCGTTCCACTGTCGAGGAGCTCTGCGGGCCGCCCTTCTCCACCAGATCCTCGAGCGACTGGCCCTCCACGTACTCGAACACCATGAACGGCGTGTCCTCGTCCACCCCCAGGTCGAAGATGCGGACGAGGTTGGGATGGGTGAAGCGGGCCAGCGCCTGGGCCTCCCGCTCGAACCGTCGCGCCGCGGTCGCGGCGCCGCGGGCCTCCAGGAGGAACTTGATGGCCACCGGGCGCGATAGACCCAGGTCCGTGCCCAGGAACACCACCCCGAACCCGCCGCGGCCGATCTCGCGGACCAGTCGGTACCTGCCGCCGAACTCCGGCGACAGCCGTTCGATGAAACC
>JACQZM010000401.1 GCA_016213885.1 Candidatus Rifleibacteriota bacterium | reverse complement strand
TGTTCGCTGCGCTCACCGCGGTGGGGGCGCTGGTCTCGGTTCCGATCGCCCCTGTGCCGGTCACTCTCCAGTCGCTGGTCTCCCTGACGGCAGGCGCCATCCTCGGCGCGAGCCACGGTGCCGCCAGCCAGATCCTGTACGTTCTCATGGGATCGATGGGGCTGCCGGTCTTCGCCGGCGGCGCCGCAGGAACGGGTCACCTGGTCGGCCCGACCGGGGGCTACCTGTTCGGCCTGGTCGCCTGCGCTCTCGTATCCGGCCTGCTGGTGGAACGTCGCAGGCCGGGGGCGCCGGGCGCCGGGCGCCTGGCCGTGGCCATGTGCGTCGGGCTGACGGCGCTTCATTCGTGCGGGGTCGCGGGGTTGATCCGCCTCGGGGGGTACCGGCCTGGCGCGGCGATCGCCACCGCTCTGCTCTTCGTCCCGGGCGATCTCGCGAAGCTGGCCGTGGCCGTGGCCATCGTGCGGGCAGCCGTTCCGGTGCTGTCGATGCGGCTCGATCGCCCGCCCGATACCTGCTCCGGCGCAGCGGCGGGGCAGGGTCCCGGGTGATACAATACTGCAGGCAGGGCTCGAGGACCTCGATCGCGGAAGCCGCGGCAAGGGAGCGGAACCGGTGCATTCCTGGGTGGTGCTCTACCGGGAGAGGGCGCTCGCCTGGGAGTGCTCCCTGTTCGTCGCGCTCTCGGTCGGCTACTGGACGGAGAGCACGGTCCAGGGGCTGATGGGGCTGGCGGTCGCCCTGGCGTTGTTCCAGCTGGCCCGCAGAAGGTGGCCGGCGCCCTCCACCGATGCGGCGCTGGCCGTCCAGGCCAGGGCCCTGGCGATGTGCTCGGCCCTGGGCGTCTCTCCCGGGGCCGACCTGGGCGATTGCGCGGCGACACGGGACGGCGAGCCCGGAGGGCGAGCCCGAGGGGGGCTTGGGGGGCGGAATGAGCGAAGCGAAGGGCCCCCCATCTCGGAAGATGCCGCCCGGCTCGGCCGCGGAGATCGCGACGCGGACGAGCTCCTGCGGCCGGCCGTCGCGGCGGGTGCGAAGGGCGGGTCCACGGCGGCACGGTACCTCTTCCAGCTGGGCCGCTGGTACGCGGCCCGCGCCCAGTTCGGGCTCGATCTCGAGGAATCCCGGTTCCACCTTTCCGCCACCTGCCTTCTGATCCCCACGGTCACGGTGGCGGCTTTCCTGACGCACAACAGCTCCCACCCGGTCCGGGCGCACCTCGTCCACGAGCCGGGTTACGTGTTCTCCGTGGTCGTGTTCCTGCTGCTCTGGTTCGTCGGCATCTGTTCGCAGATCCACACCTATCTGAGGTTGCACGTCGGCTCCGCAAAGGCCCTGGAGCTGTTCGAGCTCGGGGTGAGGCTCTACCAGCTGGCGCTCATCCCGGGCGGCCCCGGAGCCGATCTCTCCCGGTCGCCGATCAACGCGCTGCTCGACCGGCCGTCCCTGCCCGGGACCGAGAGCAGTCTCACCGTGGTGAAGATCCTGCTGGGGCCCACCGGATCGCCGCCCGCCGACATGGGTCCGGTGCTGGCCGTTGCCGACAGCTTTCTGGACCGGGCTCGACAGACCCTGGGAGCCGATCTGCCCAAGGGGTTCTCGGGCCTGTCGGCGGCGATCGTCCTCCTCTACACTCCCCTGTTGTTCTTCGGCATCCTGTTCCCGGTGGTGGCGCGGGCCCAGGCACTCCTCCGCCATGTCTGACGCCGATCTGCCCGTGCTGGTCGTACTGCGCGGTCCCCGGACCGATGCGACGCCTTCGGGCCCTGAGCTTCCAGCCCAGCTTCAGGCGCTTCCCGCGGCGATGCTGCAGCTGGCCAGAGAACGCTGGGTCGGGCGGAACCACCTGTGCCTGCAGGCGCTCGTCGCGACGAGACCCAAGCTCGCCCAGCCGGTTCTGACCGCGCTCTTCGCACTGCTGGTGCCGGTGCTGCTCACCGTGGTCGTCCAGATCACCACGCCTGAAGCGTCGCTGACCAGGTCATGGGCGTGGCTGCCGAGCCTGCTGGGCACGGTGCCGGTGGTGATCGTCGGCTGGAGGAACCTGGCGTGGCTGCGCCGGGTCCATCGCGCGGGGAGCCCGCTCTCCCCGTACCTGTTCTCCGTGGCGGCCTGGGTCCAGGCCGGCGAGTCCGTCCAGACCGCGATGGACCGTTCGCAGCCGCTCCTTCCGTACGGAGCCGGTCTGCCGGAGCGATCGGGGTGGACGTCCCCCGCCCGGCTCCTCGAGAGCAGCTCCGAGGAGACCGTCGCCCTGGCGCCTCTGGCCGTCCTGGCGGGACGAACGGAGCGGTCGGAGCTGGCGCCCGAGACGAGGGAGCTCGCGTCAGCGGCCCTCTTCGAGCAGAGCGAGGAGCTGGACCGGATGGCGCTCAAGAGATGGGCGATCCGCGCCCATGTCTGGGGGCTGCTGTACTACTGCGTCTCTGCCGTCGCCATCGTCACCGCGGCGGTCTCGCTGCTCTTGCCCGTGGTCGTGAGGTCGTAGGCCTCGTCGCGGGGCCTCAGATCTGGTTGATGTACAGCGGCCGGTTCACGGTCTCGGTCACCGCGAAGTACTTGAGAGCGATCAGCTCGGTCTTCTTGCCCATCAGGATGTTGACGATGAGCCGGTCCGACATCGCCCGGGAGAGGAACAGACCGCGCCCGCTTCCCGCCAGGAGCCCATCCTCGTCGGTGGCCCCGATGATCTTCTCGAGGACCGTCTCCTTGGTCAAGCGTCCCGAGAGGTCCACCACGGACAACCCGATCTTTGCGCGGTCGGACCCGTAGGATATGCTCACGGTCTGGCCCTCCGCGAGGCGCACCGAGTCGCCCTTCCTGTAGCCGTAGGCGTGATAGAGGGCGTTGGATACGATCTCCTCGAAGACCACGCAGAACAGGGAGATGTCCGACTCCCCCAGCGGAGTCCGGCTGAAACGCTGGAGGCAGGCGTTGCGGATCTCCTGGATCTCGTCGGATCCGCGCAGCCGATGGGAGCTGAGGTCGGCCTCCGGGTCCATGTAGTTGGCCAGCCCGAACAGCCGGGCTCCCGAGACCAGGTTGTCGACGGTGCGGAGCAGCTCCTCGGCGTCGAACGGAGCGGTCTTGGCGATGATGTTGGTGACGTCTTTCTCGAGCGCCATCCGGATGTAGCCGTCGACGCTGTAGTCGGTGATGAGCGCTGTCTTGATGGCCGGGTACGTCTGCCTGACGCGGCGCAGCGTCTCGAACCCGTCGATTCGACGATCAAGATTCGAGGAGCGGTCATCCTGCTGGTACCCGGGCCGGGGCCGCCGGGGCCCGGCGCCCTCGGGCAAGCCATGGCCCGAGGGGCCGTACCAGGGACCGGCGAACGGGTCGATCCGGCCCTGGCGTCGCTGCTGCTTTGAAGCATCGACTATACCAGGCGCCCCTGGCCGGGTCAAACCGAGCTGGAGGCGACTGCAATCCGGCGTGACTCTAGCGCGGCGATTCCGATCGCGTGGATGAAGTCGGCCAGGACGACGTCAAGAGGTCCCTTTCCTCGGTGACTCTGCAGCCAGGCCGAGGCCTGACCACAGGCCCGACTCCGCGAAACAGGCGGAGGATCCTGGCTTGCCACGGCGCTTGACGACCCCGGTCCCCGCCTGTACGATGCCGGTCATTCCACCCCGAAGACCCGAGCCAGGGTCGTTGTCGGGGGACACTCCCCCCCTTCATGCCACTGGAGCGTCACAGAGAATGAACCCCACCCAACGTCCTTTCGCCAGAGGTATCCTCGCCCTGACCGTGGCCTTGATCACAGGCTGTGGTGAAGGCGGTTCATCCGGGTCGAAGGCGATCTCGGCCGCCCCACCCCCTCCCGTCATGATCAGCACGCCGATCGTCCGGGCCGTGACGGACTACGACTACTACGAGGGACGGATCTCCGCGGTCCACACCGTCGACATCCGACCTCAGGTGAAGGGCTACCTGACCCGGATCATGTTCAAGGACGGAGACGTCGTCCGGGGTGGGGACTTGCTGATCGAGATCGATCCTCGCCCGTACAAGGCCGAGGTCGAGCAGGCCAGGGCTCAGCTCGCGTCATCGGAGGCGCAGCTGAAGCTGGCCAGGGCGGAGTTCACCCGGTACACGGCGCTGGCCGCCAAGGGCGTCGCCACCAAGGAGGACGCGGACACCTACACCTCGAAGCAGGGGACCGCCACCGCCGACACCTTGAAGGCGAAGGCCGCCCTGGACGAGGCGGAGCTCAACCTGGCGTTCACCCGGATCGTGGCGCCGATCTCGGGCCGCATCGGCCGCCGCATGGTCGACATCGGCAACCTGGTCGATGCCTCTTCCTCGAGTCCGCTGGCCACCATCGTCTCGATCGATCCGATGTATGTCTACTTCGACATCGACGAACGAGCGCTGCTCCGGTATCGCGAGGTCCACCACCACGCCGCGCCTTCCGGAACCACGGGCAAGGCTCACCTCAAGGATCTCAAGATCCCCGTCGAGGTGGCCCTCGAAGGGGAGGTGGGCTACCCGCATGTCGGCGCGATCGACTTCGCCGACAACCGGGTCAACAAGGCCACCGGCACCATCCCGGTCCGCGGGGTCCTGTCGAACAAGAACTATGCCTTCATCGATGGGCTTCGGGCGAGGGTCAGGCTGCCGGTGAGCGACGCCCACGACGTGTTGCTGATCACGGAGAAGGCGATCGGCGCGGAGCAGGGGCGTCGTTTTGTCTACGTGGTCGACGAGAAGAACGTCGCGACCCGCAGGGACGTGACCGTCGAACGCGAACACGATCGCCTCAGGGCCGTCCAGGGGCTCAAGCAGGGAGAGAAGATCGTCGTGACCGGAATCCAGCGCCTGCGCGATGGCGCCACGGTCGAGCCCAGGTCCGTGACGATGCCGGACAGCGATCCGGTCGCGTCCGGGGCCAAGTGATCCAGGGTCCACTCAGTACCAGGAGGGTCATCCGCCGATGCTAGCCCGCTTCTTCGTCGACAGGCCGGTGTTCGCCACGGTCATCTCCATCGTCATCGTGATCGTGGGTCTCGTGGCGCTGATCGAGCTCCCGGTGGCGCAGTATCCCGAGATCGCCCCGCCGGTGATCTCCATCACGGCGCTCTACCCCGGAGCCAACGCCCAGGTGGTGGCCGACACGGTGGCCACGCCGATCGAGGCGGAGGTCAACGGCGTGGAGAACATGCTCTACATGTCCTCCCGCTGCACCAACGATGGCCAGATGATCATGGATGTCACGTTCCGTCTGGGCGTCAACATCGACATGGCCCAGGTGCTGGTGCAGAACCGGGTGTCCATCGCCCAGCCCAAGTTGCCGGACGAGGTGAAGAAGCAGGGCGTCACGGTCAAGAAGAAGTCGCCCAGCATCCTCCTCTGCGTCAACGTCGTGTCGGAGAAGACGACCGATCCGGTCACGAAGAAAGAGAAGTACCTCTACGATCGGCTCTACATGAGCAATTACGTGTACCTCCAGGTGAAGGACTCGCTGGCCCGCCTCCCCGGCGTCGGCGACGTCTCCATGCTGGGGGCCCGCGATTATTCGATGCGGGTCTGGCTCGATCCGGAGAAGCTGGCCGCCCGGAGCCTCAAGGCCGGCGACGTGGTGCAAGCGCTCCGGGAGCAGAACGTCCAGGTCGCCGCGGGCCGGCTCGGCCAGCCCCCGGCCCCGCCGGGAATCCAGTTCCAGCTGACCATGAACACCCTGGGCCGGCTCGACGACCCGAACCAGTTCCGCCAGATCGTCATCAAGACCGACGCGAGCGGATCCGTCACCTACCTCGGCGACGTGGTGGCCGCCGACCGGCCCGATCAGAGCGGCGTCGAGCTGGGCGCGAAGAACTACGACGTCGACTCGTTCTTGAACGACGACCCCTCGTCGATGCTGGCGGTCTTCCAGCTGCCCGGCTCCAACGCCCTGGAGACGGCCAAGCGCGTCAAGGAGACCATGAGGGCGCTGTCCAAGCGGTTTCCCAAGGGGCTGACCTACAAGATCGTCTACGACACCACGGTGTTCATCGACGAGTCGATCCACGAGGTGTACAAGACCCTGTTCGAGGCGTTCGTCCTGGTGTTCATCGTGGTGCTGCTGTTCCTCCAGGACTGGCGCGCCACCCTGATGCCCATGATCGACGTCCCGGTCTCGCTGATCGGCACGTTCGCGGTCATGTCCCTGATGGGGTTCTCGCTGAACAACCTGTCGCTGTTCGGCCTGGTGCTGGCCATCGGGATCGTGGTCGACGACGCCATCGTCGTCGTCGAGAACATCGAGCGCTGGATGGCCAAGGGGCTGCCGGCCCGGGAGGCCACGATCAAGGCGATGGAAGAGATCACCGGCGCCGTCATCGCCATCACGCTGGTGCTGGCCGCGGTGTTCATCCCCACGGCGATCATCGCCGGCATCGCCGGTCAGTTCTACAAGCAGTTCGCCCTGACCATCGCCACCTCCACGATCATCTCGGCGATCAACGCCATGACCATGGCGCCAGCCCGGGCCGTGACGCTGATCAAGCCGCACAAGCACGGCGAGGTCCGGGAGGCGCTGCCGCAGCTGGGCGTGGCGCTGATCGCGGCCGCGATCGGCTACGCCGTGCTCTCCTCGACGGTCGCCGGGATCCTGGGGATCCACCTTGCGGTGGCGGGTCACGGCGAGGCCGCGGAGGCGGCCGGGGCGGCGGCTTCCGGCCACTCCGTGTGGGTCGTCTACGGAGTCTCGGGGCTCGTGGGCTTCGTCCTCGGATGGTTCCTGTCGCCGGTGGTGAACGGCATCCTGGGCCGGTTCTTCATCGGGTTCAACTGGTGCTTCGACCGCCTGACCGCGAGCTACGGTCGCGGCATCCGGTGGGTCGTCCGGTTGTCGGCCGTGATGCTGCTGGTCTATGGCGGGCTGATCTTCATGACGTTCGTCGGCGCCAAGACCGTTGCGGTCGGTTTCATCCCGCAGCAGGACAAGGGCTACATGGTCGTCCACGCCCAGCTGCCCGAAGGGGCCAGCCTGGAGCGTACCCATGTGGTCATGCAGAAGCTGAGCAAGATCGCCCGCGGCGATCCCGCCGTGGAGCACTGCATCCGGATTCCGGGCTACTCCATCGTGACCTCCAACAACCTGTCCAACGTCGGCGGGATGTTCGTGATCCTGAAGCCGTTCGAGAAGCGCGCCGGCAAGGCCGATCTCTACGTCGATGCGGTTGTGAAGAGGCTCCGAAAGGCTTTCTACGACGAGGTGCCCGAGGTGGCGGCGGCCGTGTTCGGCGCTCCTCCCGTGGACGGTCTGGGAAGCACCGGCGGGATCAAGATGCAGGTCCAGGATCGGGTCGGCGTGGGCTTGCAGGCGCTCCAGGGAGCGGTGGCCAACGTGTGCGATCGCGGCAACACCCAGCCGGGGCTGGTCGGTCTGTTCACGACCTTCTCGGCCAACCAGCCGCAGCTGTTCGTGGACAGCGACCGGGTCAAGGCGAAGCGCCAGGGGATCTCCCTGAGCGACGTCTTCGACGCCCTCCAGACCTACCTGGGCTCCACCTACGCCAACGACATCTCCCTCTACAACCGCAACTGGCAGGTCTACGTGCAGGCCGACTCGTCGTTCCGCCTCCGGCCCGCCGACGTCGGGCGTCTCAGGGTGCGCAACGCCAACGGAGACATGGTGCCGCTGTCGACCCTGTGCACCATCAGGGACATCTGTGGCCCCGCCATCGTGAACCACTACAACATGTTCCCTTCGGCGGACGTGTCGGGCAACCCGGCTCCCGGAACCGGTTCCGGCGAGGCCATCGCGATGCTGGAGAAGGTCGCCGGTGCCGAGCTCCCGTCTTCCATGGGTTTCGAGTGGACGGAGATCGCGTTCCAGCAGTCCGAGGCCGCCAAGGACCTCCTGTCGAAGCTCATCTTCCCGATCTCGATCCTGTTCGTCTTCCTGGTCCTGGCGTCGCTGTACGAGAGCTGGTCGCTTCCGATGGCGATCATGCTCATCGTGCCGATGTGCCTGTCGTCGGCGCTGTTCGGGCTCTGGATGTCGAAGCTCGATCTGAATCTGTTCGCCCAGATCGGGCTCATCGTGCTGGTCGGTCTGGCCGCGAAGAACGCCATCCTGGTGGTCGAGTTCGCCAAGCAGCTCCAGGACGAGGGCAAGAGCAGGCTCGACGCCGTGGTGGAGTCCGCGGCCACACGCCTGAGGCCGATCCTGATGACCGCATTCGCCTTCATCCTGGGCGTGGTGCCGCTGGCGATCGCCAAGGGCGCCGGGGCGGAGATGCGGGTCTCCCTCGGAGTCACGGTGTTCTCGGGAATGCTGGGGGTGACCCTGTTCGGTCTCGTGTTCACCCCGGTGTTCTACTTCGTGGTCCGGCGCCTGGTGGACGGGCCTGAACGGGTCGCTCCGGCGGCGCCGGTCAGCACCGCCTCCACCCCGGAACCCGCGACTCCACACGGCAGCTGACGCCGACGTCTCGAGCACCCCGGGGTCTGCTGGGAGTGCTCTTCTGGCCGGTACCGGGAGCTCGCCCCCGGTCGGGTCATGGATGTTGACCTGGGTCCGGACGGCTGTTATAGTCGAGGCCCTCGGAAAACTACCGACAAGATCGAGTGGAGAGGTTTGGTTTCTGTCATGAAGACGGTGCGACATTCCGGGATCGCGCTGGCCATCGCAGCGCTCATTCTGACCGCGTCGACGCAGAGCTTGGCTCAAGGTCCTGCCAGGGGACCGAAGGCGGCTCCGGAGGGCGGGCCGGCCAGGATGACAGTCGCGGCTTCGCCCTCTCCTGGCCCGGCCGCTTCCCCGTCCTCGGCGGCCGCCGAAGCCGGCGAGGCCGAGTCGGCGGTCCTCTCGGGGCCGGAGTCGAGGGGCGCCACCGGGGAATCGGAGTCGGCGGTGCTCTCGGCACCGGAGTCCGGCCAGAGTGCGGGCCGGCCGGGTTCGAAGACCCCGGCAGAGGAGCCGGAGACCGCGGTGGTCACCTCCAGGGAAGAGCCGGACGACAAGGACGACGAGGAGACCCCGTCCACGCCTCCCTCTCCCGCGGCCACGTCAGGCTCGCTGGCGGGGCTGCCGCCGGTGACGACCACGGCCAACGTGATCAAGATCCGGGACAGCGCCGAGGTGCTCAAGATCGATCTGAACCAGGCGATCGGTCAGGCTCTCTCTCTCAATCCCGGATTGAAGGCGTATGCCCGTGACGTGGACGCTGCCCGGTGGCGCTACTACCAGCAGCGAGCCCAGGTGACGCCCCGGCTCGACGGCTGGAAGAGGTACACGGCCCAGACAGAGCCTGCCGGCGTCGGGCAGATCTCCATCGGGCCGATAGAGATCCCCAAGACCAGGAGCCAGGCCGGCGATCTCCACGACCATGGGGTCCAGCTCAAGCACACGATCTACACGTTCGGCCGTCAACACAACTCGCTCAAGCAGAGGAAGCACGAGACGCAGTCGTATCGGGATACCCTCGGCGACGGCACCGACGAGCTCATTCTGGACGTGAAGAAGGCGTTCTACTCGATCCTTCTGCAGAAAGCGCTCATCGACGCGGCAGAGCAGTCGCTGAAGGAGCTGAAGGTCCAGCATGACTTCTCCCTGGCCCGGTTCGAGCAGGGGGCGGCGACGGAGTACGACGTGCTTCTGGCGCGGTCCAAGCTCGCAAACGCGCGTCCCGACCTGATCAAGGCGGTTCACGACATCGAGAGCAGCTGCCGGAGTCTGCTCTCCCTGATGGGCATCGAGGGGACCGTGGAGGTCCAGTTGGCGGGCGACTTCGACGATCGTCCGCTCCGGGTTCCGTTCCGGCGCTGTCTGGAATCGGCGCTGGCGAACCGCCAGGACCTGAGATCGCTCATGTCGCAGCGGCAGTCGTTGCTGTACTCCGTGAAGGCGCTGCGAGCCAACCACTATCCCACTCTGTCCACCCTGGGTACCCTGGACAGCTCCAAGGGCTCCCGTGCGCCTCTGGACAACTACGTGGAGTTCAACAGCTTGTACTTCACCCTGGACGTGCCGCTCTACGACGGGGGCCTCTCCCGGGCGCAGGCGCGGGAGGCCAGGGCCAAGGTGGCGAAAGTCGATGAGCAGATCGGCAATCTCAAGCTCGATATCCGGTCGAAGGTGACCGACGCGTACCTGCAGGTCGAGCAGGCGATGGGCAACATCGAGGCTGCTCTGGAGGGGCTGTCCAGCTCCACCTTGGCGCTGGCCAACGCAGAGGAGGCCTTCCAGTCCGGGGTCCGCACCACCGTGGAGGTGCTGAGCGCCCAGACCGAGCTCTCGAAGGCCCGGTCCAGTCTGGCCCAGGCCCGGTACGACCACTCCGTGGCCAAGGCGACGCTCTCGCGGGTCGCCCATCTCGAGCTTCTCGACGCCCCGGCCCCGGCCTCCGCCCAGCCGGCGGCCGCGGCCCCGGTCCCGGCGACTCGTTCAGCGAGTCGGTAGCTCCACGACGCAAGATCCCGTCCGTCGCGGGGCCGAAGACGTTGCGGGGCGCGAGACGGACAAGACTCCGTCAAACGCTCAGGCGCCGGTCCGATCGGAGGCCTCGGGGGCCGGCACCGGTTCCGGCAGGTCCGGCGGCAACACCGGGGCCTTGAAGCCCACCAGACCCAGCGGCGGCAGCTCCAGCGCCAGGGAGAACTGCCGGCGTTGCCACGGTACGTCCTGACTCCAGCAGCCGCCACGGTTTCCGACGTTGGAGCCGTAGTACGCCGACGCGTCGGAGTTCAGCACCTCCTGGTAGTAGCCGGGCCGCGGCACGCCCACCCTGTATCCCTTCCTCGGCACCGGCGTGCAGTTGGCCACGAACAGCATGATCTCCCGCTCTTCCTCTGACTTGCGGATCCAGCTGACGATGCTGTTGTCCCGGTCTTCGAAGTCGATACACTCGAACCCCAGTTGCTCGCACTCCTTCTCGTGGAGCGCCTTCTCCGTGGTGTACAGGTGGTTCAGGTGGGCCACCAGCCTGTTGAGGCCGCGGTGGGACTCGAAATCGGTCAGATGCCAGTCGAGGCTCTGGTTGCAGTTCCACTCGTTGAACTGACCGAAGTCCTGCCCCATGAACAGCAGCTTCTTTCCGGGCATGGTCCACATGAACGAGAACAGCAGCCTCAGGTTCGCGAACTTCTGCCAGTAGTCACCGGGCATCTTGTTGATGAGGGAGCCCTTGCCGTGCACGACCTCGTCGTGGGAGAGCACCGACACGAAGTTCTCGCTGAAGGCGTACATCAGCGGAAACGTCACGAGGTCGCCGTGGAACTTCCGGTAGATCGGGTCCTGCTTGAAGAAGCCCAGCGTGTCGTGCATCCAGCCCATGTTCCACTTGAACTGGAACCCGAGACCGCCCTGATCGCAGGGTCTGCTCACGCCGGGGAACGAGGTCGACTCCTCGGCGAACAACATGATCCCCGGGAACAGCTGGGTGGCGATGCTGTTGAGGTACTTCAGGAACTCGATCGCCTCGAGGTTCTCCCTGCCGCCGTACTTGTTGGGGATCCACTCTCCGGGCTTGCGAGAGTAGTCCAGGTAGAGCATCGAAGCCACCGCATCGACCCTCAGACCGTCGAGGTGGTAGTGGTCCAGCCAGAACAGGGCGCTGGAGATCAAGAAGTTCTTCACCTCGTGACGGCCGTAGTTGAAGATCAGCGTGGACCAGTCCTTGTGCTCGCCCAGCCGCGGGTCCTCGTGCTCGTAGAGGCCGGTCCCATCGAACCGGTTGAGACCGTGGATGTCCTTGGGAAAGTGGGCGGGCACCCAGTCGAGGATCACTCCGATTCCGTTCTGGTGGAGGTAGTCGACGAAGTACTTGAACTCCTTGGGGTTGCCGAAGCGGCTCGTGGGGGCGAAGAAGCCGGTCACCTGGTAGCCCCAGGAGATGTCCAGCGGATGCTCCGTGATCGGGAGCAGCTCGACATGGGTGTAACCCGTGGACTTCACGTACTCGGTCAGCCTGGGCGCCAGCTCCCGGTAGGTGAGGAACCGGTTCCCTTCGAAGGTGTTTCGCATCCACGAGCCGAGGTGACACTCGTAGATCGACACCGCCTCCCGGCGCCAGTCCTTCTCGCGACGCTTCGCCATCCAGTCCGAGTCGTTCCAGGGAAACCCCGAGTGGTCGTAGATCTTGCTGGCGGTCTTGGGGCGGACCTCGGCGTAGAACGCGTAGGGGTCTGCCTTCTCGACGCGCATCCCGTCCCGGAGCATGACCTCGTACTTGTAGTTCTGGCCCAGCGGCAGTCCCGGCACGAAGATCTCCCAGACTCCGGACGCGCCCAGCAAGCGCATCACGTGAACCCGGCCGTCCCAGTGATTGAAGTCCCCGATGACGCTGACCCGTCTGGCGTTGGGCGCCCAGACGGCGAAGGCGATCCCGCCGATCTTGATGCCGAAGTAGTCCATCACCTTGGTGTGGGCGCCCAGCTTGTCGTAGACCTGGTGATGGTTCCCCGAGTTGAACAGGTAGATGTCCAGGTCTCCCAGCGTGGGCAGGAAGGCGTAGGAGTCGTGGAACAGCGCCACGGCTCCGCTCTGGTACCGGGCCTCCAGACGGTAGGGGAAGACGGTCTGCCGGTTCTCGATCACCGCTTCGAAGAACCCCTCCTCGTGGAGCTTCTCCATGGGGAACCGCTCGCCAGAGCTGGCGTCGATCACAGCGGTGGCCGCCACCTCGGGCAGAAACGATCGCACCACGACGACCGGCTTGCCCTTGCGTTCGAGCAGGTGCGCCCCCAGGATCAGGAACGGATCGGAGTGCTCTGTCCGGACGATGGAGCTGATGATCTCTCTGGAAACGGTCGGTTGCATGTCACGCCCCTTTTGAGCTGGAGAAACGTGAGCGTATGTTACCAAAGAACATCCTCCTCGCCCAGAGGAACCTCTGCCCGGGGGCAGGCCTCTGCGGCGTCGATCGGAGGCGGGCGCCATCGGCCGGCCAGGATCCCCCACGTGTTGCGCGGAGTCGGGCCTGTGATCAGGCCTCGGCCTGGTTGCAGAGTCACCAAGGACGTGGAGGGGGTTCATTTGCAGTCGCGCTCGGGGGCGCGACTCGGACCCGGCGAGGCGCCGGGTCCTGCGACTCGGACCCGGCGAGGCGCCGGGTCTTGAGCTGGCGCCCGACGTTCCGGGGATGTAGAATCGGTATGCCCGGACCGGGCGGGCTGAGCGCATGACCGGCATTTCCAACCAGGAGGCGGCGACCCTGAGACGGCGTGAGATCCTGACGGCGACTTTCCTCACCATGACCGTGCTGTGCGCTTTGGCCATGCTCCCCCGGCTGAGTCCCGGCGAAGCCGGCGAAGCCGGCGAGCTGCCCACGAAGAACAAGAGGACGAAGCGGCTCCCGGTATCGTCACGTGGGGTCGGCCCGGCGTCCGGCGCGGTCGGCGAGCGAGAGGACAAGCCCGGGGAAGCCCAGCAGTTCTGGCACCGGAGGCGCCAGGGACGGACCGGGATCGTTCCGACGGCCCAGTACGTCGTGGCTCGCTACCTGGTCGATCGACTGGCCGGTGGAGCCCGGGGACCGCAGCTGCCGTCCCGCCTGAAAGACGTGCTGGGTCTGTCCCGTCCCGGTCTTCTGCTTCTGGGGCCTCCCAGCGTGAGCCCCTGGACCAGCCTGGGGCCGGGCAACGTGGGCGGCAGAACCCGCGCGCTGATCGTGCAGCCCGGTGGGGTGATGTACGCGGCCGGCGTCGCCGGCGGTGTCTGGAAGACCGTGGACGCAGGCGCCTCCTGGAGCCCCCTGTCCGATTTCGTGGCCAACCTGGCGGTCTGCACGCTGGCCGCGGATCAGTCGGATCCGAACCGGATCTACGCGGGGACAGGGGAAGGGTTCTTCAACATCGATCGGGTCAGGGGAGCCGGAATCTTCGTGACGACCGACGCGGGAGCCACGTGGAGCCAGCTTCCCAGCACCACGACCGCCGACTTCCACTACGTGAACAGGCTGGCCGTCAGCCCCACCGATCCGAACGTGCTCTACGCGGCCACGGGCACCGGCGTCTGGCGCAGCCAGAACCAGGGCGCCACGTGGACGAGGCGGGCCGTCGGCCAGTTCCTGGAGATGGCGGTCTTCGACAACGCCGGCATGGACAACCTGTTCGCCTGGAACGTCGGCGACACGATCTACCGATCTCTCGACGCCGGCGACACCTTCTCGGCCAGCGGCACCGGCATCCCGGCAGGGCTCTGGCGCGGATCGATCGCCGTGGCCGACGCCACCAGAGCCTACTGTGCCCTCTCCACGCTGGGCGGCGTTCTCCGGGGGTTCTACCAGTCCGACGACAACGGCTCCTCGTGGACCCAGAGGGCGACGCTCGACACCACGGCCCAGGGGAGGCTCAACTCGCTCCTGTTCTCGAACCCCCTCATCGAGATGGATCTGGACGGAAACTCCGTGGGCGACTGCACGCTCCAGCCCGTGTCGAACTCCGGTCAGGGGTGGTACGACAACGTCATCGCCGTTGACCCGACCGACCGGAACCGGATCTTCCTGGGTGGCATCGACCTCTGGCGGAGCGACGACGCCGGGGCGACCTGGGGGCTCGCCTCGCTCTGGTGGCCGAAGACCGGGTCTGCCTACTGCCATGCCGATCACCACGCCATCGTCTTCGATCCGGGCTACGACGGCACCACCAACCAGACCGTCTACATCGGAAACGACGGCGGCGTGTTCCGGGCGAACAACAACGCCCTGGCTGCAGTGGCCACGGCGGCGTACAATCCCCGGGCTCCCTGCGGCACCGCCCCGGCGCCCGCCGTGAGCTACACATGTCTGAACAACCGGTACGGGGTCACGCAGTTCTACCACGGGGCGGTGGCAGCCACGGGAACCGTCTACATCGGCGGCACCCAGGACAACGGCACCCTGAAGTACGACCCGGCCTCTCCGGAGAACAACTGGGTCGAGATCTTCGGTGGCGACGGCGGCTACTGCGCCATCGATCCCACCAACTCCGACACCATGTACATGGAGGTGCCGTACCTGGGGCTCCGGAAATCGATCGACGGGGGCGCCAACAGCTTCGCCGCGGTCAGCGGCATCACCGAGCCCACGGGCAACTTCGCCTTCATCTCGCCCTTCGCCATGGATCCCTCCAATCCGAACCGCCTGTGGATAGGCGGCAGACAGCCGTGGCGCACCACCGACGGCGCCCAGAGCTGGACCAGCGCCAACAGCGGAGTGACGCTGACCACCGGGAGGGTCTCCGCGTGGGCCGTGGCCCCGTCCGGAGGCGGACAGATCGTCTACCTGGCCACCCAGGACGGCGAGGTGTACCGGAGCGCCGACGCGCTGGCCACCGCGCCGGTCTGGACTCCCATCCGGGGCAACCTGCCGCCGATCCCGACGCCGCCCGCTCTTCCGCCGTACATCTCCTCGTTGGCCGTCCATCCCACCGATCCGAACCACCTGTTCGTGACCTACTCGAGCTTCGACGTGAGCGGGGGGCAGATCTTCAGGACTCTCGACGCCTCCGCCGGCGGGAGCACGATCTGGAGCCCCGCCGTGGGCAGCGGAGCCGGTTCGATTCCGAACCTCCCGGTCCACGTCCTGGTCATCAACCCCGTCGACCCGACGCTGCTGTTCGTCGGGACGGACCTGGGGGTCCTCGCCTCGTCCGACGCGGCGGCCACCTGGTGCAACGTCAACGGCACCTCTCTGGCCAACGTGGTGGTGGAGCATCTGGCCTACCAGGGTCCGGGTACCCTGTTCGCGTTCACCCACGGGCGCGGCGTGTACCGGGCGTCGGCCAACGTCCAGCTGGTGACGGTGGGGACGCCGAACGGAGGGGAACGGCTCCTCCCGGGAACCACCACGAACGTCACGTGGTCCGTGGATCCGTCCAGCTCCCTGTACCCTTCGATCGCCGGTTTCGACGTGGCGTTCTCGACGGACGGGGGCGCGAGCTTCCCCGTGGCGCTGGCGACCAGCCTGGATGTGACGACGCGGTCGTTCTCCTGGGACGTGCTGCCGGGCCACCGCACCCTCCAGGGGCGGGTCCGGGTGCAGGCCAGCGACTCCGGGAGCACGGTCCTGGGGGAGGACCGGAGCGACGGGAACTTCCTCGTGAACCGGGTCCCGGCAGCCAGCGCCGGCCCGACGCAGAACGTCACTCCGAGCTCCCCGGTGTGGCTCGACGGATCCGGCAGCTCCGACGGCGACGGCGATGCCCTGACCTACGCCTGGACCCAGACCGCCGGCTCGCCGGTGTCGCTCTCCGGGGGCAGCACTCCGAGACCGAGCTTCGTGGCTCCGTTGACCAGGGGCGACATGCTGAGGTTCGGGCTCGTCGTGTCGGACGGTCTGGAATCCTCGACGGCGAGCACCACGGTCACGGTCAACCAGGTCCCGGTGGCGAGCGCCGGCCCTGACCGGCGGGTCGTTCCGCTGGCCTCCGTGACGCTCTCCGGCACGGCCAGCTACGATCCCGATGGTTCGGCGCTCACCTACCTGTGGACCCAGGTCTACGGCCCGCCCGTGGGGTTCCCTCAGACCACGCCCGACGCGGTGTTCGCGGCGCCGTCCTCCCGGGGGACCCTGATGGACTTCAACCTGACGGCGTCCGACGACCTGGAGTCGGCCAGCGACACGGTGCGCGTGTCGGTGAACCGTCTTCCAGTGGCCGACGCCGGGCCCGACAAGGTCGCTGCTCCGGCCACCCTGGTGGGTCTCGACGGGAGCCGGTGCTCCGACCCGGACGGGGACTCCCTGACCTTCCTCTGGACCCAGACCGGCGGCCCGGCGGTCTCGTTCCCCGCGTACGTGGCCACGCCGACGTTCACGGTGCCGCCGACGAGGGGCGCCACGCTGACGTTCACACTGACCGTGTCCGATCCGGTCGAGAGCTCCGCCGCCGGTCCCGTGACGGTGCGGGTCAACCGGGCCCCGGTGGCCAACGCCGGTCCCAACCAGAACGTCTCGCCGACCGCCCCGGTGACCCTCGACGGGACCGGCAGCTCCGACCCGGACCTCGATCCACTGGTCTACCACTGGACCCAGGTCGGAGGCCCTCCGGTCTCGTTCGATCC
This sequence comes from Candidatus Rifleibacteriota bacterium, assembly GCA_016213885.1. Lineage (GTDB taxonomy): Bacteria > Muiribacteriota > UBA6191 > JACPRK01 > JACQZM01 > JACQZM01. The sequence continues at coordinate 1,358 of JACQZM010000401.1, read as the reverse complement.
CTGGTCGCCCAGGCCGACTCTGACCGCGCCGGACATCTCCGATGTGACGCTGGTGTTCGACCTGGAGGTGTCGGACTCGGTGGAGACCGCGTCGAGCACGGTCAGGGTCGGGGTGTACAGCGCTCCGATCGCCGAGGCGGGGGCCGACCAGATCGTGATTCCCCAGGCCACGGTGATGCTGTGGGGGAGTTGCGGCGGCACCCGCCGTCCAGTGACCTATCGCTGGACCCAGACCGGCGGTCCACCGGTGAGCTTCGGCGCGAACGCACCGAACCCGACGTTCACGGCGCCTGACGCGCGAGGAGCGGTGCTCACCTTCTCACTGCTGGTCTCCGACGGCGCCAGCAGCACCACGGACACGGTGACGGTGCGGGTGAACCGAGCGCCGGTTGCGAGCCTGGCCTCGAGGTTCTCCGTGACTCCGGGGGCGCCCGTGGTCCTGGACGCCACCGGCAGCCAGGATGGGGACGGCGATGTGCTGACGTACCAGTGGACCCAGGTGGGCGGCGCCCCGGTGGCGCTGAACCTGGCCGGGGCGAAGGCGTCGTTCACCGCGCCGGCCGCCACCGCCTCGAGCCTGGTCTTCCGGCTCGTGGTCACCGACAGCATCGAATCGGACCAGAAGTGGTCGGAGGTCGATGTCTCCCAGGGCAAGGCGGTGGGGGAGCGACCACCGGCGGCGGCCACGCCATCTCCGTCGGCCGGTGGATGCGCCGCGTCAGGCCGGGGAGACCGCCCCGGGTCGGCGGCGCAAGACCCTGTGCTGGCCCTTCTCTTCCTGGGGGCCGTGGCGGCTCTTCGCCGTCGGGCCAGGGTGACCTGATCGTCGACGATGCTCCGCGGGGTGGGCGGCGGATCCTGGACCTCCTCACCGTATCGGCTGGGAGAAGATGCGGTCGACGATCACGTAGTTGCGGCGGTTGTCGGCGAACGCCTGGTCCAGCAGCACCGCCCACTGCCCTCGCGGAGCGGCCAGCGCCCCCCTCAAGGCGATGACGACCCACGACCACATCTCCATCCTCTGACCGTGGATCGGTGGAACCCGGATCGGCAATCTCGCCCGCCGCCCCGGCGGCGTGAGAAGGAAGTAGTTGTGGGGCCTCAAGAACCCGACGCGCATGTAGAGCCTGCGCCCGTCCGGCCCGGCGGCGGAGTCGTCGCGGAACGACAGGCTCTCCGCCCACGTCTTCCCCTCGAGCTGTCCCGTGCCCAGCGAGATGGCGTCGCCGGCGTTCTGGCCCCCCGGGAGGAGCAGGTCGCCGGGCAGGAACAGCACCAGACCCGGCTGGCCCGGCGGCGGGAACACCACGGTGCTGCTCGGGTCGACCGACACCAGATCGTAGGTCAGCTGCCAGGTG
>JACQZM010000400.1 GCA_016213885.1 Candidatus Rifleibacteriota bacterium | reverse complement strand
CGCCAGCAGGAACGCCGAGCTGGGCAGGTGCGGCTTGGTCCGGGTGAGCCACGCCTGGGTCGACGGCAGCGTCGCGAAGACCAGGACGGTCACCAGACCGACCACGGGCCCCCCGAGGTCGCGACCGCACCACCACACCGAGACCAGGCCGGCGAGGCACAGCAGCAGCACGAACAACCGACCGATCACGTAGAGCGATCCGAAGTCGCCGGGCCCCTCGAGGTAGCTCTCGAGGCCGGGTCGGAGCCTGACGGCGCCGATCTTGCCCGCCACGGCGATGAGGCCGCCGATCGGGTAGATGAACAGCCCTCCGTACATGTACGTCCGCGGGTCCAGCTGGAGCCGTCCGGGCCGCATGTAGGCCAGCGCCCTCACCACCGTGTTCTCGTCCCAGTCGGAGCTGTAGATCACGTAGCGCCTGAACCCGGCCAGGATGTCCGGGTGCTCGGCCAGGCATCCGGGTCCGCCGGTCTGGCCACGGACCGGCACGATCAGCGACGTTCTCACCTTGCGGGCCTCGTCCTCGGCGGTGAGCGCGGCGAGCCGCTCCTTGACCCTGGCCACGCCCGACGGGAGAAGGGATTCCAGCCGGGCCGTCGAGGGCAGCCCCCAGAACAGGCCCGGGGCCGCGCCGACGAGCACTGCCGCCACCACCGCGGCGACAGGCCAGTACGCTCGGATCATCATCTGACCCGCCCCACGGCCACGAGGCTCTGCCCCACGTTGCCGCCCCAGAGGCGGTCGATCAGCCGGGGCAGCGGCCACAGCAGCCGGAAGCCGAGCACCGAGGTTGCCGGGATGTAGCGGCTCTTGAACAGTCGTCCCTGGACCCACCAACCCACCGCGCCCAGCCGGTTCCGGTACCGGATCTGCTCCACCTCCAGGCCACTCTCCTCCAGCAGCTTGCCCAGGGTCGTCCGGTCGTAGCGCCGGAAATGCCCGAACGCCTGATCCAGAGTCCCGTAGATGCGCTGCATGGCAGGCACGATCACGATCAGCCTCCCCTTCGGCGCCAGCACCGATTTCATGTTCCGGACGGCCAGGAGATCGTCCTCGATGTGCTCCAGCACGTTCGACGACAGGACCGTGTCCAGCCCCATGGCCCGGAACTCCTCCGCGGGCCCCGGGTCGGTGATGTCCCAGCGATCGCACCGGACGTGGGGAGCGTGCCGGAACCTGGAGCGCAGCACCTGCACGTACTCCTGGTTGTAGTCGCACAGGCACAGGAGCTCCCGGTCGATGAAGTGGCGGGCCAGGCTCCCCTTCCCGGCGCCGACCTCCATCATCCTGGCGCCCACGTACGGCTCCACCCAGGAGGCGACCCAGCGGGTGTAGACGTCGAGCCGCGACAGGGTATCGAGGCTGGCGTCCAGCGGATCTCCTCGCCGCACCCGCTCCCTCGCCAGGGTTCCCAGCAGCCGCAGCCCCTCGGCCCAGCCGCCCGCGGCCTCGCCGTCCTGTCCGGAGGCCACGCAGGTCACCGGCACCTCCAGCAGCCTGAGCCCTCGCCGCAGCGCCCTGGCCGTGATCTCGGCCCCGAACTCGGGCCCGGAGCTCGAGAGCTCGAGCTCGTTCAGGAGCTTCGTGGACAGGACCCTGCACCCGGTGGCCAGATCGGTGAGGCAGCTGTTGAACAGCACGTTGGCGAACAGGTTCAGCGCCCTGTTCGCCAGCATCCGGCCGAAGGTCAGGGATCGGTGGCAGCCCAGGAACCTGGAGCCGCAGACGATCTCGGCGTCGCCCGCCTCCAGGTGGCCCAGCAAGCGGGGCAGCTCCTCGGGCTGGTGCATCAGACCGGCGTCCTGGATGGCCACGAACTCCGCCGTGGCGCAGCGGGCCGCGGTCTTGACGGCGCCTCCCACCCCGGCGCCGTCGCAGAGCACCACCTTGACCCGCGGGTCATCGAGCCGTCGCAGCACGCGCCGTGACCCGTCGGTGGAGCCGTGGTCGGCCACCACGACCTCGACCCGGACGGGCAGGGCGAGGCACCGGCGGACCGTGTGGGCGACGGTCAGCACGTGGTCCCGGCAAGGAACGATGATCGACAGCCTGGCCGGCCCTTCGGCGGTTCCCATCATGCCCCCACGACCCTGGGGTTCACCTGACCGGCCAGCAGCCGCTGCTTGCGCCAGTAACCGTCCGCCAGGTTCTTCCCGGTCAGCGTCTCCACGTGAGCCAGGACGCTGTCTTCCACCGGTTCCGGGATGGCGTCGGCGTAGGGGGTGCCGCCGTGGGGCATGAAGTAGTGGACGTGGACTCGACCGCCGTGGTTCGCCGTGATGTCGGCGATCATGTCCAGGGTCATCACGCGCTCGGTGCCGGTCTCCCCCGGGAGCCCCAGCATGAAATCCACGTGGGGCACCAGGCCGAACGACCGGACCCTTCTCACGGCGTCCATGACGGCGGCCGCGTCATGCCCCCGGGCGATCCGCTTGAGCACCTCATCGGAGCCGGACTGGGCGCCGATCACGATCGTACGGTTGGCGCAGTGACTGGCCACGAGCTCCAGCAGCTCCTCCTGGACGTGGTCAGGACGAACCTCGCTCGGAAACCCGCCGAAGAACACCTCGTCCATGCCCTCGTCCTTGCAGGTCCGGAGGAGCCGCTGGATCGTGTCCCGGTCTCCCTGCTGGCCGTCTCGCGACCCGTAGGCGAAGGCGTCGGAGGTCACGAACCAGGTCCGGACCCGCCCCCGGGCCCGGGCGATGCGGACGTGCTCCCGGACCGATTCCACGGACCGGTGGTGCATGCGTCGGCCCTGGACGAACGGCACGTGGCAGAACTTGCACGAGTAGGGGCACCCGCGCGACAGCTCGATCGGCGCCAGGAGCCCGTGGGCCGGTCCGAACGAGGGGAAGTGATCCATGCAGGGCGGGGGTCTGGGGGGTCGCACGATCGCCGGGTACTCCCGCCCCGACGCGAGGGCGGCCAGGAACGACGGCAGGGTGATCTCGGCCTCGCCGACGAAGGCATGGTCGAATCCCATGGCCAGGGTCCCTTCGGGGTCTCCGGAAGGGTGGGCGCCGCCGGCGATCAGCGTCGGCTCGACCGCGACGCGAGCTCCGCGGCCGATCCGATCGAGGGCCGCCCGGACCTCAGGCCGATCGATCGACATGAACGAGAAGGCCAGGACCGTGACTCCGACGAACCGGTCCTCCAGGAACCGATCGAGCTTCTCGAGATCGAAGAAATCGATCGACCAGCCCGACAGCGGCACCACCGGGGAGTGCCCGCCGGTCTGGACCCCCGCGGGCGTCTCCCCCTGGGAGACCTCGAGCGCCCCCACCAGGGCGGCGACGCTGTAGGGGTTCTTCCGGG
>JACQZM010000248.1 GCA_016213885.1 Candidatus Rifleibacteriota bacterium | reverse complement strand
GCGGCGTCTCAGCGCGCCTTCTGGAGCTCCTGGAGGCGTTGCTGGGCCAGATTCCGGTTTCCGTCGTTCTGGGGCCAGTACCTCAGGAACTGCTGGTAGTCGAGAAGCGCGTCGGCCCTGCGCCCGGTGCGGTAGTGGATGCCGCCCAGCCCGAAGTATGCGGGGGCGAACGTGTGCCGCAGCCGGATCGCCCGCTCGTACACCTCCGTGGCGTTCCGGGCGTCGCCCTTCTGCCAGTAGGCGGCGCCCAGATTGTTCAACGCCTCGATGCAGTTCGGGTCCTGCTTGATCACGGCCCAGTACTCGTTGATCGCCGTCTCGAGATCCCTCGTTCTGAGCGCCCAGTTGGCCAGCGCCTGATGGGCCCGGTAGAACTTCGGGTTGATCGCGAGCGCCTTCCGGAGCAGCGCCCGCCCTTCGGAGACGCTCTGGGTCTCCATCAGCAGGTTGCCCCGGTTGAGAAGCGCTTCCAGGAGCTGGCCGTTCTCCGCCAGCGCCCGTTCGAACGACGAGAGAGCCTCCGGGATCCGCCCCAGCGCCTTCAGGATGTTGCCCCGGTTGTTCCAGGCGTCGGCGTTGGCCGGGTAGATCTCCAGCGACCTGTCGAAGGCGGCCAGAGCCTCTTTCAAAGCTCCCATCTCGCGGTAGCAGTTGGCCAGATTGTAGTGGATGTTGCAGTGGTTCGGGTGATACCTGAGCGCCATGTAGTTCGCCGCCACGGCCAGGCGCATCTGGCCCACCTGGTAATACGCTCTGCCCAGCAGCAGGTAGGGGTTGTAGACGAACGGGAAATCCTCTGCCGCCGCCTCGAACTCCGCGGCGGCTTCGGCCCACCGGTTCTTCGCCGAGTGCCCGTAGGCCAGGCGCAGATGGGCGGAGCTCTCCAGCTCCTTGATCGCCCAGTGCCCGAAGAAGATGCTGCCGAACCCCACGGCCAGGAGCAGCAGCGGCGCCGTGGCCACCGACCCTCGGGGCGGCTCGCCGGGCCCGGCTCCCGGCGCCTCGTCCCGCAGAGCCTGCTCTGCCCGGCCGGCCCTGATGGTCAGGGCCAGCAGCACCCAGAACATCAGCGTGGGCGCGGCGAGCTTGAACGGGAGCGAGAAGCAGGCTTCGGCTCCCGCTGCGAGCACTCCCGCCGTACCCACCACGCCGATGGGACCCCAGTCGTGCTCCAGGATCCGGACACAGCCCATGAACGCCAGCACCGCGGAGACGAAGAGCCCCACGAACCCCAGCTCGCCGGGCACGCCGAGCTCCGCCCAGTATTGCAGGAAGTCGTTGTGCAGCGTCGTCGCCTGGGTGTGGGTGTCGAACGTGGGGTCCCGGCCATAGGATCTGTGCCAGAGAGGGTAGAGGTACTGCCAGTTGGCCCCGCCGACACCGGCTATCGGGTACGCGAGGCACATCTTGACCGTGTTCGCCCAGGCGACCAGACGCCACTGCGTGGAGCCCCTGCTCGTGTCGAGGGCGGACTCGACGGCGCTCTGCAGGCTGGGGCCGGTGCCCTGCCCGGTGGCCCGCATCATCCAGCCCACCATCGGGGCCATCAGGAACCCGGTCAGCAGCACCGCCAGCAGCAGACCATGCCGGGGGACCTGTTGGAGCAGTCGCTGCTGCTCGAGCTCCCACGGGCTCCGGGCGATCGACGAGTCCTTCGGGACCCATCGGTAGCCGGAGAGCGCCACCCCCCTCTGGACCGCCCAGGCGAATCCGAGCACCGTGAGGGAGACGAGGCCGGCGACCCAGTCTGCCCTGGTCCTGGCCGCGGCGAGCACGTAGGTCATCAAGAGGGTCACCACGAACCCCGCTCCGACGTGGACCAGGTTCCGCCCCCAGAGGACCAGCGCCGGGCCCACGGCCAGAAAGAGCACCAGGTACTCCGTCGCCATGTTCTTGTTCCCGAAGGTGGCGGCCGGGCGGACCACCTGCGGAAAGCCCGGAACCTCCACCTCGAGCGACTGGACGGCGGCCAGGCAGCAGACGGTCGTGGCGGTGGCTCCGCAGATCGTCAGGATCCGCCATGCATGCCCGGGCCTCCTCGCCAGGTCATGGACCACTAGCAAGGTTCCCACGCCCAGGAGGATGCGCCCCGCCTCGAACAGCCCCACCATGGTGTTCACGGCCCAGCCCAGGGAGCACACGGCGGAGGTATACATGAGGATGCACGCCGCCGCCGCCAGGGGCTGCACCGGCTCGGGTCGGCCACGCTCCACGATCCTCGTCACGGTCCACGTCAGGAGCATCGCCACCGTGAGCACCGTGGACGTGGTCTGCTTCGGCAGGTCGTACGTGTCCAGCACGTGGGTGCAGCCGGCCAGCGGCACCGCCACCAGAGCCATGCCGAGGCAGGCCCGGGAGCACCAGCGAGGAGCCGACTGGTCGGGCTCGTAGGCCCAGACGCCCACCAGATAGGCGGTGCACAGGATCAGCAGCCAGCCCCAGAGCGGCAGCCCCCGGATCCCGTGCAGGCTGATCGCCGACGACGCGAAGACGCCGAACATCGGAGCGCCCACGGCGGCCAGCGCCCAGATCGGGACCACGGCACCGGCCGCGTGATCGGTCTGGTTGCCGTGGCCCCTGCCGCTCCTGTCGAGTGGTTCCTTGCGTGGTACTCCCACCGGGCCCCGCCTCCTATTCGCCGGTCACGTCCTTGAGGACACGGTCGAGATCGTGCCGGAACCTGTCCGAGGGGCCGGTCACGGACTTCTGGAACTGGGCCCAGGCGGCCGGGTCGCCGGCGAGGCGCCGGCGGAAGGAGCGCGCGTCCCGGGCCAGCGTCTTGGCCCGGGAGAGGATCTCGTCGAAGAAGTGCGTCACGTCTCGCTGCAGGTCCGAAAGGAGCGGTGGTGCCCCGACCTTCGGTGGCGGCGGCTCGGCGATGCACTCGCCGGTGGCGGTCAGCACGACCGACTGACCCGCGACCGGCACGATCGCCAGCTCCGGGTGCTTCTGGTTGATCTTCTCGGCCAGCGCCCGCGAAGACTCCTCCTCGCCGTGGACCACGAAGACCCTGCGCGGGAAGGGTGACAGGTGGTCGAGCCACTGCAGCAACCCCGCCTGATCGGCGTGGGCGGAAAACGCCCCGATCTGCTCGATCTGGCACCTCACCCGCACGCTCTCACCGAAGATCTGCACCACCTTGGCGCCCCTCGCCAGGGCGCGACCCAGGGTGCCCTCGCCCTGGAAGCCGACGAAGAGGACGATGTTCTCGCGGCCCCAGAGATTGTGCTTGAGATGGTGGAGCACCCGACCGGCGTTGCACATCCCCGAGGCCGAGATGATCATCTTCGGCCCTTTCAGGGTGTTCAGCTCCATCGACTCCTGCTGCCCCCGGACCAGCTTCAGGCCGGGGAAGCCGAGCGGGTCCTCTCCCGCCTCGACGAGCCGCTTCATCTCCGTGTCGTAGCACTCCGCATGCCTTCGGAACACGTCCGTCGCCTCGGCGGCCAGCGGACTGTCGATGAACACCGGGATCCGCGGCGCCCGGCCCTGGCCGAAGATGCGCCCCAGAGCGTACAGCAGCTCCTGGCTCCGCCCCACGGCGAACGCCGGGACGATGATGGTGCCGCCCTGGCCCGCCGCTCTTGCGATGATCTCGCAGAGTCGCTCCTCACGCTTGTCCCGGTCTTCGTGGAGCCGGTCGCCGTACGTCGACTCCACCAGCACCACATCGGCCGATTCGAACGGCGCCGGGTCGCGGAGGATCGGCACGCCGAGGTTGCCCACGTCTCCGGAGAAGACCATGGAGAGCGGGCCGTCGGCCTCCCGGAAGGTGAGACGCACATGGGCGGAGCCCAGGATGTGGCCGGCGTCGGCGAACTCGACTCCGAGCTGGCCCTCGAACAGGCTCAGCGGCGCGCCGTACTCGACCGGGGCGAGCTGACCTGAAGCCCGCTCGGCATCCGCGGCGTCGTAGATGGTCTCCACCGGCGGGAGGCCCCTCCGCTCGCGCTTCCGGTTGTCGGACCGGGCCTGCACCTCCTGGACGTGAGCCGAATCCAGAAGCATCACCTTTGCCAGGTCCGCCGTGGCGGACTGGCAGTAGATCGGCCCCGCGAACCCCTCCTTGACGAGGCGCGGGAGCAGCCCGGAGTGATCGATGTGAGCGTGGGTCAGCACGACGGCGTCGAGCTCCCGAGGGGAGAACGGGAACGGGTCCCGGTTCCTCGCGTCGAGCTCGCGCCCTCCCTGGAAAAGCCCGCAATCGACCAGGAGCTTCGATCCGGAGCATTCGACGTGGTAGCAGGACCCAGTGACCGTGCGGGTGGCGCCGAGAAAGGTGAGTTTCACTGTTGAATGGGGTGTTGGTGTCGTCTGCTCCGCCGGAGAGGACGACCGACAAAGGGATCGCAGGCTTGGACTCTAGCACGAGCCCAGGGTGTAGTAAAGCGCAGTCGAACCGGCAGGATCCCCCACCTGTTTCGCGGAGTCGGGCCTGTGATCAGGCCTTGGCCTGGCTGCAGAGTCACCAGACACGCTTGGGAACGGCGGCAGGGGGCCGGCGGGGTTCGAGAAGGCTCCCGGCGAGCTCCATCTGGAGGCGACCGAAGACCGAGTCTTGCTGGACCAGCGCTCGTACCTGGTCCAGGTACGCCCTCACCACGCGGCCCTCGTGCTCCACCACGGTCCGCGACGGGTAGTCCGCCGGGACGAGCTTCATCTGGCCCCTGAGCGACGCGTAGGCGTGGATGTACCACTCCCTCCACGCCGGAAAAGTGGTGAGGATCTCCTTGATCCTCCCGTCGAGCCCATCGCCCACGGTGCTCGCCGTGACCGCGAGCGACTCGACGAGCTTCTGGTCTTGTCCCATCAGGGTCAACAGGCTCTGGATCGCCTCCGGGGCCGCCTCGCCGGCACGTGTGGCGAGCACGGCGCAGGCGTTCCTGAGGTTGCCCTTGGAGAGCGCCACGTCGGTGAGTGCGTCGTAGAGATAGAGCCTCTTGCTGTTGGAGCGGTAGATCTCGTGAGCCACCCACTTGGGGGCCGTGGCGCACCAGCTCGCGGCGATCTGCTTGCCGAGCCCCAGCTGGGATTTCAGGTAGCCGAAGCCGTTCCCGCTCTCGCTCCAGGCTTCCATGTAGAGCCGATCGCTCTCCCAGAGCGCCATCCGGACCGAGGGGTCTCGGCCCAGCGCCTCCTGGAGCTCCCCGACCCGTCCGAGCCCGTCGATCAGGTTCTTCTCGGGCACCAGCGGATGGCCGACCCGGACGTCGTAGTCGAACCGCCGAAACGTCTGATAGAATCCGGCCTGACAGTCGTACAGCCTCTCCCAGCCTCGAAACATGAGGGACAGGTGGACCAGGCGGCCGGAGCTGAAGGCGAGCGATCCGGCCCAGGCGGGCCGTTCACTCTGCACCCGATCTTCGGTGTCCTGGGCGAATCGCGCCAGCAGGGAGATCCTGTTCAGCCCGGGACGGAGCCCCGTGGACAGGGGCACCGTCGGCTGCTGGCCCACGTTGAAGCCGCTGGCCTTGCGCCTTCCCAGCGGCCCTTCCCCGTCGAGCCGCTCGCTCAGCGTCCCGTTGGCGTAGATCTCCACCGCTCTGACCGAGAGCGGGGCCAAGGTCATCTTCACCCGCACAGTGGTGGATGGCTCGTTCAGGTAGACGAAGGCGACGATCTCCTCCTCCGGGGCCCCCCGGACGGAGCTGAACTCCCAGTCGGACGCCTCCGCTGGCGCCAGGGGGCCGGCCGGAAAGATCCCCCGCATGGTCTCGGCGGACCGCGCCGCCGTGGCCGCGGCCACCAGCGAGATCGAAAGCGCGCACAGCAGTGTCGTTCTCATCATCGATCGGGCAGCGACCGCCCACCCTCTTCGGGGATGAGCGACGCCGAGTAAGGCATCGGCCACGGTAGAGCCGGACTGAAGGGCTACTGACCCTGAGGGCCCTGCTGAGGGGCAGGGTTGGGGTTCTCCGGCATGACCCGTCTCAAGATCAGCTGGGCCTGATCGACACGCGCCTGAGCCTTCCGGCCCATCTTGCTGTACGGATCGATCTGGACGACCTTCTTCCACTCCACGATCGCCTTCTGGACGGCACCCTTCTTCGCGTAGCAGTTGCCCAGATAATAGTGGTAGGTGATGTTGTTCTGGTACTTCTCGGACAGACGGGCGTAGAGGGTGATCGCCTCGTCGAGCTCGTTGTTCGAGTACAGGGCGAACGCCAGCCAGTCGAGGAGCTTCTCGTTGTTGGGGTCTTTCGCGAGCGCCTGCCGGATCTCGTTGATCCCCTCGCCGGACCCGGCCTCGTACTGCGTCAGCCGGGCATCCTGTCTCTTCTGGAGCGGGCTGGACGGCTTGGCGCCGTAGCCAGACAGCAGCGACCTGAGGTCGCGTTTGCCCGAGTTGGAATCCTGATCGCCCATGATGCGGATCACTCCAGCCAGGCTCGCCCACCGAAAGAAAAGAACAGGCGGCGCCGGCCTGGTACTGTCCCCCGACCTCCGACTATAGCACGGTAGGTCGAACCGCTCAACTGCTATCGCCGCAGCAGGGCGCGTCGCTGCCCGTGGTTTCGGACGCTCTACGACCGTGCCGTGCGGCGGTCCGGCGTCTTGGCCTCTTTGACCTTGCGGAACGCCTGTTGATCGGAGACGTGGGGAAGCGCGTCGTCGAACGAGATGAGCCGCCTCGACACCAGGTCGGTCAGCGCGGTGTCGAACGTCAGCATCCCCTCGTCGGCGCCGGTCTGCATCATGGTGAAGATCTGGTGCGTGTTGCCGTCGCGGACCAGGTTCTTCACGGCGGTGGTCCCCAGGAGGATCTCCACGGCCGGGATCCGCCCCTTTCCGTCGGTCCTGAGAAACAGCTTCTGGGACACCACGGCCCGGATCACCGACGCGAGCTGCTTGCGGATGTGGACCTGCTGGTCCGACGGGAAGAAGTCGACGATCTGCTCCACGGTCTGGATGCAGTTGAAGGTGTGGAACGTGGAGAGCACCAGGTGCCCCGTCCCGGCCAGGGTCAGCGCCGTGGAGATCGTCTCGCTGTCCCTGAGCTCGCCGATGATGATCACGTCAGGGTCTTCCCTGAGCGCGGCCCTGAGCCCCATGGGAAACGAGTGGACGTCGACCCCGACCTCCCGGTACGAGATGAAGCTCAGGACGTTGTCGTGGACGTACTCGATCGGGTCTTCGATGGAGACGATGTTCCGGGCGAAGTTCCGGTTGATGTACTCGACCACCGAGGCGATGGTGGTCGACTTGCCCGAGCCGGTGGGACCCGTGACGAGCACCAGGCCGTCGGCCAGGCCGGCGATCTTCACCATGACCCATTCAGGGAGGTGCAGCTCCTTGAAGCCGGGCACGTCCGGGTTGATGTACCGGCACGCGGCCTCGAGCCCCCGGGTCTGCTTGTACACGTTGAGCCTGAACCGGCAGCCGTTCGTCACTTCGTGGGACATGTCCAGCTGCAGGTCCTCGGTGAATCGCCGCTTCTGGATCTCCGTGAGGGTGCTGGAAAGGAGGAGCCGGGTGGCCTCGGCCGTGAGCGCCGGGTAGTTGGTCTTGGTGAGAACGCCGTGGATCCTCAGGATCGGCGGCTCCCCGATCTTGAGGTGGACGTCGGAGGCCCCGAACCGCTGACCGTAGAGCAGCAGCTCGTCGAGCGTCGCCGGGTACGCGCCGGGCCGGACCGGCTCGAAGAAGCCCGCCTCCGATTCGAGCCTGGCCCCGGGGCCGGAGATCGGGATGCCCCGCTTGGTCCGCCGCTCGGCCGGCGTGGGCACCGGCAGGTCCATCACTGCCCGGGCCGTCACGGGGCCACCGGAGAGCAGCGCCAGGAGCTCCGCCGGCATCTGCGCCCTGAGGCGGGCCTTGAGCATCTCCCGGTCGTCCGCCGAGGCCCGGGTCAGCTCCTCCACGAGGCTCTCCAGGCCGGCCAGTTCGACCATGGAGAGGGTCTTCGCCACCCAGTAGGCCACGTCCTCGTTGGAGTCCGCGACCCTCGCCAGAAGCGACTGCACCGCCCTCGGGCCCAGGTGGGCAAGCCCCTCCGACGCCTTCAACCGGACCGCCCACACCCCGTTGGAGAACGCCTTCACCAGCTCTTCCACGCAGGCGTCGGTGCCGATCCGGGCGAGCGCCTCCACGGCGTGGAGCCGGGCGTTCTTCAGCGGGTGCTCCAGCGTCCGGGCGATGAACGGGACCGCCACCTCGTTCTTCAGGCGGCCCAGCACGTGCAGGGCCCAGAACAGGCTCTCCTCGGTGGCCTTGTCGTCGGAGAGCCTGTCGATCAGGGGCTTCACCGCGTTCGACCCCATCCGGACGAGGGCGTCGGCGGCGACCTTCCGGATGACCCAGGCCTCGTCCTTGAAGCACTCGATGAGCCCGGCTGCCGCCTCCTGCTCCTCGATGACGCCCACGTGCAGCACCGCGGAGTAGCGGTCCGACTTGAGGGCGCTCGCCAGGTACGGGAGGAGCACCGGGAGAGCCTCGGTGCCCAGGATGTCCTTCAGGATCTTCATGGTCCAGAACCGGACGTCCGGGTTCTCGTTCGCGAGCTCGGCCTTCAGCTTCTCCACCGACATCCTGCCGAGCCCGACCAGCGCCTCCGCGGCCTCTGCCCTGAGGTACCACGACTCCGACCCCAGCGCCTTGACCAGCGGCTCCACCACCTTGGGGTGGCAGATCTCCCGGAGCGCCACCAGCGCGTACGGCCGCGCGTCCTCGTGGGCCTTTCCCGGATCCGGTGGCGTGGCCAGGATCTTGGCCAGCGGCTCGATCGCCTTCTGGCCCATCACCCTGGCCAGGATCTTGAACGCCCAGAACCGCTGGTTGGGGGTGCCCGCGGTGAGCAGGCTCTTCACGACGTTCATGGAGAACTGCTGGTTCGCCACCAGCGCCTCCGCGGCCTCTTCTCTCAGACCCCAGTCATCGGAGTCGAGCGTCTTGACCAGGAGCTTCACCGAGATCGGCGTCTTGAACCGGGAGAGCGCCTTCAGGACGAACGTCTTCAGCTCCGGGCGGAACGAGGGGAACGCCTTGAGCAAGACGTCTATCCCCTCCTCTCCGAACGAGGGCATGGCCTGGATCGCCCAGTACTGCCTGTTGGCGTCCAGGTCCACCAGGGCGGCCCGGAGCTTCGGCATGGCGACCTCGGTGGGCAGGTAGGCCAGCCGCTCCGCAGCCCGGCTTCGCACCTCCCAGAAGCGGTTCCCGAGCGCTTCCGTGAGCACGGAGGCCTGTTCCGACTCGACGAGGGAGCTCAGCTCGTCGAACGCCGCCTTGATCTCCTGGAGGGTCCCCTCTCGCAGGATCTTCCGAACCTCTTCCAGCGTTGCCATGACTGGCGGTCAGGGTATCATGCCGCGCTCCGGCGCGGCAACCGCGGGCCCGGAAGACGAAACCCGGCCCCGGTCTCTGCATCGGAGCGAACCGACGCATCGAGCGGGGCCGGGCCGTCACCGCAGAAACGATGACGAATGTGCCGGCTACTTCTTGGGCTGCGCCTTGGCAATCCCACTCTTGGCGCGCGTGGCGTTCTCCTCGACGGAGGCCTTGTGCTCCGCCGGGACGTCGTCAATCGCGTAGATAGCATTCGCGGGACACACCGACACGCAGGCGCTGCAGTCGATGCATTCGTCGGGATGGATGTAGAGCTGGTTGTCCCCCTCGTAGAAACACTCCACTGGGCACTGCTCCACGCAGGCGTAGTCTTTGTTGCACGCCGGGGTCACTACGTGAGCCATCGCACTGTCTCCTTTCCGAAACAGCCGCCGCCTCGTTCAGGCGTCTGGACGGGCCCCAAGAGCACATCGCGGTCGCTCCCGGTCACTGCTCCCGCGCCCGGCCTGCCGGTCGACGGTCTGGAACGGTCATTTTGCGGCGGGAGTATAGCACGGGCCAGCCGCAAAGTGTACCAGACCCGGCGCCTCGCCGGGTCCGAGTCGCGCCCCGAGCGCGACCTCAATCCGGATCCCCTCCTCTTCCTTCGCTCTCCCGAGCGCGACTTCAAATCAATCCTCTCCACTTCCTTGGTGACTCTGCACCCAGGCCGAGGCCTGATCACGGGCGCGACTCCGCGAAACAGGTGGGGATCCTGGAGACCCGGCGCGACTCCTGCCTCCCCGGTCCTGCCGCTCCCGGCGGGGCCGGACCTCGATCGTATGTGCCTCGGCGGCACGGTCCGGGGTTGATCCATGACTTGCGAGCTGCTATTCTGCCGGACGCATACGAATCGCGGGGGGTGGCTCCGTGGGTGATGGCTCGCCGAGAGCGGGTCCGCGGGCAGCCCCAGAACCGCAGGACGAAATGGAGCGAGCTGTGACAAAGATGCAACTTCGCGATGGCAAGTCCATGACGAAGAATCAGAGGCTCTCGAAGTGGGTCGACGAGGTCGCGGCCATGTGCCAGCCCGACGGCGTGCACTGGTGCGACGGTTCCAAGGAAGAGTACCAGCAGATGCTCGACGTGATGGTCGAGGGCGGCACGGCCCGCTGGCTCAACAATGACAAGCGGCCCAACAGCATCATCGTCCGGTCCGACCCGGCCGACGTGGCTCGCGTCGAGGACCGCACGTTCATCTGCTCCAGGACCAAGGAGGAGGCCGGGCCGACCAACAACTGGGCCGATCCGGCCGAGATGAAGAAGACGCTGAAGGGGTTCTTCTCCGGAGCCATGAAGGGCCGGGTCCTCTACGTGATCCCGTTCAGCATGGGGCCCGTGGGCTCCCACATCGCCCAGATCGGCGTCCAGCTCACCGACAGCCCCTACGTGGTGGCGAACATGCACATCATGACGCGCGTGGGAAAGAGGGTCCTGGATGTCCTCGGCCCGGACGGCGCGTTCGTCCAGTGCCTCCACTCCGTCGGCTACCCGCTGACCCTCAAGGACGGCTCCAGGAGAAACGACGTCCCCTGGCCCTGCGACGGCAGCAACAAGTTCATCACCCACTTCCCCGACACCAAGGAGATCTGGTCGTACGGCTCCGGCTACGGTGGCAACGCCCTGCTGGGCAAGAAGTGCTTCGCCCTCCGCATCGCCTCCGCGATGGCCCGCGACGAGGGCTGGCTGGCCGAGCACATGCTCATCCTGAAGCTGACCAATCCCGAGGGGAAGAGCAAGTACGTCTGCGCGGCGTTCCCGTCGGCCTGCGGCAAGACCAACCTGGCCATGCTGGAGCCCACGGTTCCCGGATGGAAGGTCGAGACGATCGGCGACGACATCTCCTGGATGAAGTTCGGCAAGGACGGGCGCCTCTACGCGATCAACCCGGAGCACGGGTTCTTCGGCGTGGCGCCAGGCACCTCCATGAAGTCCAACCCGAACGCCATGCGGAGTCTGTCCAAGAACTGCATCTTCACGAACTGCGGTCTCACCGACGACGGCGACGTGTGGTGGGAGGAGATGACCGACGAGCCTCCGAAGCACCTCATCGACTGGCACGGCAAGGACTGGGTCCCCGGCAAGGAGGCCAAGGCGGCCCACCCGAACGCCCGCTTCACCGCGCCCGCCTCCCAGTGCCCCGTGATCGCCGAGGAGTGGGAAGACCCGAACGGCGTTCCGATCTCCGCCATCCTGTTCGGCGGCCGCCGCTCCACCAGGACGCCGCTGGTCAACGAGGCGTACACCTGGCAGCACGGCACCTTCCTGGGTGCCATCGCCGGCTCCGAGAAGACCGCTGCCGCCGCCGGCAAGGTCGGGGAGCTGCGATTCGACCCGATGGCCATGCTGCCGTTCTGCGGCTACAACATGGGCGACTACTGGCAGCACTTCTTGAACGTGGGGCAGAAGGGCGGCTCCGCCATGCCCCGGATCTACTTCGTGAACTGGTTCAGAAAGGGCGCCGACGGGAAGTTCCTGTGGCCCGGCTACGGCGAGAACTCCCGGGTTCTCAAGTGGGTGTTCGAGCGCGTCGACGGCAAGGCCGCGGCGGTGGACACGCCGATCGGCAGGCTGCCGGCCCCCGGCTCCCTCGACACGAACGGGCTTCAAGTCAGTGAAGACGCCCTCAAGGAGCTGCTCCACGTCGACGTGGCCGGCTGGACCGAGGAGCTGGCTGCCATCCGCGCCCACTTCGCCCAGTTCGCAGACAGGCTGCCCAAGGGAATGAAGGAAGAGCTGGACAGCCTGGAGAAGCGCCTCGCGGCCGCCAGGTAGCCAACCTCTCGACGACCCGAACGGACGCCCGGGGCCACCACCCCGGGCGTTCTGTCTCTGCTGGCGACGGGGACGCCGTTGCGATAAGCTTGAAGAGGGAATCCCACGAGGTGACCGGTGTCGGGACCAGCAGTCGGGAAGGGGGGCGTCTCGCCCCGCATCAACGCCATCTTCAACCGGATGGTGCCGGGCGACGAGGCGCTGCTCGAGCTCATGCAACGACGGTTCGCCGCGGCCGGACTGGGCGCGGAGCTGTACCCCGGATCGATCGACGACCTGCTGCGCCACCTGCTGTTCACCCCGGACCCGGTCGAGCCGTGCACGGCCCACCTCCCGAGGGAGCTCGGCGTCGAGGAGGAGCCTGACCGCGAGAGGATCGTGGCGTTCGCCACGGCTGGCGGCTCTCGACTCTCCGGACTGGTGATCCACGACGACCCGGCCATCGCGAGCCGCCTCGACCGGTACGTCGCCTCGGTTCGCTCGCTGGATGCGCGGCTGGTCGATCTGGGTCCGGGTCCGCAGCTCTTCATCGAGTACGCCGTGGGGCACGAGCCCCGTCGGTTCGTCGAGCTGTTCCGGACGATCGAGGACTGCTCCCGCGTCGGCGCGTGTCTCGACATCGGCCACGTGGGGATGTTCCACTGCGAGCGGGTGTTCAGGCGCAGCCACCCGGGGCAGAGCCTGTACGACCTGAAGGCGCACACCGAGGCGCTGTTCCGCGGGGCCGACGAGGTGCAACAGATCGTGGCGTCAGCGCTTCCGGTGGTGCTCGACACGGTGCGGGCGCTCGCCTCGATCGACAAGCCGCTCCACTTCCACCTCCACGACGGCCACCCGGCGTCCACGTTCAGCCCGCTGGGCGTCTCGGATCACCTCAGCTTCTTCCAGGACGTGCCGGTGCCTTTCCAGCACCGGGGT
>JACQZM010000454.1 GCA_016213885.1 Candidatus Rifleibacteriota bacterium | reverse complement strand
CTCCACCTGCGTCCAGGCGACGAGACCGTGGCCAAACTGGGCGGGATTCATCGATTCATGTCCTGGCCCGGCTCGATCCTGACAGATTCGGGCGGGTACCAGGTCTTCCCGTTGAAGACGATCTCCCGCCTCACCGAGGAAGGAGTCCGCTTCGCTTCTCACCTCGATGGGAGGAAGATCATGTTGACCACGGAGCGGTCGATCCGGATCCAGACCAACCTTGGGTCCGACATCGTCATGGCTTTCGACGAGTGCATCCCGTACCCGGCCGAGGAGGCCTACGTGAAGCTGGCCACGGAGCGTTCGTTCCGCTGGACCAGCCGGAGCAAGGCGGAGTTCGACCGGATCGGTCTGCCCGATCGTCTGTTCTTCGGGATCGTCCAGGGTGGGATGGTGGAGAGCGCACGGCGCATGTCCGCGGCCGCGATCGTCGACCTGGACCCCCAGGGCCTGGCGATCGGCGGTCTCTCCGTGGGCGAGTCCAAGGAGCTGATGGCAGAGGTGCTCGACCGGACCGTGCCGCTCTTGCCGCAGGGCAAGCCTCGGTACCTGATGGGCGTCGGAGCGCCGGTGGACGTCGTCAGGGCGGTCTGCCAGGGCGTGGACATGTTCGACTGCGTGCTGCCCACGCGGGTGGCGCGTCACGCCCACGCCTTCACCTGGGACGGAAAGGTCAACCTCTTGAACGCCAGACACCGGGAGGATGACAGGCCGCTCGACCCGAGCTGCCGGTGTCTCGCGTGTCGGTCGTACTCCCGCGCCTACCTCCACCATCTCTTCAAGTCGCGGGAGCTGCTGGGCCCTCGCCTGGCCACGTTGCACAACCTGAGGTACTACGCCGAACTGATGCAGAACATCCGCGCTGCGATCCCTGGCGGGGCTCTCCCTGAGCTCGTGAAGCGAGTGGAGAGGGCTTACGGCCCGGGGTCCGAGGCGGGAGGCTGAACCACGAGTCATGGCAAACCTCATCTACCTGGCAGTGGACATCGTCCGGTGGGCGGCTTTCTGGGTCATGATCATGGGCTGCGCTGCCCTGGTCTGGCCGTTCTACGTGGTGCGGAACTTCTACAGGCTGATGACCGGGGGCGGGTACTTCCCGCTGGGGGTGGGCCTGATCGTGGCTGACCAGGTGGTCAAGCTGCTGGCCGTGCTCTACCTGAAGCACCGCACGGCCCAGTGCTCCGTGATCGACGGGCTGCTGGACCTGAAGTACGTGGAGAACAGGGGCGCCGCCTTCGGGATCTTCCCCGGCCAGACCCACATGTTCATCATCATGGCGCTGCTCACCGTGGTGATCATCCTGCTCTACCTGTCGATCGTGGATCAAGAAGAGCCCATGGTGCGGGTGGCGCTGGTGCTCATCCTGGCCGGCGCGGTGGGAAACCTGATCGACAGGGTCTACCTGGGCTACGTGATCGACTACATCCGGGTCTACTACCGAGACTGGGAGTGGCCCGTGTTCAACCTGGCGGACTCGATCATCGACATCGGCGTGGGGCTCATCCTGATCGACTTCGTCCTGGACCTGTTCGGCACCCACACCGAGGAGGCCAAAGGAGAGGCCAGCGCTTGAGTCGTCCACGTCGTCGAGCTTCGCGCCGCGGGGATCGCGGTTAGGCCGGTCGGAGCATGCACCCCATACTGCTCAAATTCAACGTCCCGTTCATCGACAGGCCGTTCATCCTGCCCACGTTCGGGTTCTTTCTGGCTCTCGCGTTCATCGCGGCGATCCACGTGGGTCACCGGCGCGCCACGAAGCTCGGCTACGATAGCCAGGTCATGGGCGACTTCTACGTGGTGCTCATCCTGTCGGCCATGGTCGGGGCCCGGCTCGTCTACGTGGCGCTGGAGTGGCGCCGGTTCGCCGACGCGCCCTGGGAGGCGCTGCTGCTGTGGCGCGGAGGCCTGGTGTTCTACGGCGGGCTGGTCGGCGCCTTCCTGGGCTGCCTGGTGTTCTGTCGGGTCAAGGGTCTCTCCCCGTGGGCGATCGGCGATCTGTCCGCGCCGTGCATCGCCCTGGGGCACATGCTGGGGCGCTGCGGCTGCTTCTTCAACGGCTGCTGCTACGGCCAGGCCACGACCCTGCCCTGGGGGATGTCGTTCCCGTTGACCGCCAACGACACGATTCTGCGGCACCCGACCCAGGCGTACGAGGGAATCGGTCTGGCGCTGCTGTTCCTCTTCCTCTCGTGGATGTTCTTCAGGCCACACCGCCCCGGGGCCGTGGCGATCACCTACGTCGTGCTGTACGCACCGCTGCGCTTCGGTATCGAGATGATCCGCGGCGACGATCGCGGTGGCTTCTTCACGGGCGGGCTCTCGATCTCGCAGCTTCTGAGCATCGCCGCGTTCGTCGCGGCCTGCGTCGGTCTGTACTTCCTGCCAGCTGCGCCCGTGCCGGACAAGGAGGCCTGAGTGCTGCAAGTTCTGTTCAGGATCCCGATCCCGGCGATTCCAGGGCTCTTGCCGAACGGCGCCTCGATCCCGGTCTTCTCCTACGGGACCATGATCGCCCTGGGCTTCTTCCTCGCCTACCTGTACACCAGTCGCCTGGCGCGGCTGAGGGGCATCGACGACGAGGACATCACGGACATCTTCCTGGTCATCATCATCAGCTCCCTCGTGGGCTCGAGGATCAACTACGTGGCCCTGAGGTGGCACGACTACGTGAACGATCCGGTGTCGGCGCTCAAGCTGTGGGAGGGCGGGCTGGTCTTCCTCGGCGGCTTCGTCGGCGCCATGGTGGGGGCGCTGGCCTACCTGGGCTACCGCCGGCTTCCGATCGGCCCCTATGTCGATATGTTCGGACCGGCGGTGCCGTTCGCCGCGGCGCTGGGCCGCGTCGGCTGTCTCATGAACGGGTGTTGCTTCGGCGTCGAGACCGACCTGCCCTGGGCGTTGAGCTTCCCGGCCAAGGCCGGGGCGATCCCGATGCCGCGGCACCCGACGCAGGCCTACGAAGCGATCGCCCTGCTCTCGATCTCGGCGGCGCTCCACTGGTACTACAAGCGCAACCAGAGGCCCGGCATGGTGATGGTCTGGTTCGCCTACCTGTACTCGATCGAGCGGTTCCTGATGGAGTTTCTGCGGGCCGAGAGCCTGGACGAGCACTTCATCCTCGGGACCACCCTGGCCCAGTCCACGTGCATGGTCGTGATCGCCGCGGCGGCGGCGTACCACCTGCACATCGTCCGCACCTTCGTCACCGCGGCGCCACCGGCCGCCGGAGCCGGGGCCG
>JACQZM010000247.1 GCA_016213885.1 Candidatus Rifleibacteriota bacterium | reverse complement strand
GCAGCCAGAACACGATGCCGAGACCGAGCAGAAAGGCCACCGGTGAAAGAAGCAGCCCCTTGCGGACCGACGGTTCCTGGAGAGAGTCGCTCAGAGTGCGGTACGAACGCTCCACCCAGGTCTCTCCATCGCCTCCGGGCAGCGGCACCCGCGACGGCTGGGCCGGCAGCGCCTGCGTCTGGACCTGGGCCGGCTGCTGGGCCACCGGGGGCGGTGTGTGCGCCTGGACCGACGGCCCTCGCCGCGGCTGCAACGGGCGGGTCGTGAGCCTTCCCCCGGTGTCGAGGTCGCTCTCCGCCTCCGTGAGGTCCAGGTCGAACGCCTCCGCATCGGGGTAGCGATCCGCCGGGTTCTTCTCCAGGCACCTCATCACGACCCGATCGAGCCCCAGGCTCAGCCCGCTGGCGCTCAGGGACGGGGGCTGGGCAGGCTCGTCGGTGATCTTGTTGGCGATGTCCGAGATGGTGGGGCCGTCGAACGGACACTTGCCGGCCAGCATCTCGTACAGGATCACCCCCATCTGGTAGATGTCGCTGCGGAGGTCCTGGGGCTCTCCGGTCACCATCTCCGGCGACATGTAACGCGGGGTGCCCACCGTGGAGCCCTCCTGGGTCAACACGGTCTGGTCTTGCACCTTCACGATACCGAAGTCCATCAGCTTCACGTTGCCGTCGGTGCACACCATGATGTTCTCGGGCTTGATGTCCCGGTGGACCATGCCCTTGGCGTGCAGGTACCGGATGGCGTCGGCGAGCTGATGGGTGAACCTGATGGCCTCCTTCGGGGGGACGCTCTTGCCGCCCCTGAGCCTGTCCCTCAGCGGGTAGCCGTCGATGAACTCCATCGAGAAGTAGTAGCGGTCCCCGTCCTGACCGGCGTCGTACACCTTGACCAGGTTCGGATGGGAGAGCGCCGCGGTGGTCAGGATCTCCCGCTTGAACCGCTTGACCAGGGCGGCCTGCCGGCCGAAGCCGGGGTGGAGGACCTTCAGCGCCACGACCCGGTTCAGGTTCTCCTGCTGTGCCTTGAACACGGTCCCGGTGCCGCCGGCGCCGAGACGGGAGAGCAGTCGGTAGTTTCCAAGGCGGTCGGAGGCCAATCGTGTTCCCCGGGGATCCCATGAGCCTGGCTCTTCGGAGTAGGTCCAGGCCCAGATTGGTCATACCGCGCCCGGGGGGTGCGGCGCAACATCGAGGCCACGACCCGGCGCCTCGCCGGGTCCGGGTCGCGCCCCCGAGCGCGACCTCGATCCGGATCCCCTCAAGACCCGGCGCCTCGCCGGGTCCGAGTCGCGCCCCCGAGCGCGACCTCAATCCGTATCCCCTCCTCTTTCCCCTCCACTTCCTTATTCACTCTGCCTCCAAGCCGAGGCCTGATCACAGGCCCGACTCCGCGAAACAGGTGGGGAATCCCGGGAGGCCGCTCACGGAGGGCCGGACGGAAGGCCGGTACCCGACGAGGCCAGGAGCTCCACCAGCCGTGGATCGTCCTTCTTGGCCACGTGGAGAGCCGCGGGCAGGCCGCCGGTGTCGATGAGCCGCCTCACCAGGCCCAGCCCGGCCTCCGGCTCCTCCGGAAGCGACTCCCCCAGCTTCCGCTCGAGCGCCTGGATGCCCTGGTAGTACGAGGAGCGGGCCAGGAGACCCGCCGCGAACAGACCGGCGTCGTCGGCCCGGGGCGGCCGGTAGAGGAGCGGGGTGGTGGCGCCCCTGGGAATCTCCGTCTCGAGCACGGCGAACGCCGGGCTGTGCCGGTCGAACGCCACGGCCCGGCAGTCCGCGTAGCGCTCCAGGATCGTCCCGATCGTCCGCCGGTAGAGCCAGTTGAGCAGACGATGGCGGGGCGACAGCTTGGCGAGCAGCGTGTTCCACTTCCGGGGCAGCAGCATGATCGAATCGAAGGCCACGACCTTGGAGATGTGCCTGGCCGTCGATCGGAGCTCCTCCCCCCCGAGAGAGGCCCACCGCGAAAGGTCCAGGGGAGCGAGGGCGCGCTCGCCCTGGCCGTTCAGGTAGACGCAGGTGACCACCGCAGGCCCCAGGAGCGACTCCTCGCCCCACTGGGCCACGCAGGCCCGTGGCAGATCCAAGGCCGCAGCGGAAACGGCCCGGGACTCCGGGCTCTTATCCCTGGACCCCACCGGTGAGCCGCGCCAGATCGCGGTGGGCCTTGATCACGCTCAGCGAGCGGCTCGAAAAGGTCTCGGCCAGCTTCTCGACCACCGCCACGGACCGGTGCTGTCCTCCCGTGCACCCCACCGACACGGTCAGCTGGGTCTTCCCCTCGTTGAGATACTGGGGGATCAGAAACTTCAGGAAGCCGACGAGCTGGTGGACGAAGCGCTTGGAGATCGCGTACTTGAAGATGTACTCCTGGACCACGGCGTCGCAGCCGTTCAGCGGCGCCAGGTCGCGCACGTAGTGGGGGTTGGGAAGAAACCGGACGTCGAAGACCAGGTCCGACTCCACCGGAATCCCGTACTTGTAGCCGAACGACGAGAACACGAGCCCCATCTTCCCCCGGGGCAGCTTCCGGTTCAGCAGGCTCATGATACGCTTCTTCAGCTGGGCCACCGAGAAGTTCGACGTGTCCAGCAGGATGTCGGCTCGCTCCCTCAGGTCGGCCAGCATGGCCCGCTCCCGCTCGATGTTCTCCGGCAGGGAGCCGTAGTTGAGCGGATGCCGCCGGCGCGTCTCCGAGAAGCGCCGGACCAGGATCTCCTTGCTGGCCTCCAGGAAGATGATGCTCGGCCGGATGCCCTTGGTGGGCAGACTGTCGAGCACCTCGAACAGGGTGCGGAACTGATCGCCGCTGCGGACGTCGCAGACCAGCAGCAGCTGCTGGTAGCGACGCTCGCTCTCCATCGTGAGCTCGATGAACTTCTCGATGAGCTCGGGCGGCAGGTTGTCGACGCAGTAGAACCCCTGGTCCTCGAGGTAGTTGGATACCAGGCTCTTGCCGGCGCCGGACAGGCCGGTCAACAGGTGGCATATCTTGTCCCGATGAGTGATGGCGGGGCCTCCCGGTCGTCGATCATCGATCCTTCGTGAGCGTGGGAAAGGCCGCCCAGAGGGCGGCGTAGATGTCGTCGGCGACCTCCCGGACCGTCCGCATGGCGGGGATGATCACGAACCTGTCGGGACTGGCCGCGGCCAGCTCCAGGTAGCAGTCCCGGACCCTCCGGTGGAACTCCAGCCCCTCCTTCTCGAAACGGGCGAGCCCCCGGTTCGAGCGGCCGAGCCGGTCAAGGCCCTCCTCGGACGGCACGTCCATCAAGAACGTGAGATCCGGGGCCAGGCCGGAGGTGGCGAAGTCGTTCAGCAGGATGATCGTGTCCCGGTTGATGCCGCGCCCCGCGCCCTGGTAGCAGACCGACGAGTCGCTGAACCGATCGCAGATGACCACCTTGCCCTCGTCCAGGGCGGGACGGATCGCCGTCTCCACGTGGTGCGACCGGGCGGTCAACAGGAGCAGGAACTCCGTCTTGGCATCGAGCGGGGTCTCCGACTCGATCAGGATGGAGCGCAGCCTGTCGGCCAGGTCGGTCCCGCCGGGCTCCCGGGTGGTCATGTAGGCGACGCCCTGCTGCTCCAGGCTCTCGGCCAGAAGCTTGACCTGGGTCGTCTTGCCGCTTCCCTCCGGCCCCTCGAATGTGACGAAGATGCCGCTCCTCACGCTGCCCTCCACGCCCTCACGGGATGAGGCTCCTGATCCTGCGCTGAACCTCACGGTAATAGCGGCCGCCAAGGACCGATTCACAGACGGCCAGGTAGTGGTGATAGGCCCGGGTGTAGTCCTGGGCCGAATGGTAGTGCACGGCCAGGTCGAAGCTGGCCGGGGCGAACCGATCTCCCAGGATCGAGGCCGTGATGAGCGACCTCGTCCCTTCCTCGTACTTCTCCGGATCCCCGGATCGATGAAGCACCCGACCCAGGCAGTAGTGGACGCCCGGCTCCGAAGGGAAGAGGATGATGGCGTTCCGGAGGATCGCGATGGTCCGGTCTCTCTCCGCGACGCCGAGCTTCTCTTTGGAGCTGTCGTGCAGCGACATCTTCACCAGGCCCCACCACGGCCAGGGCGAGCCGGGCTCCAGCTGCTTGGCCTTGTTGAACGCGATGGAAGCCTTCTTGCGGCTCTCGAACCACTCGTTGGGCCGGGTCAGGTACACCAGGCCCATGCCCAGATCGAAGAACCCCATCCAGTCGCGCGGATTCGCCGCCACGTACTGCTGGAGAGCCCGGATCTTGGCCCTGTGGAGGCTCTTCGGGTTGTCTTTCGACGAGGCGACGAGGGCGAACAGCTTCAGCGACAGGCTTCTCAGCAACCCATTGTCGGGGAACTTGTTCCGGAACTCCTCGGAGAGGCGGAACGCCCTCACATCCTGACGGTCTTCCATGAGATTCTCGAGCAGCGCGTGGGCGAAGACCGGGTTGTGCGGGAACGTGCGCTGCAGACGCTCGAGCGCGGCGATGGCATCCCGCCCGTTTCCGGCCAGCAGGTGCAGCTCGTGGAGCGCCAGCTGCTTGCGCCGGGCGATCTCGTCCGACTCCTGCGGGCCGATCTTGTCGATGAGCTCGATCGCCCGGGTCGCCCACTGCCCGCCCGGCTCCACCAGATAGCCCAGGGAGACGTGCAGGTGGGCCAGCTCCAGCAGCGCCAGGTTGCGATGTCTCGAGCTGGTCAGGTGTCCCTCGTAGGCCGTGACCAGCGCCTCGAACTTCCCCGGAGACAGGGACCGATCGATGAGCTTGTGTCTGAGACAGCGGATCAGACCGATGCGGCCTTCCACGTCGCCGGGGGCCAGGGCGACGCAGCGCTCGTACAGCCCGCGGGACTGCTCGTACTGGAGCAGCTGGTACTGCAGGTCGGCGTAGCCGCGGTAGAGATCGCCGCTCGTGGGGGCCAGCGCGACGAGCTTCTCGTAGGTGGCCAGCGACTCCGGGAACTGACCGGTGTAGAGCGTGATCTGGAGGAACTCCTTCAGCCAGTCCACGTTGTTGGGAACCAGCTTGAGCACCTGACGGTAGAACCCCATGGCCTGCTGGTAGTTGCCGGCCTTCAGGGCGTCCATGCCCTTGGAGTAGAAGCTGAACGCCTCCTGGTACTTCTTGTGGGTGCGGATCAGCTCCGTGTCCAGCTTGGCCTCGGGACACGCCGGGTCGATCGCCCGGGCCCGCTCGAAGTCCCTGAGCGCCTCGTTGTACTTGCCCAGCTTCACGTAGAGCTTGGCGCGCTTGCAGTAGAGCGTCTCCGATTCGGGGTCGCCGGTGATGGCGTGGCTGAACGCCTCGACCGATTCGTCCGGATGGTCGAACCGATCGTAGACCTCGCCGAGGAGCGAGTAGATCTGCGGGTCGTCGGGAAACCGGGCGCAGCTGTCGCGGTAGAGGTGGATCGCCTTGGACGGCGCCTTGAGGTTCAGGTAGAGGGTGCCCAGGGCGACGTAGAGCTCCTTGTCGTCGGGGGAGAGGTCGATCGCCTTGAGGAACTCCTCTTCCGCCAGCTCGTGCTCCCCGCCCAGGAAGTACAGCCTCGCGAGCTCCGCGTGGCCCCGCGGATTCCCCGGAAACGCCTTCTGCAACTGCAGGAGCGTGGCCTGGGCCTGGGGCACCTTCCCGACCTTCTGGTACGCCTGCGACAGCAGGAGATACGCCTCGGGTGCCGTGGCCTCCCTGGTGACCAGCGACTCCAGGATCGCCAGCGACTTCGTGATGGCGCCGCCGTCGAGGTAGACCCGGGCCAGCGCCAGCTGGGCTCCCACGTGCCCGGGGCTCATCTCGATGGCCTTCTGGTAGGCCATCACCGCCCGGTCCGGCTGGCTCTGCGCCTTGAAGACCGCTCCCAGCTCGCAGTAGACGTCCGGATTGGCGGGATCCAGGTTCTTCAGGGTCTGGAAGTGGGTCATGGCGCGGTTGTGGTCCCTGCGCTCCAGCGCCAGCCTGCCCAGGTGCCAGTAGGCCTGCGCCAGGTTGGGCTCCAGCTCCGTCGCCTTGAGCAGGCTCTCGTACGCCTGTTCCTTCTGGTTCATCGCCAGAAAGGTCTCCCCGAGGTGGAACCGGGCCAGCGGCTCGTTCGGCTTGAGCCTGAGGATCTGCCGGTAGGCGAGTCGGGCCTGCTCCCAGTTCGCCTCCTTCTGGTAGAGCCACCCCAGGAGGTAATGGGTCTCCAGTCGCCTCGGCTGGAGCGCCTTGGCCACCTGCAGAGACGAGTGGGCCTTCCTGAGGTACTGGTGCTTGATGTAGAAGCGGGCCAGCTCCAGATGATGGCCTGGATCGTGGGCGTCGCCCTTGACCCGCTTGAGCAGCGCCTTGTACTCGTTCAGAAAAGCGCTCTTGGCGGTCGGGGAAGCCGTGACGTCGACCTCCTCAGCGGACTCTGATATGGAAAGCGGGACTATGGAAGCGGCGGGGTGGACCCTCTCGACAGTGCTCATAGGGCCTTGTTTTGTGGTGGGGGCGGAGAGGCAGCTGAATATATCACGACCCTCCAGGCCTGTCAAGGACCAGATCAGGCCTCGTTCCGCACCTGGAGAGGATTCCCTCGCGATCCTATCGTGATCCGTTATGGAGTCCGATGCTGGATGATATGTGTGAAGGAGCGACCCGGGTCCGGGGGGTCGCGGATCGCTGCCCGGGGGCACCCGCGCCCGTCCAGGGTCACATCGTATCCGGCAGGGGAACCACCACCGGCACTTCGGGGCGCAGGTCCTCGAACCCCGACTCCGCGAGGGAGAACTCCTCCTCGGACGGGCCGGTCCCCCCGGCGGCCAGGACGGTCTTCGGGACCAGGCTGTCGATCTTCCGCATCACGCGCTCCAGCTCGAAGTCCGACAGGGCAGCCATGAGGACCGCGGCGATCTCCTCGAGCATCTTGCCGGCCCCGGTGAACCCCTTCGGCACTCTGAAGCCGGTGACCTCGCAGGTGGTGAGCAGCAACTTGAGCTTGGCCTGGGGGTCCAGTCCCTGGTATCGCTCGTCGGCGTCGAGCTTCCGCTGCAGCTGCGAAAGGAACCTCGTCAGGGTGCGGATCGTATCCTGGTTCCTCCGGCCGGCCGGCGAGCCCTGGGCCTGGACGACCCCGCCTCCGGCCGGCTGGCCCAGGGCACCGTGCGGTGTCCAAAGACCGGTCACCAGGCAGACCAGGACCAACGACAGCGTCTTGTTCATGGACGGTTCACCCTTTCCGTGTCGCAGCGTCGTCGACGGCATCGCGATCGGCCCTCACCACTTGTAGAGCGTCTGGGCCTTGGCCACCACCTCGGGCGAATCGGGCCCCAGGCCGAGCGCGACGTCGAAACCGTGATGCAAGCCGCGTCGAGGGCTGTAGTCGTAGCCGGCGAAGGCCATGGCGTGGGTGCGCTCCGAGCCGTCGATCGGAACGCCCTGCACGGTCGTCTTCTCCAGGCGTCCCAGGGAGGCGCCCAGCTTGACGATGTCCCTCCGTCGCGCCCGGTAGTGCGTCTCGTACATCGCCGAGTAGGCGTCGCCGATCTTCATCTTGCGAATCACCGCCGAGGTGGTGGTGAAGTAGTCCTCGGCGCCGGTCGTGGCGTAGTGCAGGGCCAGCCGGCTGGCCTGCCTCGGCGTCTGGATCCAGTCGACCGCGTAGTTCACCGACAGGCACGGGTTCTTCTGCAGCGGTTTCACCTGCCCGGGGATGAAGGCCACCAGCCCGGACGACACGTCGGTGTCGTACCGGACATTCCGGGCGCGTTGATCCGAGTACGCCTTCACCGTCACCGCGACCTGGCGCCTCAGCTTGGGATTGGGGGTCTTCCGGTATCTGAGCGCGGCAAAGATCTCGTCGGACGGGTCGATCCTGGTCGGGATGTCCACGGCCGAGGCGAACGCCCCCGTGTAGGTATAGGCGAGGGCAAGCTCGCCCTCCTGCTTCTTGCCCCACTTCACGTTCCACCTGTTGTCCAGCCTCGCCCCGAACCCCCGGCTAAACAGCGGCGACAGGAACCCCAGCCCCGACTCCTGGACGAAGAAGCTCATCACCTGCTGCTCCAGCGGGTCGATCCTCGATCGGCCCTGGCCCAGGTTGAAGGTGAGGCTGACCACATGCCCGCCGTCGGGCGAGTCGGGGTCCTCCAACCGGTACGCCGGCCTGATCACGATGTCCTTGAGGCCGGAGATGGTGGAGTCCAGGGTGGTCGGGGCCCCCTCGGTGGTGATCGTGCCGCCGTTGGCGTGGAGGATCTCGTGAGGGACCTCGAGGTGGAGACTGAGGTTGCGGCTCACGTCGCCGCCTGCCCGGTGGGTCGTGGCGACCCGCCAGATGGCCCCGTTCGTGTTCGTCGTCAGGACGCCGAGCAGGGCCGGGTTCGGGTTGGCGAAGTTGACGAGCCGCTCGAAGCTGCGGTGCTCGTACTGGCTCTCGAGGCTCGCGTAACGCTCCGGCTTCCAGGCCCACACCGGGCAGACCAGGACGCCGACCAGGAGACTGCCGACGAGGGTGCTCTCGAAAAGGTGTTTTTTTGCCATTCCAGGGTGCCTGCGGTCCACTTCACACTACTCGAGTGGGAAGAAAGCGCCCCGAACGGCGGGCCCATCCCTGACAAATCAATCGGCAGGGAATCGTGAACTGTTGAACGGTGCTTACATTTTCTCGAAGCGCAGGGTGCAAAAGCGGTCCTGGTGCTCTCTGAAGGCGCTCTCCACGAAGCTCTTGATCCGGCTCTTGAACACGTGATCGTCGAACGTCTCGGCGTGGGACCTCAGGCGAGCCGGATCGAAGGTGTGGCGGTCCAGTGCCTGGACCGCGGCGACCAGCGCCTCCGGAGTCTGCTCGTGGAAGAAGATCCCGGTGGGTGCCCCGAGCCTCTCCGTCAGCTCCGCGGCGTTGGCAACGTGGGGTGGGTACCCGTTGGCCGGGATCACGGTCTCCAGGGCGCCGCCCCGGGAGTAGGCCACCACGGGGCGTCCGCACGCGGAAGCCTCCAGCGGGGTGATCCCGAAGTCCTCCTCCGCGGGCACCACCAGCGCCCGGCACCGGTTGAGCTCCCGGTCCAGCGCCTCCTGATCGAGGCGGCCGACGAACCGGACATTGGGCCGGGCGGATGCCTGCAGGGCGGCCCGGTCGGGCCCTTCGCCGACGATGGTGAGCGGAAGCCCGAGACGGTTGAACGCCTCGATGACGACGTCGATGCGCTTGTACGCCCGGAGCCTGGAGACGACGACGAAACCATCTCCCGGGCCCTCCCCGAGCCTGAACCGGGCCGTGGAGACCGGCGGGGGGATCACGGCGCACTCGCGCCTGTAGAATTTCCAGATGCGGTGGGCCACGTTCTGGGAGTTGCCGATCAGCCGATCGACCCTGGCCTGGCAGGCGTAGTCCCAGACGCGCATGCCGTGCATCAGGGCGTGGAGCGCCGGCCGAAGCCACCCCGGGATCTGCTCCGCTTCCAGGTAGTCGGAGGTGCGCCAGCCGAAGCGCATGGGCGTGTTCACGTAGGCCACGTGGCAGGTCTCCGGGGCGGTGAGCGCACCCTTGGTCCATGCCGTGGTGGTGGACAGAACCACGTCGTAGCCCCTCAGGTCGAAGTACTCGAAGGCCAGGGGGAACAGCGGCAGGTACCAGCGAAAGCGGTTCCGGACGAACGGCAGTCGCTGCAGAAACGAAGTCCTCACGTCGGCCCTGGAGAAGGCGGGATGGACGCGATCGGGCTCGAACAGGGAGGTGAAGATCGGCGCCTCAGGGTAGAGCTCCATGAGGAGCAGGAC
This sequence comes from Candidatus Rifleibacteriota bacterium, assembly GCA_016213885.1. Lineage (GTDB taxonomy): Bacteria > Muiribacteriota > UBA6191 > JACPRK01 > JACQZM01 > JACQZM01. Next base: position 1,129 of record JACQZM010000247.1, on the reverse strand, counting down.
GATCTTCTCGGCCCCCCCCATCTGGTTCAGGTAGTCGTGGACCAAGGCGATTTTCATGGGAATCCCGGACAGGTCGAGTCTACCGGCCCGCGGCGCCGGGGGCAACCAGCTCCTGGTAGATCGCCTCGACTCCGAGCCGGGTGGCGTCCAGCGAGAACATCCGGGCGGCCCGCTCCCTCCCGGCTTCGCCCATCTTCCGTCTGAGATCCGGGTCGGCCAGCAGCGACTCGATGGCGCCGGCGAGCAGGTCTGGCCGGCCCGGCTCCACCAGCACGCCGCACCGGTCCGACACGATCTCCGCCACGGCTCCGGTCCGGCTGGCCACGACCGGCCGTCGGGCCAGCATCGCCTCGACCAGGACCCGCCCGAACGGCTCCGCCTCGAGCACCGGATGGACCAGCAGGTCCACGGAGTCCAGGATCTCGAACACGTCGGCCCTGCGGCCGACCCTGTGCACCCGCCCGGCCAGGTCGGGGCGGCCGCCGCGGAGGTCGAGCCGATCGGAGTACTCGGTCTCGTTCTCCGGAAACAGGACCTCCCCCACCAGCACGACGTGCAGCGCCGGCAGCCGCGCCGCCGCCTCCAGCAGCACGAGCTGCCCCTTCCACCGGGCGATCTGCGCCACGGCGGCCACGATCGGCGTCGCCGGCGATAGGCCGAGCTCCTCGCGGAGAGCGCCGGAGCGGGCCCCGGCAGGGCGGGCGATGCCGTTGTACACCCTCACCACCCGGGCCGGGTCCAGGCCGCAGAGGTCGACGAGGGCGTGATGCACCGCGTCAGAGATGGCGATCGCCCTGTGGACGGTCCGGCGGCCCACCAGGCCGAGCATCCGGGTGCCCCACCCGGGCGGCAGGATGTCTCGCACGTGCCACACCAGGGGAACGCCGGCGAGGCCGGCCGCCAGGGCGCCGATCACGTGGGCCTTCATGCTGTTGGTGTGGACCAGCGTGGCGCCGGTCCTCCGGATGATGCGCGCAAGCTCCAGCGCCGGCCTGATCAGCTGGGGAAGCCTCAGGAGCGTCGTGAGGGGATGGCTGGCCAGCCGACCCCGGGAGACCGTGAGGAGCGAGCGGGGGGCGCCGAAGATGTGGGTGTCGAGGCCCAGCTCCCGGAAGGCGCCGGGGAGCCG
>JACQZM010000453.1 GCA_016213885.1 Candidatus Rifleibacteriota bacterium | reverse complement strand
GCAGAGCGGGCTGGCATCTGGGCCAACGTCGCCGACGATACCGAGCTGTGCACGTTCCACTTGCCGTCTCGCGTCAGACGAGGGGCGCTGCAGCTGTCGATCGGCTCCGCGGGCGAGGCCCCCTTTGTCGTGCGCCGGCTGCGCCAGGCGATGGAACGGCTCTTCGGACCCGAATGGGCGCCGTGGATGGGGGGAGCCGCGCGCTTCCGGCAGGCCGTGCGTGGACTCTCGCTCTCGCGGAGCGAGCAGGAAGCCCGCTACGACGCCTTCTTCGAAGAGACCGTGGACCCGCGGACGTTCAAGGCCAGGGTCCTCACGGCCGCCGAGGAGCGCTCTCTGCTGTCGGCCGGCATGGGAGCGAGCGACCCGGTGGAGGGCGGGGGTGCCAGGTAGTGTGATCGCCCCCCGGCAGGGATCGAGACCGTGGCGCCGTGCGAGGGGCGAGGTCCGGTGTCGCTGGTGGGGGCCGGGCCGGGAGACCGCGGCCTCCTGACCGTGCGCGGCAGGGAGAGGCTCCTTGCGGCCGACGCCATCGTCTGCGACCGCCTGGCCGTGACGACGCTGCCCTGTGATCTCCCGGCCTCGGTCGAGCTCCACTGGGTCGGCAAGGAGGCCGGTCATCACCCGGTGCCCCAGGACGAGATCAACGCCCTGCTGGTGCGACTGGCGCGCGAGGGCAAGAGGGTGGTGAGGCTCAAGGGCGGGGATCCCTACGTGTTCGGGCGCGGGGGAGAGGAGGCGCTGGCTCTCAGCGAGGCCGGTGTCGCCTTCGAGGTGATCCCCGGGGTCACGGCCGGCGTGGCGGTGGCAGCGTATGCGGGCGTCCCCGTGACCCACCGTCACGAGGCGGCCCGGGTGACGTTCGTGACGGCCCACGAGGCGATCCGCTCGAGTCGCTGCAGCGTCCGGTGGGACCTTCTCGCGGCTGACCCGCACGCGACGCTCGTCGGGTACATGGGCGTGACGAGCCTGCCTGACGTGGTCGAACGACTGCTGGCGGCCGGCATGGACCCCGCGACTCCGGCTGCCATGGTGGAACGGGGGACGACCTCGCGGCAGCGGGTCGTCACCTGCACTCTCTCCGGGCTCGTCGACGGCGTGCGGCGTGAACACCTCGACGCCCCCGCGCTGTTCGTCATCGGCCCCACGGTGAGGTACGCCACAAGCCGCGCGACCGCCTCGAGCGTCTCGGTCCGCCCGAGCTGCTCGTACACCGGCAACTCCGCCGCCAGGCGCTCGTACGCGCGGATCGACTTCCAGTCATCCTTCAGCGTCGCAACCTCATCCATCGACTCCGGCGCCGACGCCTCGCGCGCTGGCCAGGGCGGTCGTCGAGAGGCGACCCGGAGCCAAGGCCGGTCAGGACGGCGGCTCCGGGACCCGCTCGTAGATCCAGGCCCAGGGGACGAGACGGCGACCGCCTGGCCGCTCGACCATCAGACGGAGCGCCCGCGGTTCGGCTCGAGGGCAACGCCTGGAGCCTACTCCTCCTCCCACTTGATGAACGGCTTCTTGAGGCCGACCATGGCGTTCACGATCAGCTCGACGAGGCCTCCATAGATGATGCTCGACTTCTCCTTGGCACCGTAGTACTCGAGCATGTCCCGGAAGGCGCCCTTGCAGTTCGAGCAGGGCGCGCACACGTATTTCTTCACCTCGGGCCCCGCGCAGTCGCGGAACGCCTCGAGGACCTGCTTGAACTTGACCCGGCTCGCGATCGCCTTGCGCCAGTCGCCGAAGTTGTTCCCGGACATCACGGCGAACCCCGACCCCCCGCCGCAGCAGTAGTTCTCGGCCCCGTGGGGAGCCATCTCCCGAAACTGCGGGCAGAGGTATCTGAGGATGCGCCGCTGTGGCTCGATGATGCCCAGGTTCCGCGTGATGTTGCAGGGGTCGTGGAGCGTGACCGGGAAGTTGTTCTTCGAGGGGTCGAACTTGATCTTGCCACCGAACACGATGCGCTCGAGCAGGGGGATGCAGCTCTCCCTGCGGATGCTCAGGTCACCCAGCAGGATACGGTCCGAGATCGTCATCATCACCTTGTGCTGGTGGCCGCACTCGCCCATCAACACCTTCTTCGCCCTCAGCTTCTTGGCCGTGCCCGCGTGCTTGAGCGCGATCCTCGCCAGCTGGAAATCGTCGTAGAACAACCCGTAGTTGACGCCATCGTAGGACGGCTCGTCGGAGGTGAGGGTCCACTTGATGCCGGCCGCGTTGAGGATGATGGCGAACGCCGCCGGGTTCTCCGGCCAGGACATGATCTCGCCCGCGTTGTGGATCAGCAGGACATCGGCGTCCTCTTGATCCCATGGGGTCGTGGCGTCGAGCCCCGACTCCTCCGCGAACTCCTCGTCGATGAACTGGATGTTGTCCTTCACGACCTCCGGGTTCATCCCGGTGGAGGAGCCGACCTTGAGCTGGAGCTGAGTCCCCCTCTCGTGGAGCTCCTTCGGGGCCCAGCCGAGCTCCTGGCTGAACAGCTTGCGTAGCTCGTGGGTGATGAGCCCGTTGTCGACCCCCATCGGACAGGCCTGGGCACAGCGCCGGCACATCGTACACCGGTAGCACAGCTCGTAGAGCCGCGAGACCGTCGTCCAGTTCAGGTCGATGTCGCCGTGCTTCAGCCTGGCCAGCAGCGCCCCGCCCGGCTTCAGGTACTTGTGGACCAGCCGACGCCAGACCTCCGAGCGGTAGGTAGGGCGGTAGAGGTCGTTGGAGCCGCTGGCTGTGTAGATCGGGCAGGAGTCGTTGCAGCTCTGGCACTTGGCGCAGTACTCCAGAGACAGGACGAGAGGCTGCAGGAAGGTCCAGTTGTTCTCCTTCGTGAGCAGCTTCTTCAGGCCGCTGACGAACCTGTCGACCGTCGCCTGTTCCTCGGCTGCGTCCTTGGGCTTGGGCAGACCGAGCGCGACCACCCCGTCGAGGTTGCAGGCGAACCGCTCCTTCGCTTCCTTGGTGAGCTCCTTCCACTTGGGGAGGGCAGCGGCCTGGTCGTACGGGGGCGGAAGCGGGACGAGGTCCTCGAGGTCGATCTGCGTCAGCGGTCGGTCCGGGTTTCTTCCGAAGTCCTCTATCTTCAATCGGTGGGTCACTTCTGAACCTCCTGCGTGGCGACATCGACCCAGTTCTTCTTCCCGTCGGCGCCGATGTGGGGAGCCGCCCACTCCACCGGTTGCGACAGGAGCGCCTTCACCTCGGCCTCCATCGCGCTTCCGGCGGTCATCGGCTCGTCGTTCCACCGGATCTCATGGTACGTGAAGTACTTGGCCAGAAAGTGGAGCATGTGGGTGAACGGAAGGTAGACGAGGAACGCCGCCGCAGCCACCACGTGGATTCTCGCCGCAGCCGGAAGAGCAACCGTGGTGTCGATGGTGAAGAACGCCTTCATCAGCTTCGCGAGCTCTCCAGTGAAGTCGGCGAGCCCGAACACCGAGTAGGCTCCGGTCGAGAACACCAGGAAGAGGAACAGCAGATTGAAGCAGGTGGCAGGCGTGGTGAACGCCGAGAGCTTGGGATCGGCCAACCGCATGTACAGGAGCCCCGCGGTGCCCAGACATCCGAGGCAGTAGCCGAGGATCGCGAGCATACGGGCGAGGGAGCCGAAGAGCGGCAGGCCCCACGCAGCCAGGAAGGCGCATCCGGCCATGGCGACGAGCAGGTAGATCCCGAAGTGAAACGGAAACGAGAAGGTCCACATCCGCGGGTTGTGTTCCCAGACCCCCCTGAGAAGGACGATCTCCTTGAACATGTAGATGCCCTCGCTCACCAGCGATTTCTCTCTCGGCTTGGTCCACCACTCGTACTCCTCGAGGTACGACCCGCCGTAGTGGGCCTTGGACGCCTCATGAGGCACAGGCGCGAGCTCCCACCGCAGGTGGACCGGCATGCTCGCGATCGCCCACGCCCTGTGGACGAACGCGACCGCGAAGAACCCCACCGCCAGATAGCAGAAAGCCAACAGAGTCATCTCCTCCTCCTCTTGGATGACCGCACGAACCTCTTGGCCAGAGCGTCCTTGCACTCCTCGAGCTTCTTCGAGCCCTCCCCCCCGAACAGGACCTGCTTGATGTCCTGGATGCACTGGGAGCCCAGCCTGTACACGACGCAAGATCGGCACTCGTTTCCGGTCGGGGCGCAGTCGAGCCCCCTGAGCATCCAGCAGGGCCTCGTGTTGTCGGTGCTGGCCAGGCAGCTCGCTCGCTTCTCCGACGTGCAGTCGATGAGCTCCCAGCACGGCAGCAGCGCCTGCAACCTCCGGATCCCCTCCACGCTCAGACCCTTGTCCTGGATCATCGATCGGATGATCCGGACGCGCTCGATGGCCTCGTGGGAGAACAGTCGGTGGTTCGATGGGGTCCGGTGGGGGATGAGCAACCCCTCGGCCTCGTACTTCCGGATGGCGGAGACCGACAGGCCGGTCTTCTCGGCCAGCGTCCCGATCGAGATGACCGGATCGGTAAGAGCCTGGAACAGGTCTCTCGGCATTCCGTGTTCCCCCAGGGCTGGTCGGATCTTGGATCGGTGCGCGTGTTGCTCTTCGGAAGCTCGACCGTGGCCCGGACGTCGGGAAGACGGCCCAGGCAGCTCGGGACGACGGATCGACACCTTCGAGCTCAGCAAATCTACACCGGAGGGTGTAGATTTTCAACCTTTGAAAGTGTCGATCCCGCTCGTCACGTGGCCGGCCCGGCGTCTCCCGGCGGCGGGAGGTAAGTGGGCAGGATGCCGTGCTTCGGTGCCCGCACGCGTCGTCTGACCGGGCGCGGGACGTGGGCCGGCGATTGCGTGCCCGGGGCCGTTGCCGGCTTCATGGACGGCGGCCGGACGAACACCGTCGCGGTCCCCAGCTGTGGCGTGACGTCGGAGAGGAGTATCTCCTGGACGCTGATCGGCGCCCTTCCTTCCAGCTGCCGGCGTCGGTACGTGCCGTCCGGGGTCAACTCTCGCACCTGGACGTTGTCCATGAGGTTGAGGAGCAGGATGTGGTCGATCAACCGGTTCTTGATGGCCACGTCGTCGATCGGGAACAGGATGTCCACCCGCCGGTCGAAGTTCCGCTCCATCCAGTCCCCGGAGCCGAGGTAGACCTCTTCCTGGCCTCCGTTGGAGAAGTAGAAGATCCGCTCGTGTTCCAGGAACCTGCCCACGATGCTGATGACGCGGATGTTCTCGGAGAGCCCCGGGACCCCGGGCCTCAGGCAACAGATGCTGCGCACGATGAGATCGATCGAGACCCCGGCCCGGGAGGCGTCGTACAGAGCACTGATCATCCGGGTATCCGCCAGTGAGTTCATCTTGGCCACGATCCTGGCTGAGCGGCCCGCCCGGGCGTGCTCGATCTCGCGTGCCACGAGCTCCATCAGCCTCGTGCGCATGCCTCGGGGGGACACCAGGGTCTTCTTCCAGCTCTCGAAGAGCGAGTACCCGGTGAGCAGGTTGAAGAGCTGGGTGGCGTCGGCCCCGATCTCCGGGCGGCAGGTGATCAGACCCAGGTCGGTGTAGAGTCGCGCGGTCCAATGGTTGTAGTTGCCGGTGCTCATGTGGACGTAGCGGCGGATCCCGTCTTCCTCTTTGCGCACGACCAGCGCGATCTTGCAGTGGGTCTTCAGTCCGATGAGCCCGTACACGACGTGGACACCGGCGTCCTCGAGCGCACGGGCCCACCGGATGTTGGCCTTCTCGTCGAACCGGGCCTTGAGCTCGACCAGAGCCGTCACCTGCTTGCCGTTCTCCGCGGCCCGCGCCAGCGCCCGGATGATCGGCGAGTCGCCACCCGCGGTCCGGTAGAGTGTCTGCTTGATGGCGAGCACCCGGGGATCTTCAGCCGCCTGGGTGATCAGCTCCACGACCGGGTCGAACGAGTCGTAGGGGTGGTGGAGCAGGATGTCCGCGTTGCGCGCTCGCGTGAAGAGCGACTCCCCCTTCTCCCGCCCGATCGCCCTGGGTGTGAATGCCGGGTCTTTGAGCGCCGGGTAGTCCAGCTCCGTCAGCCTCATGAAATCGGCCAGGTTCAGCGGCGCTTGCACGCGGAACACATCGGTCGGATCCAGGCCGAGGTCGGCTGCCAGACCATCCACCAGCTCGGCCGGGGCGTCGGGGGGGACCTCGAGACGAACCGCCGCCCCCTTGTCCCGCATGCGTAGACTCTGCTGCACGCTCTGGATGAGATCATCCGCCTCCGCCTCGGCGATCTCGAAGTCGGCATCGCGCGTTACCCGGAACGGGAAGCCTATGCGGACCTTGTAGCCAGGGAAGAACTCGACGGCGTGATGCGCCGTGACCTCCTCGAGTGGTACGAAGTGGTGGCCCGGACGCATGTCCCTCAGCGGGACCAGGCGCGGAAGAACGGACGGGACCTGGAGCACTGCGAAGACCGGCTCCCCTTGCCCCCTCTGGGGATCCAGTACCAGAGCCAGGTTCAACCCCAGATTCAAGAGATGGGGAAACGGGTGGCCCGGGTCGACCGCCAGCGGTGTGACCACGGGGAACACCTCGGACGCGAAGTAGCGGCTGAGCACCTGCTGGGCCTCTGCCTGAAGGTCACGGTACGGGTGGACGACGATGCCGAACCGGGCCAGCGTGGGCAGGACGCCCTCCAGCAAGCACGGGTCGCGGCGCGCCACCAGCTCCCGGACCCGGCTGTGGATCTGCCGGATCTGTTCGGCCGGGGAGAGCCCGTCCGGCGACAGATCGGCCACGTCGGCGGGGATCGGGTGCTTCAGGCCGGCGACGCGGATCAGGAAGAACTCGGCCAGGTTGGTCGCAAAGATGCACAGGAACTTGAGTCTCTCCAGAGGGGGTTTCAGGGGGTCGAAGGCCTCTTCGAGCACCCGCTCGTTGAACGCGAGCCACGAGAGCTCGCGGTTCACGAGTCGACTGGCAGGGTCGTGCATCTGATCGGGCGTGGTCATGGATCTCACCGGGCGGTGCGGCAGATTCTCGGCACGGAACTCGACTGCTTCACCATACTGTATTAGCCCCCGAAGCGGGGTGTTCGCAAGCTCGCTGACCCGGGGACGACTCTCCCGAGGTGTCGCTCCGGACAACACCGGGTGGACTCCCCGTTGTCGCAGTTGACGCCGCCTCTCTGGCCTGGTACAGGTGGTTGGAGGGAGGCCGGATGGGAGGGCATCCATGGCAGACGAACCAAGGCGCCGCTGGCAGGTCTTCGCAACCGAGGACTACTGGGCCATCTGGCTGGGGATGTCGATCATCGCCCTCGCCGCTGGTCTTTTCGCCGGGGGGCGCACGCTGACCCCGTGGGCGGTGACGCCGGGGGAGTGGACGCAAATCGGGGAGCTGGCCGGCGACCTGGGTAGTCACGCCTTCTCGTTCGCCGTCATCTACGTCGGATTCTGCCTCGTCCTGTCGTTGAGCATGAAGATCATGGGCAGGCCCCTGAGGGAGTTCATCCCTGGCTTCACGATCCTGTTCGTCGGGGCGCTGGCGATCTTCTGCCTCGCGGGCTGGAAGGTGATGAGAGAGCTCGACCTGGGCGCCCCGCTCCTCGCCCTGCTCGTCGGCCTGGTGATCGGAAACGTCCGCGCCATGCCAGCGTGGCTCGCGACCTCCCTGCGCACGGAGTACTACGTCAAGACCGGGATCGTGCTCCCCGGGGCGACGTTGCCGCTCACGCTGATCAAGGACGCGGGGCCCATCGCGTTCATCCAGGCCACGATCGTCTCCGTCTCGACCTGGCTGACGATCTACTGGGCGGCCACCCGCCTCTTCGGGCTCGACCCGCGTTTCGGAGCGGTACTCGGGACAGGTGGCGCAGTCTGTGGGGTCTCGGGTTCGATCGCGGTCGGCGGCGCCGTGAAGGCCGACAAGGACCACATCGCCATCGGGATCGCCATCGTGTCGGTGTGGGCGCTGGTGATGATCTTCGTCCTTGCGTTCCTCACCAAGGCCGTGGTCGTTCCGGCCGGGGTGCAGCCCACGGCCTGGTACCACATGACACCGGGCGAGGCTGGCGCGTGGGTCGGCACGTCGGAGTATGCCGACGCGGCCGGATTCGCCGTCGTCTCGGAGCTGGCGGCGGCACACGGTGACGCCCCGATCCACGCTTTCACTCTGATGAAGGTCATCGGTCGTGACATCTGGATCGGGATCTGGTGCCTCGTGCTCTCGATCGTCTCCGTCGTCTACTGGGAGTCGAGATCCGGTGACGGGCCCGTGGGGCGCGTCGGGTTCTCCGTGGTCTGGGAGCGCTTCCCGAAGTTCGTGCTCGGGTTCTTCATCGCCTCGGTGATCACGAGCGTGCTCGCCGCCGGCGAGCCCGCGCAGCACGTGGGCAAGGCCTCGATCAAGGGAACCGTGAAGACCAACGCGCAGAAGCGCAAGTACGATGCCGACTTCTCGAGATTCAAGGCGCCCGCGACTCTGGCGGACAGGTTCGCCTACGATCCGGCGAACAGGGTCATCACGTTCCGGGGCAGGATGAGCGTGCAAGAGCTGGAGCTGCTCTCCAAGACCGCGGATGAGGAGCAGAAGTGGGCGCTCAAGAACCTGCACCACAAGTCGAGCTGGTTCGCAAGCGAGCTTTCCGAGAAGTACATCGCTCCGATCAAGAAGCTACTCTCCTGGGCGTTCGTCCTCTGCTTCCTGTGCATCGGCCTCTCCACCCGCCTCGCGGACCTCTTCACGTTCGGTCTGGCCCCGTTCTGGGCGTTCACGATCGGGGTCGTGGTGAACCTGCCGCTGGGCTTCATCCTGTCGACGATGGTATTCTCGGGTTTCTGGCGGGCGCTGTCTTGACCTTGTGACAGATGGCCTTCCGGCCACCTTTGTCCCTGAGTGAGCGTTCAGGGGGGGGGACCCACCGGAACCTCTGAAATTGTGCCCGTTCAGGGAGGTCTGCAGAGGGTGGTGATGAACCACCCGGGACCGGGGATTGAGCGCCTTTCCCGCCTCGCTCGTGCAGCCTACCTCACCGACCGCAGCGCCCTCCGAACAGCCTGCGGTCAGCCGAAGGGCCAGCCTGGCGCCGTCGCGGCCATCCGGACGTTCGGCTCCCTCCTCGACGCTCGCCCCTGCTTCTGGCCGGGCCGGCGCTCTTTCTCGCCACGTTCGGGCTCTACTGCTTCCTGTCACTGCTGTTCGGATGGTCGGTCCGCGACACGGGCGGCATCGGCGTGGCGTGCGGTACTCGCTCCGCGGTGGCGGCGACGATCCGCGGGTCGGTCCACCTGACCCAGGGTGTGACACCGCCGTGAACTCGCGGAGTGGGGGCGATGTGGACGTCCCACTGCTCCCGAAGGCTCTCGGGCAATGCCGTTTGGCGGTCCTTGTTCCCCTTGCCTTCTCGAACGGTGACAGTTTGGCGTGCGAAATCGACATCCTTGGTGCGGAGCTCCAGGCACTCCTGCATGCGAAGGCCGCCGCCGTAGATCAGACCAGCCATGAGCCGGTATGGCTGAGGCAGCAGCCCGATCACACGGTGAGCCTCCTCTCGCGTAAGGACCACCGGGAGTCGGCGCCTTCCGCGAGGTCGACCACTCGCGAGATGGACCGGATGGAACAAGCCGCGAGGCCAGACCCTGCGGGGCCTGACACCGGCTCCCGGTGCCGGGTCCGAAGTCCGCTCGGCTGGTCACGCCGGCGACCGCGGCCTCGGCGGCTGCCTTCCGATCGGCCCCGTTCAGGAGTCGGGACGCCGGCGAGCTCGGGCGCTGGGTCCGAAGGGCGAGGCTCGGGAGGGAGGCGCCCTCCGAGGTGGCCCGAACAGGAACTGGTGCACCGGGACGCGAAGAGGCGCGCGAGTCCGGAGCGGTTCCGGTCGCCCCCGGATCCGCCTCTTGGGCCTGCCCGTCCGACCGTCCCGGCGCATCCTGGCCGCAGGCTCCGGTCCGCGGCAGCTCCTCCCGGTACTTTGTGAAGGCCTCCAGGATCCTCCGGATATTCGCGAGTTGCCCCGTCGACTTCCGCGCGCGCAGGCCGTCGAGGAACCGGCAGACCGCCGCTGGCGACGGGACCTCCCCGACCCTCACGCAGCTCTCGTAGAACTCGACCGCCCAGCGAATGTAGAAGGGCACCCACTCCGCGGACACCAGGCCGCGGCGCAGAGCGGACCTTCCGAACTGCTCCCGCTCCGTCGCGGATAACGTCCACTCCCTCTTATCGCTCCTCGGCACAAGCACTCTCCCGCCGCCGGTATCCGCGACGCAGGTCCCTGAACCCGCAACGTCGACCTGGCCGGCCGCGCCGCATCATGCCACGACCGCGGAGACACCGTTGATGGACACGTGGGGATATGACCCGGCCGTTTGCCGGCCGGGGGGGCCAGGACACCACGGGCAGGCAGCTCGAGGCGGCGTACCCCGTCGGGCCGAGAGCGAGTACGAACGGCGCATGGCCGGACGCCGAGCGCGAGGCGGCATAGTTCAACGACGCTCTTCACGGCAGGGCGCTTCGGACGGTGGCTTCCTGCCTTGCCAGCGCCCCGGCTCAGCTCCCCGCCGCAAAGAGCCCATATCGTTAGACTGCTCTGGCCCGCGCGCTATCTCCTCCAGCCCGGCTCATACTCCGACGACTGCGCTCCCGACCCGTTCCGAACCCTCTTGATTGGCAAAAAGGGGGGCAACGACCGTCAAATCACATCACCGCAGTCAGGTCAAGCGCCGAAGCCGTCCCTCCCAGCCGGGTCCACCCGTGGTGATGCACGGTTCTCTGCATCTCCCGTCGCGGAGTATGAGCCGGTCGTCGTCGACAGCGCGACGTGCCGATCAGTCTAACAAATCGCTGGAGTGGAACGCCCCTTTGGCGCGCGTCTTGCCACGGTGGACCAGACGGCGCCCGACATTCTTGAAGTCTGCCTCACACAAGCGTTGATCGCGTGATCGGGCGGCGCAAGACGCGCGCCAACCCTGGTCCCGGATCACACACAGGCACACTGATGAATTGGATATTGAAGTGTGTGTGATCCGGGACCAGGGTCGGGTCGTCCACTCAGCTCAGACGTTAGATCGCCTCAGGACAGAACAGAGCTCCAAGGCCGCGGGCCGCCAGTGGGAGTCAGCGAGGGCGAAAGGTCCGTGCTCGCCAACTTCGGACAAGACCGTGCGCCGCCAATGGGAGTCGATGAGGGCGAACGGTTGCTGCTCGCCGAACTCGGACA
>JACQZM010000452.1 GCA_016213885.1 Candidatus Rifleibacteriota bacterium | reverse complement strand
AGAACTATCGTAAGCCAGATCACATGAGTGTCTCCGACCATCAGCCCGAAAAACGGGTCTGCGTCAACCGACTGTGGAAAGCATGATCCACATGGGCTTCCCGCATGCCGCCATCATCGAACTTACGCAACGGCCTATACCATGGAAGTATGGACGCGCTGAAAGCTAGAGTCATGAACGGCAGGTTCGTCATCGAGACGCCAGCTCCGTTCCCCGATGGAACGGAGATCAAGCTCCAGATAGTCGATGAAGGCGACGAACTGGATGAAGAGGAGCAGGCGGCTCTCGATGCGGAGCTCACGAAGGCATGGAGCGAAGCGAAAGCTGGGAAATCGCGGCCCATCGATGAGCTGCTATCGATGCTTCAAAAGGCCAGATGACCGCGGCGGTCCGGTCAGTCCCGAGCGCTGACGCTCAGGCCGAGGCAGCGTCACGAGACAGTCCAGGCCGGCTGGTGCCCCTTGAGCTGCGCCGACAGCTCGCCAGGATCGGTGATCGGCAGCCAGCACGTCCGGTCGCGGCAGACGTAGACCGCCGGCCGCCCCTCCAGGGTCCCCTTGCCCGCGGCCCCGGGGAACAGGGTCAGCGCCCCGTCGCCGGCCCGGTTGTCCACGACGGCCAGCACCTTGTTCGGGAGGTACCGGTCGTGGATGGTCCTGAGGAACGCCTGCACCTGCGGCGCCTGGGCCGACCCGGCGATGACGATCTCCAGGGGCTTTCCGAGGATGAAGTCCAGCGCGGTCAGCATGTGGGGGGGTGGGCGAACGGGGCCCGTCGCATGGACGCGGCGAACGCCTGGACCGTCTTTCTGGCCCGGTCCGTCATGCGGTGGTCCGACGTCAGCGTTCCCAGCCGGGCCAGCACCAGGGCTGCCTCGGAGTTGCCCGAGGGGGTCGCTCCGTCGTAGGCGTCCTTGATCGGAACGAGCAGGTCCGGCCTGGCCTGGGCGAAGAAGAAGCCACCGGCCTCCTCATCCCAGAACCGGGCCACCATGGCGTCGACGACCCGTCGGGCGTGCTCGAGCCAGGTCGGGTCGAACGAGAGCTGGTAGAGATCGACGAGGGCGTTGCCGAGGCAGGCGTAATCCTCCAGCACGCCCGGGTGGGCCCGCTGGCCGTCGATCCACCTGCGGTACACCTGATCGCCGTCCACCATCTCTTTCATGAGGAAGCGACCCGCGGCCAGGGCGGCGGTCTGGTAGCGCGGCTCGTCCAGGGTCTGCGCCGCCCTCGCCAGCGCCTGGACCGTGAGGCTGACCCACGCCGTGACGATCTTCTCGTCCCTGGACGGGTGGACCCTCTTCTCCCGGGCCGCGTACATCTTGCCCCTGGCCTCGGTCAGCAGGGCGCTCAGCTTGTCGGATCCCATCCTGAGCTCGTCGGCCACGTCGTCCAGCGACCGGGTCACGTGGAGGATCGACGCCCCGTCCAGGTCGCCGTCGGGGCTCGCGTTGTAGTACATGCTGAACGCCCGGCCCGCCTCCCGGCCCAGCACGTCTTCGACCTGGGCCGGAGTCCACAGGAAGAAGAGCCCCTCGTGCCCCTCGCTGTCGGCGTCGGTGGCCGAGTAGAACGCCCCGTCGGGATGGCTCATGTCCTTCAGAGCCCAGTCGAGGATCTCCCGCGCCACCCGCTTGTACCCCTCGCGGCCCGTGGCCTGATAGGCTTCCAGGTAGGTCATCGCCAGGAGCGCGTTGTCGTAGAGCATCTTCTCGAAGTGGGGGGCCAGCCAGCGGCCGTCCGTGGAGTACCGGTGGAACCCGCCGCCGACGTGATCGTAGATGCCGCCGCGGGCCATCCGGTCGAGGGTCGTCTCGACCATCTTCCTGGCCATGTCCTCGCCGCTGGCCCGCCAGTGTCTGAGCAAGAGGTTCAGCACCACGCTGCGGGGGAACTTGGGGGGGCCGCCGAACCCGCCGTGGGCGCCGTCGAAGGCGCTCACCGCGTCTTCGAAGAACGCCGTGATCAGCGACCGGTCCACGGTGCCGGACCCTGTCTGGCCCGACACCCGGCCGAGCGCGTCGCAGAGAGCCGTGGCACCCTGGAGGACCTTCTCCCGGTCTTCTTTCCATGACTGGGCGATCGACTCCAGGACCCTCCGGAAGCCGGGGCGACCGAACCGGTCCTCGGGGGGGAAGTACGTCCCGCCGAAGAACGGCTTCAGGTCAGGCGTGAGAAACACGTTCAGCGGCCAGCCGCCCTCCTGACCGACGGCGTGCAGGGCCGCCAGGTAGATCTGGTCCACGTCGGGTCGCTCCTCCCGGTCGACCTTGATCGAGACGAAATGCCGGTTCATCACGTCGGCGATCTCCGGGTCCTCGAACGACTCCCGCTCCATGACGTGGCACCAGTGGCACGAGGAGTAGCCGATGGAGAGCAAGATGGGGCGGTCTTCGGCCCGGGCCCTGGCGAACGCCTCGTCCCCCCACGGGTACCAGTCCACGGGGTTGGCCGCGTGCTGCCTCAGGTAGAGGCTCTTCTCGGTGGCCAGTCTGTTCTGGCGGGGCTGCGCCTCGGGAGCCGGCGCGGCTCCGGGGGACCGGCGACCGGGTTTGGGGTCTCGGGACATGCTGAGAACTCCTCTCGGTGCCGACCGGTGCTCGACGCGACCATCAGCACCATGCGGGCCCCCTGCTGGTGATCCCCTGGTCCCCTCCCGGGTTACATTATGCCATGACGCCGGCCCGCGACAAGCGCCGGAACCAGGGGGCGAAACGTCGACCTGTCCACGCTGCCGCTCGCCGGACACCCGGCCGTCGACACGACCCTACCGTGCGCCTCGCCTCTCCGCTAGAATGGGCGGCGACGGACCGCACCGGAGCCGATTGCGACACGGACCGACCCGCCATGAGGCTTCAGGACAAGCTGCTCTGGCTCTACGAGACGAACCGGCACACCGGGCTCAGACGGTACCTGTCCAGGGACCTGGCCCGGGTCGTCGCCGGCCCGGACTCGGAGTGCGCCCTCGAGCACCTCGAGAGGGCCGCCGGGTCGACCGAGCAGGGCGAGGCGCTGCAGGCCCGCCTCGGGGTGGCCACCTTCTGGTCGCGGCACGTGGGCCGGCGATTCGGCACGGACACGCCGCTCATCTCGGTGGTTGTCGGCGCCGACGATGCGGGTCACCACTCCGACGCGATCGCCCGGGCGCCGCTGGAGGCGGCGAGTCGCCTGGCCAGGGAAGCGCTGCTGAGCGTCATCTCCCACGTCAGGAGCGCCCCGGTCGAGGGCCGGTGGCTCCCGCTGATCGCCATCGCCCCGTTCCCGCTCCCCGAGATCGACTCGCTTCTGATGAGCCTGGTGGAGGGCGACCCGCCGGACGCTCTGGCGGCGTTCCTGATCGCCCGGCGGAGCCTCCAGGAGCTGTCCGCCGGGGAGATCGCCCCGGCTCTCGAGAGAGCCGCCACCAGGGATCCGGAGGCGCTGGTGGCGCTGGCCGAGCTGAGGTGCGAGCCCCGGATCGCCACCGCCGTGGCGGCCAACCGTCGGAAGCCGGTCGGCCGCTGGACCGTGCCGGCCGGCATCGCCCTGGGGGCCACCACCGGCAGGGTCCGGAGCGGCCTGTTCGACGACATCGTCGCCTCCCGCCACGGATGGGGGGTCGTCCACGCCCTGGCCAGCCTCTCCCGGGTCGGCGGGACCGAGGACCTGGCGCCGATCCTGAAGGTGTTCAAGCGCTACGAACATCCGCTGGTCCGCACGGAGGTGGCCCGGTGTCTCGGCCGCCTCCGGACGCCGGAGGCCCGGGACGTGACGCATCGCATCATCGCCCGCGACCCGTCGTCGCCGGAGGCCGGGGCCGCCCTGGAGTCGCTGGTCCGTCAGGGGATGCCCGATCCGGACAGGCTCAAGATCTTCGGCTCCCTGCTGAAGACCTCGAACCCGGAGGTGTTCGCCTGCGCCTGCCTCGGCCTGGTGGCGCTGGAGCCGGAGCGGGCCGCCTCGGGCGTGCTGAAGCTGCTGGCCGCCGGTCATGAGGCGCGTCTCCACGGTCTGCACGTCCTGGGCTACCTCCCGACGGTGGAGTCGGCCCGGTTGCTGGCCCGGTACGCCGCCCAGGACCCGGAGGCCGCGGCGCGGCGGCAGGCGCTGGCGTCGCTCTGCCTCCATCCCCCTTCGGAGGCGCTCCGCAGCCTGCTGCTCGATCTGGTCGTCCACATCGAACCCCGGTCCCGACCGTTCGCCGCCCGGGCGCTCATCAGGACCCAGGAAGCAGCCGACGCCACCGTTCTGGAGCGCCTGGCCCGGGCCGCGGCGACCAGCGAGGGCGCCGTGCGGCAGTCGCTCCTGGAGGTCATCGGCTCCGTGGGCGGCGTCCTGGCCCAGGGTCACGTGCAGCGGATCGTCGGCAAGGTCACCGAGAGCGACGACCTCGTGGGGGCGCTGTCGGCCGCCGCGACCTCGAGACAACGGTGGAAGAACGTCGGTTCCAGGCGCATGCTCGACGACCCCGATCGTCGGGTGGCCGCCGCCGCGAGCCTGGCCATGCTCCAGGACGACCTGGAGGCGGCACTGGCCACGATCGGCCGCCTGATCCAGGCGCCGGACGGCTCGTTCGACGAGGGGGTCCGGACGCTGGGCACGGTCGGTCGGATCCTGGAGCGCTGTCTGACCCATCCCCGCTACCAGTACCTGCTGGACCGCATGGCCACCCAGGCCGGGCCGCAGGTGCGCAGCAACGGCCCTCCTGGCTTCGACGCTCCCCGCGAGCCGCCCGAGGCCGAGGACGCCACACCTGAGCAGATTCTCGTCGGCTCGAGCGGTGGAGGGCAGCTGGCCGCCGCGGGGAAGCGCCTGGAGCGGGAGGTCCTCGACCCCGGGATGGGCCCGGACCGTTTCGAGGCGGGGGGGCTGGAGGCGGAGCGGCTGGACCGTCCGCTGGGCGATCGCACGCTCCTCATGGTGGTCGTCGTGGTGATGCTGGCCATGGCCGCCGTGGCCGGGTTCTTCACGGCCAGGGCCTGGCTGAACCGGGAGGGCGCGAGCCTGCCCGGGCGCCCCGCCGGGATCGGGCACGGCCACGCGCCGCCGGCCGGATGCAGGGACGGGCCAAACGAGGAGGAGACCCGGCGAGGCCAGGATCCCCCACCTGTTTCGCGGAGTCGGGGCTGTGATCAGGCCTCGGCCTGGCTGCAGAGTCGCCACGGAAGTGGAGGGGATCAGGTTGGAGGTCGCGCTCGGGGGAAGGGAGGAAAGAGGAGGGGATCCGG
>JACQZM010000246.1 GCA_016213885.1 Candidatus Rifleibacteriota bacterium | reverse complement strand
GGCGCACAAAGCCCATCGAGCCAAGCTGGCGGCCAGCCGGAATGTCGGGCGGCAGGAGGATGATCCTGGGGGCCGAACTGGCGACGCGGACCAGGGATGTGGATGGGATTCAGTTGAGGTCGCGCGCGGGGGAAGGGAGGAAAGAGGAGGGGATCCGGATTGAGGTCGCGCTCGGGGGCGCGACTCGGACCCGGCGAGGCGCCGGGTCTTCTCCGGCGCCCCTTGGCGAAAGCCAGGCTGCGGCTGTAGACTGCGGCCGGTTTCCCACCGGGTCGGTGCGCTCGAGGCCAGGCCCGACCCGATTCTCCGTCAGGAGGTACTCGTCATGACCACCCAGCGCGTCCACAACTTCTCCGCCGGCCCGGCCATGCTGCCGCTGCCGGTGCTGGAAGAGGCCCAGCGTGACCTGGTCTCTCTTCCCGGCGTGGGGATGAGCGTCCTCGAGATCAGCCATCGCTCCAAGGCGTTCGCCGCCATCATCGAGTCGGCCCAGGCCGATCTCCGGAAGCTCCTGGCGATCCCGGACGGCTACCACCTGCTGTTTCTCCAGGGCGGCGCCACCCTCCAGTTCGCCATGGTCGCGATGAACCTGGGCAGGGACGGCCGCGCCGACTACATCGACACCGGCTCCTGGGCCAAGGCGGCGATGAAGGAGGCCCAGAAGTTCACCAAGGTGCAGACGGCGGCCTCCACCCAGGCCGACAACTACAACCGGGTCCCACGGCAGTCCGAGCTGAAGCTGGACAGCGGAGCCACCTACGTCCACTACACGACCAACGAGACCATCGGCGGCGTGGAATGGCACGAGTATCCCGAGGTGGGCGCTGTGCCGCTGATCTGCGACTCCTCGTCCGACTTCCTCTCCAAGCCGTTCGACATCGGCCGGCACGCGGTGGTGTACGCCGGGGCGCAGAAGAACGTCGGCCCCGCGGGCGTGACCGTGGTGATCCTGCGGGACGACATGTTGAAGCGCGTCCCCGCGGGTCTGCCGGTCTTGCTGGACTACAAGGCGATGGTGGAGGGCAAGTCGCTGTACAACACGCCTCCGGTGTTTCCGATCTACGTGGTCGGGCTGGTGGCCAAGTGGCTGCTGGGTCTGGGAGGACTGGCCGAGATGCACGCCCGGAACCAGGCGAAGGCCAGGCTGGTCTACGACGCCCTCGACAGCTCCGGCGGGTACTACCGCGGTCATGCCCAGCCCGGCAGCCGGTCGAACATGAACGTCACCTGGCGGATGGGAAGCGAGGCGCTGGAGACGCTGTTCGTGAAGGAGGCGACCGCGGCAGGGCTGGACGGGCTGAAGGGCCACCGGTCGGTCGGTGGTCTGAGGGCCTCGATCTACAACGCCTTCCCGGAGGCCGGCGTGAAGGCTCTGGTGGACTTCATGAAGGAGTTCCAGAAGAAGCACGGGTAGAGCGCGACGCGGGGGATTCTGCTGGCATCGGAAGGGCGATCTCGGCTCCGGTCGAGCGTCCAAGGAGGATCGATCGTGAAGGTTCTGGTGACCGAGAAGCTATCGCCCGCGGGGATGAAGCTGTTGACCGAGCACTTCGAAGTGGAGGAGCGGCTCGACCTCAAGGTCGACCAGCTCAAGGAGGCCCTGTCGACCGCCACGGCCATCATCGTGCGCTCCAAGACCCGGCTGACGGCGGACGTCCTCTCGGCGGGCCGATCGCTCCGGGTGATCGGCCGGGCCGGCGTCGGCTACGACAACATCGACCTCAAGGCGGCCAGCCGTCAGGGCATTCTCGTGATGAACGTCCCGGAGGGCTCGACGATCTCGGCGTGCGAGCACACGCTCGCGCTGCTCCTCGCGCTGGTGAGGCGCATTCCCGACGCCGTGGCCGGCATCCGGGCCGGCCGCTGGCGCCGGGATCTGGTCGGCAACGAGCTCTACGGGCGCACCCTGGGAGTGGTCGGGCTCGGCCGGATCGGGGCCGAGGTGGCCCGGCGCGCGCTCACCTTCGGCATGAAGGTGATCGGCCACGATCCGTTCCTCGCCCCGGAGCGAGCCCAGACGCTGGGCCTGCATCTGGTCCCGCTGGACACCCTGTTGACCGACTCGGACGTGATCACCCTGCACATTCCGGCCACCGATGCCACCCGGAAGATCATCTCCCGGCGCGAGCTCTCGTTGATGAAGCAGGGGTCGTTCCTGGTGAACTGCGCGCGGGGGGCGCTCATCGATGAGGAGGCCCTCGTCGAGGCTCTCCGGAGCGGGCATCTGGGAGGCGCCGCTCTCGACGTGTTCACCACGGAGCCGCCCGACTTCGGCACCCCGCTGTTCTCGAGCGAGTTGCCGAACCTCATCGCGACGCCGCACCTGGGAGCCTCGACCGAGGAGGCCCAGGAGAAGGTGGCGCTGATCATCGCCCAGCAGATCTCGCGAGCGCTGCTGGAAGACGACTTCATGAACTCCGTCAACCTCCCGTACGTGCCTCCCGAGATGATGCGTCGGCTGCGACCCTACCTCGAGCTTGCGGAAGGCCTGGCGGGTTTCGCCGTCCAGTGGCTCAAGAACATGACCGGTCCGGTCCAGCTCGCCTTCGAGGGAGAGGCCGCCTCGGTCGATACCGGCTACGTCGCCCTGGGTCTGCAGAAGGGGTTGCTCGACCAGGTGGCGGACGAGCCGATCACCTACGTGAACGCCCCGATCATCGCGCACGAGAGGGGGATCTCGGTCGTCCTCGTCAAGCGCGAGTCCACAGCGGCCTTCAAGGGCGCACTCGTCCTGTCGGCCCGGGGAGGCGGCGATCCCGCCCGGGCGCTGGAGCTGATCGGAGTCGCCTCGCCGGAAGGGGAGCCGCGGCTGGTCGGTCTGGATGGCTACTCGCTCGACTTCCCGCTCGCGGGCAGGTTCCTGCTCATCGAGCACAGGGACCAGCCCGGCGTCGTGGGAAAGGTGGGAACGCTGCTCGGAGACAAGGGGGTCAACATCGATCGGATGCAGGTCTGTCGGCGGACGGCCGGGCAGGCCGCGATGATGATCCTGACCGTCGACAACGAGATTCCGCGGGACGTGACCGATCGGCTGGCCGCGACCCCCGGGGTCGCGCGGGTGACGGTGATCAACATCTCGGGATCGTGAAGCGTTCCTCGTGACGAGGATCGGCGATCGACGGCCGGCTCTCTCTTCCCTCGGGTCACGGAGCGCTACCCCACGGTCCGGCGCCGGTGATACAGTTGGGGTCGTAACACCCCACGTGATGCGACTCCCCCGAGGTCTCTCCGATGCTCTTCTTCGCCGACCTCCACGTGCACTCGCGGTACTCCCGGGCCACCAGCAAGGGCTGCGGTCCGGAGCAGCTGTTCATCTGGGGTCAGCAAAAGGGGCTCGGTGCCATCGCCACCGGCGACATCACCCACCCGGCGTACCTCGCCGAGCTGAAGGAGAAGCTCGTGTCGGCAGGGCCCGGCGTGTTCAAGCTCCGACCTGACCTGGAGCGAGCCGCCCTGGCCGAGGTCCCGGCGGCCTGCCGGCGCCGGGCCTGCTTCGTGCTCTCCGTGGAGATCTCGACGATCTACAAGAAGGGAGACCGCACCCGGAAGGTCCACCACGTGGTGTACGTGCCCGACTTCGACGCCGCGGACCGCCTGGTGGCCAGGCTCTCCCGGGTGGGAAACCTGGCGTCGGACGGCCGCCCGATCCTGGGGCTCGATTCCCGGCACCTCCTGGAGATGGTGCTCGAGTCCGGCACCGGGTCGTTTCTCGTCCCGGCCCACATCTGGACCCCCTGGTTCTCCGCCTTGGGCTCCAGCTCCGGTTTCGACTCCATCGACGAGTGCTACGGCGACCTCACCCCGCAGGTGTTCGCCGTGGAGACCGGTCTCTCGTCGGATCCGCCGATGAACTGGCGCATCTCGGGCCTCGACCGGTTCAGGCTCGTCTCGAACTCCGACGCCCACTCGCCCGCCAAGCTCGGTCGCGAGGCCACCTGCTTCGACTGCGACCTGGACTACTTCGCCATCAGGCGGGCGCTGGAGACCGGCCAGGGGTACGCCGGGACCGTCGAGTTCTTCCCCGAGGAGGGGAAGTACCACCTGGACGGCCACCGCACGTGCAAGGTGCGGCTGGACCCCGCCCGGACCAGGGAGTGTGGAGGTCTCTGCCCGGTCTGCCAGGGTCGCGTCACGATCGGCGTGATGCACCGCGTCGAGGAGCTGGCCGATCGGCAGGAGTCGGCGTCGCGGCCGGCCACGGCAGGGCCGTTCAGATCGCTCATCCCGCTTTCCGAGATGCTCGGGGAGATCGAGTCCACCGGGCCGGACAGCAAGAAGGTCCGGACCCTGTACGAGCGGCTCACGTCGAGGCTCGGGTCGGAGCTGGAGGTGCTGAGCTCCATCCCGCTGGACGAGATCCGCAAAGTGGGGCCGGCGCTCCTCGTGGAGGCGATCTCGCGGCTCAGGCGTGGAGAGGTCATCCGGGAGGCGGGCTACGACGGCGAGTACGGCACGATCCGCCTGTTCCGGCCGGAGGAGCTGCAGCGACGCACCAGGGGTGACCGGATGTTCGAGCCGTCGCCTCTGGATCGCGACACCGAGACCACGCCGGCCCCCGGGCGCGGGACCGGGAACGGAGCCGGGACGACCGTCCCCGCGGCGGTCCGGC
>JACQZM010000064.1 GCA_016213885.1 Candidatus Rifleibacteriota bacterium | reverse complement strand
ATCGTGCGACCGATCCTCTCCCGGAGCCGATCTCGGGCCGTCCCGTGCTGCCGTACCCGATTCTGGCCCGCCATTTGCAGATAGAGCCGGCGGGACGGCGGCGCCACCGGAGGCGCCCCCGAGAGCGCGCCGATCCGGGAGGCTCGAAATGCAGAGGTTCACCATCGCGATGGCTGCGCTGGCGATCATGGCCCGGGCCACGGCGGCCTGCGCCGGCAACACGGCGGAGCAGACGATCCGGTTCGTGGTGAGAGGCGTCAGCCAGATCTCCGTCAGCGGGAGCCCCGCTCCCATGATCCTCGAGACGCCCGCCTCCGGTTCCGGGATCCGGTGGGTCAGCGACTCCTCGACCCGGCACGCGGTCACGACGAACGAATCCGTGAAGATAACCGGCCGGCTCGACGGCGAGATGCCGGAGGGCGTTCAGCTCTCGGTCACCCTCGGCGCACCCTCGGGCGCACAGGCCAGAACGGACGTGCCGCTCACCTCCGGCGACAGGGAGCTGATCACCGGCATCTTCAAGCAGTGCGTGGCCGGGCAGTCGATCACCTACAGGCTGTCCGCGAAGCCGGTGGGGCCCAGGGTGATCAGCGGCGTGAAGACGGTCATCTTCACCGTCTCCGAGTAGCCCGGGGGCGCTGCGCACCGGAGTGTTCGCCGGCGTGGCGCGCGCCACGGGCGGTCAGGGGTTCAGCAGGCTGAACGTCACCTGGGGCGCCCAGGTCTGGGGCGCGGCGCTCACCGTGGCGGTCACGACGTAGGTGATGGTCAGACCGCTGGCGTTCGTCCCTCCCGGGATCCCGGTCACCAGGTTCTGATCGCTCATGGTCAGCGACACCAGACCCTGGCCCGAGGCCCCCGGGGGAGGGGTCAGCTGACACTGGACGGTGATGCCGGCCTGGGAGGAGTTGAGCCTGCCGACGATCCGCTGGGTCGTCCCTGCGTTCGTCTGCACCCCGTAGGTCGTCGTCGAGTTGTTGACCGGGTTGGGCTGGGAGCCCGCCGTGGCAGAGTTGACGTTCATCGACGGGACGGCGGTGGTGCTGACCGTCAGCTGATTGGCCGCCCACGTGACTGCGGACGTGGCTGGCAGCGCGATCGCCACCAGGAGGATCCCGAGTCCACGATTCATGCCCTGGAGCACCTCCCTCTCGAGCGCCCGTGAGGAGGGCGTGCCCAGTCTAGCAGGATGGAACCGGTCCCGTCCATGGCCGGCAGGACTCCCGATCCGGCGCCTCGCCGGATCCGAGTCGCGCTCCCGAGCCTCTAATGGAGGGTCAGCTTGACGACCCGTATCGACGGGGCCATCTTGCCGGCCGCAGCGTCGGCGGTCAGCGTGTACCGCACTCCAAGCCCGGTCCCGCGGGCCGAGGTGATCCCGGTCAGGACGTCGGCCGCGGCGACGCTCGACAGCTCCACGGTGCCCGGGCTGGTGGCTCCCGCCATCGGGGCCAGGGCGACCCGGAGGTTGACGTTCGGGGGCAGGCCCGAGTCCAGGACCGCCGTCAGCTTCCGGTTCCTCCCGTTGGTCGTCAGGCTGTAGGTCGTGGTGGCGTCCACCGCGGCGTCCGGCTGGGAACCCGCGGTCGCCGTGAGTATCTCCAGCTGATCCGGGTTCCCGCTGACCGAGACCTCGTTGACCGCCCTCACCTCGAAGGTCACCGTCTGAGACGCCGTGTTGCCGGCGTCGAGGGAAGCGCCCAGGACCGGGAGCAGCACGAGGACGACCACCCCCAAGGCGGCCCTTTTCGGCTTTCTGCTGACGACGACCATGGCCTGGCGACTCCCGGATCGACGGGCATTCGTGGAGAGGGCCCCGGTGTTCTGGACGGACGAAAATCCCCGGGGGCGGATCGGTGGAGGCCACATGGCCAGATCAGGAGCCCGGCTGCCGTCGACCCTCGGCGCCAGGCTCCTGAAACGGGCTCGACGAGCCGGTGCGCTACTGGAGCGTGAGCGTCACGACCCGGCTGTCCGCGGCCACGACGCCGGCGGCCACGGTCGCCGACAGCGTGTACTTGACGGTCTTGCCCGACAAGGTCGTCTTGGTGAGACCGGTCAACACGTCCGCGGCCGTGTCCGTGAGCGTGACGTCCGGACTGGTGTCCAGTTTGATCTTCAGCGTCACGCCGCTCGGCATGGCCGACGCGATGACCGCCGTGACCTTCTTCGAGCTCCCGTTCGTCGTGAGATTGAACGTGGTCGACTCTTCGGTGTCGTCCGTGGGCTCGCTGCCGGCGGTCGCAACCTCGACGGCCAGACTCCCGGGGCTCCCGCTCACCGACAGCTCGTTGATCGCCTTGACCTCGAAGTTCACGGTCTGGTTCGCCTGGTTCCCTGCGTCGGCCGCACCGGACCAGATCACCATCATGGCCGCCATCAGCGTCAGCGTCAGGTTCTTGAGTCTCTTGCCCGTCATCTTCGTCCTCCTGATGTAGTGCAACTGGCCAGCCGCCGGCGCCCGCGACTCGGCCCGGCCCTGGACGCTCACTGCAGCGTCAGGGTCACGGTCCGGGAGGTCGCGGAAACGACCCCCGCCGCCACGAGCGCGGACAGCGTGTAGCTGATCGATCTGGAGCTCCCCACGGTCTGGGACACCCCGGTCAGAACGTTCTGTGCGGTGGTCGACAGAGCCACGTCTCCGGGACTGGAGCCCGGGGGCGACTGCAAGGCGATACTCAGCGTCACGCCCGCGGGCATGTTCTGGTTCAAGACAGCCGTGACCGCCTTGGGCGTGGAGCTGTTCGTGGTGAGGCTGTATGCCGTGGACGAGTCTGTCGCCGCCGACGGCTCGGAGCCGGGGGCCGGCACGGTGCTCACCACGAGAGGTGCCACGACCCCGCTGACCGCCAGCTCGTTGATCGCGGAGACCACGATGGTCAACGTCTGCGACCTCGTCGTGGCGCCTTGGACGATCGACGCGGCGACCGTCTGGACGAGGAGCAAGAACAGCAGGCCAAGGGGCGCGCCGGGCCCTCGTCCGCACCAGGGTCGTCTCAAGATCGACAGACTCCCTTTCCCGTCGACGTTCGCGACGCCGCGCGTGTGGACTCCCCACAAGGCCCGGTCACCACCGCTCCCTGACTCCCGGAGTCGAGGAGCCCGGTCGCCGGACGAGGTGAACAATCCACTCGGGGCGTTAACTTCTTCTAAATATAAGTATTAACCGAAGGAAGCGCGGGTGTCAACCGGCGTGGTGGGGTCGATGAACAAAAATAAAGAATACACGATCAGCCCTCCACGGGAAGTGGGGCACGCCCCACCACGGTCACTGGAACGGAGTCGACCCGGGCGCCGGCAAGGGCGGCTATGCGCTCCGGCTGCGCTGCCGGTCCACGAACCGGTAGCCGATGCGGAGGTGATGCCCCGCGGCGCTCAACCTGGAGTCCAGCTCCGCCCGGGTCAAAGCCGAGGCCGGTGGCGCGATCAGGACCTGGAGCAGTTGCAGCTCCGTGGGAGTCAGGTTCAACAGCTCGCCGTCCAGGAGCGCCTCCCCACGCTCCGCGGCGACGATCAGGGTGCGCTTCGGCGGGGTCTCCCCGGAAGGGTCGTCGCCTGCGGGAGGCCTCTTCCTGAGAGCGGTTCTGACCCTGGCGAGGAGCTCCCTGACCCCGAACGGCTTGCGGATGTAGTCTTCGGCCCCCATCTCGAGACCCAGGACAGCGTCGATCTCGTCGATCCGGGCGGTCGCCATGACGACGGGGATCGAGCGCGTGGCCGGATCCCATTTCAGCTGGCGGCAGACCTCCATCCCGTCGACCTTGGGCAGCATCAGATCCAGGAGAACCAGATCCGGCTTCAGCTTCCGGGCGAGCCGAAGCCCCTCCTCGCCGTCGTTTCCGACGGTCACGTCGAACCCTTCGTGTCGAAGGGCGGAAGCGAGGAAGTCCTGGACTTCTCGATCGTCCTCGATGATGAGAATCCTGTCGGCCACCACGTTAAAATCTATCATGATAGGCCCTCGCCGCGCCCGGGCTGCGCCGCGGTGCTCTCGCCCCCACCACAAAAGCCACGGATCACGTGAACGCGGTCTTCGGGGCTCCACAGGCCGGGCAGACCCAGTCGTCCGGAAGCGCCTCGAAGGGCGTGCCCGGAGGCGCGCCGTTTTCCGGGTCACCCAGCTCCGGATCGTACACGTAACCGCACACCGAGCACACGAACTTCTGCATCCGGGGACACCTCGCGGGTCACGCGGCTCCCGATGCCCGGGGCCGGGAGCCCTCGTCGCGACGATGATACCGGACGCGGCCCGGCGCTGTCTCGATCTTTCACCTCTCCGGATCGACCGCCTGCGGTCGGCGGCCCGCGGATCGGCGGTCGTGCCGGGCCCGGCGTGCGGCGGGTCGGCTCACCGGTCAGCCCACGTTGTTGATGAACCTGACGTTGGGCATGAAGACCGCCAGCACGATCGACCCGATGACGAGGCCCATGCCCACGATCACGACCGGCTCGGCCAGGGCGGTGCACCTGCCCACGGCAGCCTCGAGAGCCGCCAGGTGGACCCTGTTCAACAGGTCGAGCATCCCCTCCAGGTTCCCGGCTTCGGCGCCAACGGACAGCAGCGCCACGTCGCCCCGGGGAAGGGTCCGACAGCCGCGGAGCGCGCCGGCCAGCGAGTCGCCCCGCTCGATCGCCCGGCGCGCCAGGGTCAGATCGCGATGGGCGGCCGCCGTGTGCGGAGAGCTCTCCACGAGCGAGAGAGCCTCGAGGATCGAGCTGCCCGAGGCGAGGCACGTGTGGATGCTGCCGTACGTCCGGGCCGCAGTGCCGTGTCGAGCCACGGAGCCCACGATGGGCATGGAGGTCACTGCCGCCCCGGCGGCCCGGCGCACGCCGGCGAACCTGGCGCACCGGACGGTCAGCTGCCACAGCCCGATCGAGGCGAGCAACATCAGCGGCCAGCCCTCGACCACGGCGGTGGACGACCAGAGCAGCGCCCGCGTCGCTGCCGGCAGCTCCACGTTCATCGACTGGTAGATCGAAGCAAACTGCGGAATCACCAAGGCCAGCAGCGCCAGGACCACGGCGCCGGCCACACCGGTGCAGAGCGTCGGGTACTTGAGGGCCCGCCACAGGGCGCCCCTGGTCAGGGATCCCTGGTCGAGCAGGCGGGCGAGCCGGTCCAGGGAGTCGGCGAGCTTGCCAGACCGCTCGCCGGCCCGGACCACGCCGACGAACAGCGGGTCGAACACGTCGGGCTGATCGGCCAGCGCCTCCGAGAGGACCGGCTGAGTCGAAAGAGACATCGATAACCGTCGGGCCACGAGCCGTACCGCCTCCCGGGTCGACTGCTCCTCGATGGTCCTCACCGCCGCCCGGACGTCGAGACCGCCGGTGGTCGAGAAAGCGAGTTCCCGGGTGAAGTTCAGCAGGTCTTGCTCTCGAAAGGCGTTGGCTCTCATGACTTTCGGCGATCTCCCCGGTCCGTTCGTTGCAGGGTAGCGTCCGTCGACGCCCCTCTGACCGGTCGATCCGTGGAGTTGTTCCATCGATGAGGCCCGGCGTCCAGCGCCCGGCAAACCCTCACCGCTGCGCGATCCAGATCCCATCCACCACGATCGCTCCGGCCGGCCCGACGCCCGTGACGGTGCCCTTCAGCTCCAGCGGCCTGTCCGCGGCGAGGCCGGTCAGGTCGAGGTACGGGAACAGGGCGAGCACCGTCGAGCCGCCGTCGGTCCTCATCAGGAGGCCCCGGCTGCCGGGCTCGAACCGGACGAGCCGGCCGGAGAGCTCCACGACGGTGCCCCTGGAGCCCGGCGGATTCGCGCTCTCCGACTCGACCGTGGAGAACGGCGCGGGAGCCCGGGAAGAGAGACCGAGCGCGAGCCCCACCGCGGCGATCGAAAGGCCCACGAGCGATGGCAGCCAGCGGCCCCGCCGCCTCGCCGGAGCGTCGGTGGCCGGTCTCCCCTGGCGCCCGACCCGACGCCGATCGCCGGAGAGCCGCTCCGGCCGGTCCGCCGCGTCCGGGAGGGGCGGAGCAGGGAGCGGTCTCGAGAGCGCTGGCACTGTCTGTTGCATCCAGCTGGGGTCCAGCTCGTCCGGCAGACTCCGGAGGGTCTCGTCGATCTCGTCGATCTTGGACAGCAGCTCGCGTCTGAGCTCCAGCAAGACCCCCCTGTCCCTCCTCGCGATCCTCCGGGCCAACAGGTTCGTGATGGTCACCCGGACATTCCGGTCGCCCTCGCGGCGCAGCAGGTCCAGCACCACCGGGACCGACTCCTCCGGAGGTCTCGACCTCAGGTAGACGAGCGCCGCGAGACGGTCCCTGACACGCGGCGCGTAGGTCAGACCGAGGAAGAACTCCCGGCAAGCAGGCTCGCAGGCCCGGGCGAGCACCAGGGCGACGGCGAACGCCACCTGGGTCCGGGCGTTCTTGATCACGTGCTTGGCCAGCACGACCGCCTGGTCCTGATCGAGGTCGATGGCGGACCTCACGGCGTTGCACACCACGGACCTCGTCTCGCTGCTCAAGAACCAGACCAGATCAGCCACCAGCGCCCGGTCGCCCAGGCGACCGAACGCACGGGCGAAGTGCTTGAGCAGGCCCTGGTTCGCCGGGTGTCTCGCCGCCCCGACCAGCATCGGTCCGAATCGAGGATCCGGCGCGGCCCGGATGAGCCGCTTCAAGATCTCGATCTTCGGCGACTCCTCCACGTCGGCGTCGCAGAGCTGGGCCCGCATGAGGTCCAGCTGACCGTCCCCCAGCGGTTCCCGGGGACCCTCGCCACCGGTGACGTCGGCATCGGGCCCAAGACCGTCCACGCTCATCTGGCGGCCCTCTCCAGCCGCAGAGCCAGACCGAACACGAACGGGGTGGCGAGCGAGGCCTGGCCCGGGATCGGACTCAGTTCGAGCTTCACCTCGTTCTCGCCGTCCAAGAGCAGCGCAGGGTCGAACTGGTGGTACTGCTTGACACGCCCCTTGGGTTTCGGGGCGTCGATCGCCCTCCTGAAGACCAGCGCCACCTTCCCGTTCAGACGAGCTTCGAAGAACAGCCGCGGATCCATCCCGTCGTAGTCCAGCATCAGCTCGGCCCGGAGAATGCGATGGCCCGGCGGCACCCTGGCCCGGGTGGTCCACCGCTCGATCTTGCCCCAGAGCACCGGGTCGAAGGTGGACGGCCTGTTCGTCATGAAATGGCTCGACGGCGGCAGCGCCAGGGCGAGCTCCTCCGCGTGGGGCAGCACGCTGGTCTCCCTCAGCTGGAACGACCCCCGGTCGGCCTGTGCGAGACCGGAGCCCAGCGGAATCCCCTCGAGGCCCAGGAACCTCTCCAGATGGTCCGCCACGCAGAGTGCCTCGTAGACCCTGATCTTCGCCTCCAGGAACACCTGGTCGCTGTCGAACAGCGTCCTGGAAAGCGGGCGGAGCCGAGGGGCGATCCTCCGGAGCGAGGCGAGAGTGCCGCCCAGGACTCGCTCGACGGAGAGCCTCCTCGCTTTCAGGTACTCCGGAGAGCCGAGCCGTCGCCGGGCCACGGCGCTGTTTCGCTGCTCCAGCAGCGCCTGCATCCTCTGCGTCACCGTGGCCGCCTCGGTCTGGTAATCCCGGATCGTCCTGACCAGGTCGGCGATGATCGCCCTGGCGCTGGGGATCGTGTACTCCGTCGATCTCACCGCCTCGAGATCCGGTGTGACGAGCGCCAGCACCAGGGCATATTCGACGTCCGGGTCGAGCTGGGTGGCCAGGCCGCGGTGATCCGGTCCGAGACGGCTCAGGGCCGGCTTCATCTGGACGGCGCTGCCGGACCTCGATCCCCTGGGCCAGTAGTTCAGCGTCGCGACCGCCGGCAGGCTGGTCCGGAACGTCACCAGCGCCGAGTCGGGCCGTCGCTCCACGGCGAAGCCGCTGACCTCGATCGAACCGGTCCGGAAGTGCCCCGTGATCGGTTCGACCCCCGGGAACGCCGACACCCGGTAGTCGTAGCGGGTCGCTTCGTCCAGCCCGGAGAGCATGAGCTCGTGGCGGGTCGACCGGACCCCGGTCGTGACGGCGGTCGGATCGCCCGATCGCCCCCAGTACTCCACCACGGGCACGCCGGGCTCCGAGAGGCCGAGGCTCAGCTGCGCCCGTCTCAGACCCACCTTGACCAGGACCTGGCAGCGGTTGCTCCGCCCGGGTCCCGGGTCCGAGCAGCCGGCGGCGGCCGCCGCCAGGATCGCCACCATCGACCAGCCCAGAGCCGACCGGACAGCGGCGCGACTCCTTCGTCCCGGGACGAGAAAACCCTGGACAGTCCGATCCCAGGTGGTATGGTCTGGAGTGTCGATCCCGGGAGGCCCGGCCAGGCAGGCGCCAGGCATCCCGGGTCGGCTTCCACGGACCGAAGCGGCTCCCATCGAGTCCAACCTACCAGCTCGGGGTCCCGGGCGCCATCCGATGAGCGGCCGCTGAACGGGTTTCACCTCGTCGGGCCCGCTCCGGTGGGCATCTGTCGGCCTCCGGGGGCTTCCCCGGTCGGAGGGCCGGCGCTCGCGAGGGGAGGATTCTATGAAGGCCATCTCCTGGGTTCGTCTCCTCGGCTGCGTCGCGCTTCTCTTCGGGTTCGCGGTGGCCGTGGGCGCCGCGGACCAGCAGACCGAACGGATCGTGATCTGCTACGGGTATCCGGCCTCGGCCGTGGCCTACCAGATGGGTGGCGCCGACGGTCAGGCCAAGCGCCTCGTCGGTGCCGCCGCGATGGAGAAGTTCACCCTGATCGTACTGGGCAGAGACACGATCAAGAGCGCGGAGTGCATCAAGAGCGTCAAGTCGGCCTGCGGTGGCAAGCGCCTCTTCGGCTACATCTCCGCGAGGTTGGCGAACAGCCCCGAGTTCGAGACGATGCTCGACCAATGGAAGAGCGAGCTCGCGGTGTCCGGCATGTTTCTCGACGAGGCCGGGTCGGACTTCTCCGCCGAGGGTCAGGCGCGCACATCCTCGACCCCCGAAGAGGCGAGAAAGCGGGTGGACAAGGCGCTGCAGCTCATCCACGACAAGGTGGGCGCCGTCATGATCAACTCGTTCGATTTCAAGAAGGTCCTCCTGGACGACGGCGGAAAGCCTCTGGCGCACCTGAAGGACACCGACTACATCTTCCTGGAGGGCCTGGCCCACACCTACCGGCCCTGCACCTGCAAGGACAGAACCGGGCCGACCGCCGGCGCCCCGAAGGCGGGAGCCGGTCCGTGCATGCAGCACGGGGTCCGGAGCCTGGGTGACGGCACCACGAGGCTCGGGGACCTCAAGACGTTCCAGGACACGTTCAAGGCCGCCGGCGTGCAAGGCGCCCAGGGGGTCCCGAGGGGCATCGTCAGCGGAACCTACTCTCTGAACGAGCTGGGGATGATCAGCGTGGCCAACCTCGAGGCGCTGGCCAAGGCTCTGGGCACCAAGGATCTGACGTTCAAGTCAGACTGCACATGGAACCTCGGGGGCGTGGAGTCGCTGACCAAGGAGACGGTCATGACGCTCGTCAACGACAAGGAAGGCCCGGCCAAGCTCAAGGCGTGGGAGTGCATCTACATCGACTGCCTGTCAGGATCCAAGGAGACGGACTTCGCCGGCCGCAGCCAGGCCATGACCCAGTACACCACGGCGTTCGGCGCCGACGTGGTCGCCGGGATGAAGAGCCTCGCTCTGAACAAGACCCCGACCCAGCTCGATCAGCAACCGTACACGCACATCATCTGGGCGCTGGCCAGGGTCGCCTTCTGCGACACGCCGGCGCTGAAGTGCGCCAGGCTGGCGGTGCTCCACAGCGACCTGAGCACCGAGGGCGCCGAGATCGCCGGTACCGTCGTCGAGCATCCGCTGTACGGCGCCCAGGTCGACCCCTTCCTGATAGTGGGGCAGTGACCCGCGCCCGGGGACGTCCATGGTGAGCTCCAACGATCCAGACGCGCCCGGGGGGCCCCGCCCGGCGGCGACGGTCCGGGGGGGGGGCCGGGAAGGCGTGGGGCTGGCCTCGGTGCTGGTTCTCATGCTGGCTCTCGTCCTCGGCCTGCTGGGCCTGCACCAGGCGTTCTGCTCGTCGCACCTGACGCTGGACATGGCTGCGGTGGACCGAGGCCGCGCCGCTGCCCGGCTGGCACGGTCCGCCCTCGAGGAGGCGTACTACGTCCTCTCCCTGGAGGCGCTCGACCAGGGAAGCCGGCTGACCGGGGCCATCCTGAAGAGACCGATCCCGGCCTCTCCAGAGAGGCTCCTCGTCTCTCTGGACGAGCTGCCGGCCACCCGTTCCCTGCTCTCCCGGGAGCCGGCCTGCGCCCTGGTCGACGGCCGGGTGGAGGCCACCGTGGAGATCCGCCCGTTCGACGGCTGGGCCGACACGGAGCGCTGGTACGAGCGGCACGGCACCATCGCCCTGACCTGCGCGGTGGAATCGCGACCCGGGACGACTGGCCCTGGAACC
Organism: Candidatus Rifleibacteriota bacterium; assembly: GCA_016213885.1. Classification (GTDB taxonomy): domain Bacteria; phylum Muiribacteriota; class UBA6191; order JACPRK01; family JACQZM01; genus JACQZM01. Next base: position 6,958 of record JACQZM010000064.1, on the reverse strand, counting down.
AGGCACCAGATCCGCACGCGAGCGTCCAGGGCGGTCTCGTACAAGACCGTGTGCCTGGCCCCGCCGCGACCGCTCGATCGGATGACCGTGGCCCTGGCGAACCCGATCGGTCTGATCCAGGGCTCCCACCTCGGGCAGATCCACCCGCAGGTGTCGGATCTGAACACGATCCTGGCGGAGCTCGCCGAGGAGATCCGGCTGCTCAAGGAGGGAACGGTGACGGACCTCGACGACAAGCTCGCCATCTTCAGGTCGATCATCAGGCAGGACCCGTCCGGGGCCGGCGACGCCGAGGCGCAATCGCAGGCGATCCGGGAGCTCAAGCGGTACATCCAGCAGCCTTTCCCGGTCGAGAAGGTCGAGCCGACCTGGTCGGCCCGGCCGGAAGAGCGGGCGATCCACCAGTTCAGGTGGCCGGTGGTGATGTACTCGAAAGAGGCCAGGGTCTCCCTCGACGACCTCAACCTGGCCCACCTGCTGAAGCAGGGTACGCGCGACTTCCGCCAGCGGTGGCAGGACCACAGGCAGAACATGCTGCTCCTGGGCGACAGCCTCGACGCGACCCGGAAGGCCGGCGATTCGACCCGGGCGGCCTTCGACGTGATCAAGGACGTGACGCGTCGCGTCAAGACCCTCCAGGACGCCCTCACCGAGAGGGCCGGCAACGAATCGGAGGCGCTCGTGGCAGCGTTCGACCGGGCGCTGCGACCCGAGGCCTGGTTGTCCGCCCCATCCAGGGCTCCGCTCCCGGAGTCGTTCGGCGACCTGGCCGGCCAGCTCGATCTCGCGGGGTCCCCGCGGGAGACCCCCAAGGTCACGGCGAGGGTCTCGTCGGGCAGGGAGCTGCTGCGGCTCGTCGCCGGGGAGGAGCCCTGTCACGGGATCGTCCTCGTCGACTCCGCCGAGCCGATCGTGCTCACCGGGACGGTGAAAGGCAGCGTGGTCGTGGTCTGCCCGGGCTCGCTGACGGTGAAAGATCTGAAGAGCCCCGGTCAGCTCACCGTGGTGAGCGCCGGCGCCCTGACGATCCGTGGGAAGGTCGAGGCGTGCCTGATGGCCAGCGGCAGGGTCGAGATGAAGGAGGCCCAGGTCTCGGGCAGCCTGGTCCTCGCCCAGGGCGCCTTCCCGGTGGACCAGGTCAGGGAAGACCTGCTGGCCGGTTCCGTGACCGCCGAGAGCCGTTTCCAGACCGGCGACGGGGCACTGCCGAAGCAGCTGAAGGTGCTGTTCTCGCCGGTTCCCCCGCGGGAGGAGGTGAGTGCCCACGATGAGTAGAAGGGCCGTGGGCCTCGTGGAGATCCTCGTGGCGATGGGGCTGATGTGCGCCGTGGTCATCCCGCTGGTGATGCTGATCCAGCGCAACGCGGCGCTGGGCGCCGGGCAGCAGTTCCGGATGCTCGCCCTGGCCAGGGCGTCGCTCATCCTGGAGGGCATGCTCGTCACCGATCATCGGGAGCTGCGCAGGGCCCGGACCCTCGGGGCCGACGGCGTCGAGGCGTCGGCCCATCCGATCGCCGCGAGGATCCTCGCCGCGGCCGCCCGGACCGTGGTGTCGTCGGCCGATCAGGAGCGGGCGCTGAAGAGCCAGCTCTCGTTCTACCAGGAGAGGGTGGCGATCCAACCGGTCGGGCGGGGGGACAGCGACGATCTGCTGGAGCTCTCTGCGGTGGTCCTCTGGCGAACGCCGGTGGACGGTTCCCCGGCGCCCCACCGTCTCGGACTGACCGCCCTGTTCGCGCGACCCGATCTGACGGTGACGAGATGAGAGGCCTCCGCAAGGGAATGACGCTGGTCGAGCTGGCGATCGCCACGGTGGTCATCGCCATCATCGTGGACTTCCTGATCTACTTCCTCGCGGCCACCTCGAGGAGCTCCAGGCATGCGTTCGAGGCGGCCTCGGCCATGCAGTCGTTCCTCCGGGTCGAGGAGCTTCTCCGTCAAGATCTGGACCGGGCCTTCAGCACCCCCGCCGGCGCGCTGGCCGTGGTCGGCGACGGCCGGGGAGCGTCGCTGTCGTTCCCGATCCGGACCGGCCTGGATCGGGTTCCGGTGCGCGTCTCGTTCCAGATCGACCAGGCGACCGTCCGATTGTCCAGACAGGCTCCCGGCGCCCCGGCCAGGGCGGTGTCGCTGTCCGTCGACCGGCTGAGCTTGACAGGCGTCCGGGAGGCGTCGAGCGGCCTCACCGACCTGGTGTTCGCCACGGCGGACCGCGCCCTGCCGGGGCTCTCGCCCCGCGGCCCCGGCGCCGACCCGGGCTCTCGAGCGGTCTTCTTCGCCACGTTCGGCCTGCGTCACCAGGCTCTGCTCCGGGCCTATCCATGGGCGGTCTCGACGCGGGTGGCGATCCTCTCCAGCCCCCCCGGCGCAGGGACCACGAGCCCCGCCGCCGAGACGGTGGTCGATCTCGAAGGAGGCGACAGGGAGGAGCGGAGCTCCCTGACACCGCCCATGGCTGGCCAGCCCGCGGCCGCCACGATCGTGGGAGAGCTCCAGGGTCTCGGTCTGGGCAAGGCGATCCCGTCGATGGAGGCTCCGGCGCTGAAGACACGGCTGGCGCAGGTCGCCCGGTCCCGGGTCGAGCTCTCGTCCCGACTGGTGCATCTCGAGCGCGCCGTGACCGACCTGGCCGGACTGTCCGCCGCCGGCGCCGATCGAGCCTTCGTCGTGCCGGTGCTGGAGTACCTGAGACAGGAGCGGGTGCTCTCGGCCCCGGAGGTGCGGAGCGCCCTGACCGCCTCCGACCCGAACGGGGCGCTTCTGAAGCTCCGCGGCGCCATCGAGGCCGGCCGTGACCAGGAGCGGCAGCTGGGCGTGCTGGAGCAGCGGCTCCGGGAGGCTCTGGAGGCCCAGACGAGGCGGCCGGCCGGGTCAGGGACGGCGCCGCGCTGACAGGAGTCCGTCTCCGACCGCTCAGCCGCGTCCTCCGGGCTGGGCTCGACCGCGTCGCACGCTCCGCGGCCGAGCCGGGCGGGATCTTCCGAGATGGGGGGCTCTTCGCTTCGCTCATCGTGCCCCCCGATCCCCCCACGGGCTCGCCCTCCGGGCTCCCTGGACGATCTCGATGCAGAGCCGGTCCAGCGCCTCCTCGTCCGGATGGTCCGGCAGCACGCTGGCGGCCGTCGCGAGCTTCAGCCGTTCGCCGAGCCGCTCCGCCTCCTCCATGAGCTGGTCGAACGCCAGCTCCCCGCGACGGATCGCCAGCAGCTCCTCCCTGTCTGGCCGGCGCACCGTGAGCTCGCCGGTCGTCAGCACCTCCACCCCCATCTTGAGGAGCCGGATCAGGTGCATCGCGTGCTTCGTGTCGTAGCCGAACTGCCGCTCCAGCAGCGCCCGCTTCGGGTTCCGGTTCTTCAGCCACTCCTGGTACTGCTGCCACTCCCTGAGCGCGGTCCGGTAGTGGCGCTCCCGGTCCATGATCTCCAGGAAGTTCGGGGTCAGCTCCGCCTCGTCGATCCGGCCGTCCCTCAGCATCGTCTCGGCGGCACCGAGCTGGTCCTTCGGGATCAGGGTCCGCTCCGGCAAGCCGAACCGCTTCCGCTCCGGCTTCCCTGTCGGCGGCGAGAGCAGCCAGCGGCGATGGGTCTTGATCCTGCGGAGCTGGGACAGCCCGTAGCCGCCGAAGCTCTCGCCGGCCCTCCGGGACAGGAAGGAGCTCCGGCGGTCGATCAGGAGCTGACCCTCCGTCGTGACGGTCAGCCTGTCCGACGGCTCCGTGAACAGGATCTCCAGGACCGTGGGGTTCGACTCCACGGCCAGCCTGAAGAACTTCCGCACCTCCAGGAGGACCCGTTCCGGCGACTCCTGGAGCTGGTCCGGCGACGGTCTGAAACCCTGGAGCCACTCCGGAGGGGGAACGAAGATCCCCTTGGTGTCCGCGTCCGACTCGGCGGTGGCGAGGCCATAGGCCCGGCTTCCGTGGACCGCCTCGACGATGATCCGCACGTCGGCGAGACCGTCCGTGGCCGACGGTCCAGAGCGACCGGCCTGGTTCATCTCCGGCGCCTCCTCGGGCGTCTCTCTCGCACCTTCATTATACATGTAGGGGAAGAGCCGGGCGACGGGCCGGGTGCGACGCCCGCCAGGATCCTGCACCTGTTTCGCAGGGCTCGGGCTGTGATCACCCTCTTGCCGCAGGGTCTTGCGATGACGTAGCTTCTTCGGGACACCCGGACGATCCCGCAGCATGCCCACGCCTCTGGACCCCTCGACCACGGTGCTCACGGTGAGCCCGCGTCTGCACCGGCACGACCCGGGCAGGCTCTACCGGTGCGACGCGCCCCCCGGGGGGTTGCCGCGTTCCGGCGATTTCCGCTTCATCACCACCCACACCCGGCAGCTCGTGGCGATCGACTCGAGGATCGACCGGATCCTCCAGCTGTTCGACGGGAGCCGGGACGCCCTCGCGGTCCACGCGGCCCTGGCCCAGGACGAACGGGGCCCCGTCACCCTTCTGGCCCGGACCGGCACCTCCCGGGCCGGTCCGGACGCCCCGGGGGGGCCGCTGATCGAGGCCGGGCGGTTCGAGCTGGAGACCCACGAGTACGATACCTCCACCCCCGGGCCGTTCTTGCGGCTGGTCGTGGAGCTGTACGGCCGGGACGTCCTCCGGGTCGCTGCGCCGGGTACGGCCCACGGGACCGCTTCCCGGCCGACGGCCGCGATCGACAGCCCGTCGCCTCCGCGTGTGGAGCGTCTGGAGGCAGCTCTTCCGCCCCTGGAACCGACCCCGCTCTCTCCGGTGCTCCTGCTGGGGTCGACCGTGGGCCTGGCGACCGCGGGGCTCCTGTACCTGGCGTCGTATCTCAGGCGCCACGGAGTGGAGGCTCGCTGCCAGCTGCTCGACGAGCACACGACCCTGCCGGGTCTCGAGGCGAACGTCCGACGCCTGCTGGACCGGCACCGCCCCAGGCTGGTGGGTGTGAGCCTGAAGTGGTTCCCCCACATCGCCCGCGCCCTGGAGATCTGCAGGCTGGTCAAGACCTTCTCACCGTCCACCCGGACCGTGCTGGGAGGGGACACTGCGGCCTTCTTCTCGGAGCAGGTGATCCTGGACGGCAACGTCGACCATGTGGTGCGTGGCGACGGGGAGCTGCCGCTGAGCCGCCTGGCCGCCGGCGTCGACCCGAGAAGCGTTCCGAACCTTGTGTTCAAGGACGGCGGGTCGGTGGTGAAGACCGCTCAGACCTACGTCCAGACCGACGGGAGCGCCGACGACCTCCGGCTGGTTCCGCTGGATGAGATTGTCACGGAGCCGGTGCAGTCGCTCTGGCCGGAGTACGCGCTGGTTCTGGTCGCCAAGGGGTGCGGGGCGTCGTGCTTCTACTGCGGAGGACACGCCGGAAACCAGAGGAGGGTGTTCGGCCGGCACCAGGTGCTCCACCGCCCGATCGAGGACGTGCGCCACGATCTGAGGCTGCTCTCCCGCTACAGCGCCTGCCTGCTGTTCGACTTCGACCTGCCGGACCGCGGGTCGGTCGGGTTCTTCGAGGAGCTGTTCGCCGGCATGCCGCTCGCGACCCACCTCGCCCGCTTCTACCTCTGGTGCCTGCCGGACGACGGGCTCGTGGAGCTTCTCGCCCGGACGTTCGGCTCGGTCGACCTGAACGTCGACCTCTGCAGCCTCTCGGAGAGGCATCGGTTCCAGCTGGCCAGGGCCAATCTCGTGAAGCCCCAGGCGAGCGACGCCGACCTGCTCGCGTTCTTGCGGGCCTGCGACAGGCACGACAACGTGGGCGCCTCGATCAATATGATCATGGGGCTGCCGTTCTTCACGCGGGGCGACGCGGACGCCGGCCGGGCAGTGCTGGACCACATCATCGGACGCCATCGCAGTCTCAGGCGCATCGACTGGGGGCGCCTCCACTCCCAGCCCGGAGCGCCGATCACGCTCACCGCCGAGAGCTATGGGATGACCAGCCCAGCGCTCACCTACGAGGAGTACCTGCGCGTGAGCGAGGAGAACCTCCGGAGGCCCGGGGGCTATCCGGGCCTCTCCGACGCGAGCTACCCCTCCATCCTCTACCGGGACAAGAAGCAGAACGGGCTCACGAGCCAGCACTACTTCGAGATCAACGAGACCCTCCGGCGTCACCTGGAGAGGACCGCGAAGGCCCCGATGGGGCGGCCCGGAACAGCCGCCGGAGACCAAGATTAGTCGCCGGACCGCCCTCCGGGGCCCCGGCTCTTTCGACCCGGGCCTCGATGTTGGGTCGTGGCCTGATAGTGGTGCGCAGCCAGCGCCACAAGCCACTCCACGTGAACGCGAGATGCCCTCTGGGAGCGGCGACGCACTGCTGGCAGGCCACGACCCGATGTTGACCGGGGTGGTCAGCGCGGGCCGGGATCTCAGGGAGACTGGTACGGGTAGCCGGCCCCGCCGATGTCGTGGCCGTTGACCTTCTTGACCAGGAAGACCGTGCTGTCGACCTGCGAGAGCGGCAGGTAACCGATGCCGCCCTTCTGGCGCGAGACGAACTTCTTCACGGCCTCTGCGGAGGTATAGATGACCGGCTGGTTGTCTCCGAAGCCCAGGAACTTCTGGGACTTCCAGTGTTCGTTGACCCTCTCCGGCTCCATGCCCATCAGAGCCTTCTCGAAGGCCGTGCGGATCGGCGTGTTGCTCTTGTAGTTCACCGGCAGCACGGGCGCACCGGCAAGCGACGTCGCCTGTCCGAGGTAGATCGCCCTCAGAGACGCCGTGGAGATCTCGGCAACCGGCGAGTCCGGGTTGACGACGACTGCGATCGGGTCGGCTGTCGCCTGGCCCGCCACGGTCCAGCCGGCCGTGACCATGGCGAAAATGGCAGCGGTGGCCATCTCGAGCCCGCGGATTCCCATCTCTCATGCCCCCGGGAACTGCTTGCAGCACGATACATCGTTCAAGAAGCACAGGATATCAACAAACCGTGGTCTTGTCGAGCAGGACCATCGCTCCAAATCCTGAGTCGTGCTGGCG
>JACQZM010000063.1:46289-50664 GCA_016213885.1 Candidatus Rifleibacteriota bacterium | reverse complement strand
ACCCGGAGCTCCTGACCGACGAGCGGGGCCGGGCCTCCGTGGAGCTCTCCATGGCCGACTCGATCACCACGTGGAGAATCACCGGCCTGGCCTCCACGAAGAAGGGCGATCTGGGCAGCTTCACCGCGGGCCTGAGAGCGTTCCAGGAGTTCTTCGTGGACCTGGACCTGCCGGTGGCGCTCACCAAGGGCGACGAGATCGCCCTGCCCGTGGCGGTCTTCAACTACCTGGACCGGCCGCAGGAGGTGAAGCTCGAGCTGGAGCGAGGGAGCTGGTTCGAGCTGGCCGGAGACCCGGTCCGGCTACTCAGGCTCGGGCCCGGCGAGGTGACGGCGGAGCGGTTCCGGATCAAGGCGGTCAGGGCCGGCACCCACACCCTCACGGTCTACGGGTTGGGCTCCCGGAGGAACGACGCGATCCGCCGGGAGGTGCAGGTGGTGCCGAAGGGGCGCCGGGTGATGGAGGGCAAGAACGGCATGCTCTCCGATCGTCTCGAGGAGACCGTCTCGATCCCGGCGACGAGCCTCGACCAGATGGAGCGGCTGTTCGTGCGGATCCACCCCAGCGCCGCCAGCCAGGTCGTGGAGGGTCTGGACACCCTGATCCAGGCCCCCTATGGCTGATTCGAACAGACGACGTCGGCGACGTTGCCCAACATCATGGTGCTGCAGTACCTCAAGAAGACAGGCGCGGCCTCTCCGGAAGTCCTGATGAAGGCCGAGGCGTTCGTGCGGCAGGGTTACCAGCGGTTGCTCACGTTCGAGGCGAAGGGCGGCGGGTTCTCGTGGTTCGGCGAGAGCCCGGCCAACGTGATGCTCACCGCTTACGGCCTGGTGGAGTTCGCCGAGATGGCGAAGGTGATCCCGATCGACGACAAGCTGCTGGAGCGCACCCGCAGGTGGCTCGTCTCCAGGCGACTGCCCGACGGCCGGTTCGAGGAGAGCCGGAGCCCCCACTCGCTCCACGTGGGGGACCAGCAGTACGCCCTCACCGCGTTCGTCACCTGGGCGCTCCTGTCCGCGGGGGCGTCGGCCACGGAGGTCGCGCCGTCCATGGCCTACCTGATGGACAACCTCGACGGGCAGGGCGACCCGTACTCCCTGAGCCTGGTGCTCGACGCCCTGACCCTCGTACCGGCCCGCAGAAACGACGCTCTGCGACTGGCCCGGAGGCTGGTCGGCGAGAAGAAGGCCCGCGGCTGGGCACCCCGGGGGACGACGCTGGTGAACTCCCGCGGCTCTCCGGGACAGGTGGAGACCACGGCGCTGGTGGTCCTGGGCCTGGCCGCCCTCCAGACGGAGCCGCTGGCGATCCGGGACGGCGTCCAGGAGCTGATGAAGGCCAAGAACGCCGACGGCCGGTGGTTCACCACCACCGCGACGGTGCTGGCGTTGAAGGCGCTCCTGGCCGATCAGAACCGGCAGCCGACCCGGGAGCCGTACACCGGCACGGTCAAGGTCTCGGTGAACGGCCGGCCCGCCGGGGAGGTGGCCGTCTCCGAGAAGACCTACGACGTGATGCAGCTCATCGACCTGAAGGAGTTCACGAGGACCGGAGACCACACGGTCTCGATCAGAGCCGACCTGACCCGGCCGCAGCTGTTCTCCACCCAGATCGTCGCGACCTACTACGTTCCCTGGGACCTGCCAGCCGGTCCCTTGGCCCCCACGACCGGGACGCTGAACGTGCGCCAGACGTTCGATCGGACCTCTCTCGTCGTGGACGATCGAGTGACCGCCAAGGTGACGCTCGAGCTGACCGGCCAGGCGTCGGGATCGCTGGTGCTCCTGGACCTGGGCATCCCGCCGGGGTTCGCCGTCGAGACCCAGGACCTCGAGGCGCTCCGGACAGCCGGGACGATCTCCCGGTTCGAGCTCGCCGGGCGCCAGCTGGTGCTCTACCTGCCGCCTCTGCAGGAGAGGCGGCCGATCTCGTTCGAGTACCGGCTCAAGGCCCGCTTCCCGGTCCGGGCCTCGTCGCCGCCATCGACGGCCTACGAGTACTACAACCCGGACAACCGGGTCCAGATCGCCCCGGTCCCGCTCGAGGTGAAGTGACCGGTTGAATCGGCCGCGTCGGCTGTGTACAGTGGAGGGACCGGGGCTTCGCGAACCGGTCCGCCGCGGGCAGGCGCTGCCGCAGGGTCGGGAAAGGGGACGACGGTAGGCCTTGGCGATCGACAGGGGATCCACCCTCCTCCTGGAGGAGCTGTTCGACTCCCAGGGGCCTGCCTTCCTCGACGAGCTCCGCAGGGTCGACGACGCCGGGTCGCTCCAGGCGTTCGCAGATCGGTGGGCCTCCGACCCCAGACCCTGGGCACGCGGTCAGATCCTGGCGTACCTGGCCGCACCGCTGGCGTCTCCGGGCCATGAACCCCTGGTGAAGCGCCTGTTCAAGCACGCCGAGGGGTGCAAGGACGACGAGCTGATGGCGGCGTTCCTCCTGGCGTTCGACCGCCTGGTGCGTCGCGTCAGAAGGATCCGCCACCGCTGGGACGCCTCGGTCAACGCGGTCCTCGACGAGGAGTTGCTGGTCTGCGTCCGGAACACGATTCCCAGGGCGCGAAAGGGCAAGGACTTCCTGGGCCGGCCGATATCCTGGAGAGGCCGGGTGAAGAAGGGGGCGCTGCTGTTCTCCCACCGGACCCGGCACCACCTCCGTCGACGGGCCTGGCGCTACTTCCGCAGGATGGGCTTCTCCCGGCCCTCGGCGTACCTGGAGGCGGTCCCGCGGTTCCTGATCGCCTACCGGGACGAAGACCTGGCCACCGGCGAGAACATCCTGGACAGCTGGGGGCTCATGAACGCCCTGTTCCGCCACTCCCCGGCTCTGCGGTTCGGCGCCTCCCAGGTGCGGGTCGCCGAGGGCCACAGCTTGAGCGAGCTCTCGTCGGCGCCGCGGTTTCCGGTGCTGTGGGGCTCGGCGGAGGCTCTCCCCCGGCTGTTCGACCTGGTGCTGGAGGCCCGGTCGCGGCTGGTACGGGTCTGGGCCATCAAGACGCTCGAGAGGCTCCACCAGGAGCGGCTCGCGGGTCTCGAGCCGCTCCGGATCAAACGGCTTCTGGAACACGACGACGAGGAGGTCCAGCGGTTCGGCGCCGACCTGCTGACCCGGGCGCGAGGGCTCTCGACGCTCCCGGTCGATGGGTGGCTGGAGCTCCTGGGCACCGAGAGCGTCGCCGCCCTCGAGACGATCTGCCGGCTGTTCGAGGCCAACGTCGGCGGCGATCGGTTGACGTTGACGCAGTGCCTGGCGATCGCGTCGGCCAGCGCCGCTCCGGTGGCGCGGCTCGGGGCGGCGTACCTCAGGATCCGTCAGATCGGTCCGGACCAGGTGCGGGAGCTGGCCGTCCTGGCCGACGCCCGGTGCCCGGCGCTGGCCGCGGAGCTCGCCTCCCTGTCGCTGGGGCGCCTCGGCGCCCCGGAGGTGTACGACCCCGACCCGGTCTCCCGGTTCTTCGACAGCCGGTCCATCCAGGTGCGTCAGAAGGCCATGGAGTGGCTCGTCGAGAACCCGCAGGCCAGGGACGATGCCCGGCTCTGGGCGCGGCTCCTCGAGACGCCATTCGACGAGGTGCGGCACTGGATCGTGACGCAGCTCGAGGCCAGGGTCTCGCTGCCCGGCGCCGGCCCGGCCGAGCTGGTCCCGGTCTGGTGCTCCCTGTTGCTGGCGGTGCACCGGGGGTCCAGATCCAAGGGCAAGGCGATCCGGCAGCTCGGCGAGGCGATCCGGAGAGACCCGGCCCAGGCCGGGTCTCTGCTCCCGGTGCTGGCCGTGGCGCTGAGGTCGGTGCGGGCCAGCGAGATGCGGGCCGGCCTGGCCGCCGCCGTCGGGGCGCTCCAGGCCTGTCCGGAGCTCGAGGAGCTCTTGAAACGTCACGTCCCGGAGCTGTCGACCTCTTTGGGAGAGGGGGGGCGGTGAAGGTCTCCCTGGCCTATCTGGGCCGCAGCACCGTGACCGCCGTGGCTGGAGGCCACCTGTTCAACCTGGTGCCCAACCTGCGGCGCGACCCGGTGGCGTTCGACGCCCCGCTCGCCAGGCCGCGCCGGTTCCGGGAGGCAATCTCGGCTCTCCACGACGTGGTGATCAGCGATCTGAGGTTCCGCCGGCGGGACAAGACCGCCTATCTCGAATGGAAGCGAGGCGAGCAGTCCCGGCTGACGGCGCTGGCCCAGCACGAGCTCCATCGGGCCAAGCAGGAGATCCTCTCCCGCCGCCAGGACGTCCCCGAAGACCTGGAGACGAGCTACAGGCAGTCTCTCCGGCTCTACTGGCGGGCCCGGCAAGCCTACGGGGAATACCTGCGAAAAAACGACCACGAGCTCTGGCGGACCCTGATGCCGTGCGACCCCGTGGTCACCGTGTCCGACGACGT